>VGYC01000324.1 GCA_016873095.1 Planctomycetota bacterium | reverse complement strand
CGGGTGGCATGCCGGGTGGCATGCCGGGTGGCATGCCGGGTGGCATGCCGGGTGGCATGCCGGGTGGCATGCCGGGTGGCATGCCGGGTGGCATGCCGGGTGGCATGCCGGGTGGCATGCCGGGTGGCATGCCGGGTGGAATGCCTGGCGGGATGCCGGGTGGGATGAAAGGCATGCCGGGTGGCATGCCCGGCGGGCTGCCTGGTGGTATGAAAGGCATGCCCGGCGGCGGTTTCCAGGGGGGCCAGCCCGGTGGGGCCGGCGGGCAACCTGGCGGTTTTCAAGGGCAACCAGGCGGCCAGCCCGGCGGAATTCCCGGCAAGCCGCCGGTTCCAGTACCGGGACAAGTGCCCGGCGGGGCGCCGATTCAACCCAAGAGTTTCGTGACCGTCGATGCGCCCGTTGCACCCGATGCGAAAGCTATCAAGGGGCCGAGCAAGGAGGCGGCAGCCAGGACCCGCAAGGGTTTCTTTGCCGCCCTTGATGCAAAGGACTTTGACAAGGCCGTATCTTACCTGCACATTCCGGAGGAATTCAAGGACCAGATCGACAAGGTCAAGAGCGGATTGGCCGAGGTTCGCGGCACCAAGGAGATCTCCAAGGCGGGCATCGACATTCTGGCACGCAAGGGAAAGTGGGGGAAGCTGAAGGACATTCAGGGCGAGCCCGAGGCCCGGAGAATGGCCCGCGAGGGCGTTGATCTCGATTCATGCTTCGGGCTGTTTGTGGGCACGCGTGCCGGGGCCGCGTTCTACTGGAATGGCAAGCGTTTTCTCATCACGTATTTCAACAACATCGGCCACCTGCAAGATTGATCGTCCATGTCGGACCTATCGCATTTCGACGAGCGCGGCGCCAGCCGCATGGTGGATACCAGCGCCAAATCCGAAACCGCCCGGGTGGCGCGCGCAAGCGGCGTGGTTCGACTCAAGGCGGAGACGGCCAGGCTCATCCAGGACCGCGCGCTGGCCAAGGGGGACGTGCTCGAGGTGGCCCGCCTGGCCGGTATCATGGGGGCCAAGCGGACCTGTGACCTGATCCCGCTTTGCCATCCGCTGCCCATCTCGTCGGTGCAGATCGAGTTCTCATTTCCGGCGGCCGACTTGCTGCGCATCGAGGCCACGGTGAGGCTCCAGGGACGAACGGGCGTGGAGATGGAGGCATTGACGGCCGTCAGCGTGGCCGCCCTCACCGTTTACGACATGTGCAAGTCGGTGGACAAGGGCATGTCAGTGGAGCGCATCCAGCTCGAGGAGAAGAGCGGCGGCCGCTCCGGCGACTTCACGCGTGATCCGCCGTAGACAGGCATGGCACATTTCGGGAGGGGCGAGGCTGCTGCCGAGCCGTGAATCCGCTGGGCTGGTCACAACCTCACAAATCGCTCGTACGCTTGTTGCCAGCGTTCCGGCTGCCGTGGCTCGAACGTGCGGACTTCGAAGGAGCGGCGGACGACGTCGCGGCCGTCCGCCAGCGACTTCAACAGCCCCAGGCCGATGGCCTGCATGAGGACGTTGCCGATGGCCGTCGCTTCCACCGGGCCGGCCACAACCGGGCGGTTGCAGGCATCGGCGGTGAACTGGTTGAGCACGCTGTTCTGGCTGCCGCCGCCGACGATGTGGATCACCTCCAGCCGCTGGCCCGTCAACTCCTCCAGGCGGTCCAGCACCCAGCGATAGCGCAGCGCCAGGCTTTCCAGTGTGCAGCGAATGACGGCGCCGGGTTCCTGGGGAACCGGCTGTCCGGTGCGGCGGCAGTAATCGGCGAGCGCGGCCGGCATGCTGGCGGGCAAGATGAAACCCGCGTCGTCGGGATCGACCACGCTGACAAAGGGCGGCGCGGCCTCGGCCAGGTGCATCAATTCCTCGTAGCTGTAGGTGTGACCATCGCGTTCCCAGGCACGGCGGCATTCCTGCACCAGCCACAGGCCCATGACGTTCTTGAGCAGCCGGGTCGTACCGCAGACGCCGCCTTCATTGGTGAAGTTGAAGGCGAGCGCCTTGTCGCTGACCAGCGGCGACGGCAGCTCCGCGCCCATGAGCGACCAGGTTCCCGAGCTGATGTATGCCCAGGCATTGCCCCGGGCGGGAACGGCGGCAACGGCGGAGGCGGTGTCATGCGTGGCCGGCGCGATCACCGGCACGGACACAATGCCGGCCGCTGTCGCCACCGAGGTGCGCAACGGTCCGAGCACCGTCCCCGGCGGCACGATCGTGCCCAGCAAGCGCTCCGGCAGGCCGAAGGACCGCACCAGCTCGCGGGCCCAGCCCCGGCCATGCGGGTCGATCATCTGGCTGGTGCTGGCGTCGGTGAACTCGTTGGCCTTCACGCCCGTCAGCCAGTAGTGGAACAGATCCGGGATGAGCAGCATCGTCTCGGCAGCGTCGAGCAACGGCGAGCGATCGCGTTGCAACGCCAGCAGCTGAAAGAGCGTGTTGAAACGCATGAACTGGATGCCGGTTTGCCGGTAGATGTCCTCGCGGCCAACGCGCGCGAACGCCGGCTCCATGATGCCTTCGGTGTGCGGGTCGCGATAGTTGCGAGGATTGCCGAGCAACGAGCCGTCGCGGCCGAGCAACGCGAAATCCACGCCCCAGGTATCGATGCCCACGCTGGCGATCGGACCGCTCTCGACCGCCGCCTTGCGCATGCCCTGCAGCATCTCGCCGAAGAGCCGCAACACATCCCAGTGCAGCGTATCCAGTGTCTGGACCGGTCCGTTCGGAAAGCGATGCACGACGTCCAGCCGCAGCTTGTCGCCGTCGAACGAACCGACAAGTCCCCGGCCGCTCTCGGCGCCCAGATCGAAGGCGAGGATGTGCTTGCTGCTGGCCATGGCGAGAATTCTAGCTGTCCCGGCAGCGGAAACCAGATCGCCTGGCGCTGCGGCCACCTGCTGGGCAGGCGCCGAGTATGTGAAAATGTCCCTGTTCAGCCGCGGATTGCCCAGGTGAGGATTTCGCCGAGGCGGGCGCCTTTGCCCTGGAGGAGGATGCCGATGCGGAAGATGCGGCCGGCGACATAGACGCACAGCAGCGTGGTGGCCAGCACCAGGGCGACGCCGATGGCTGGTTCCCACCAGGGGATGCCGGGCGGCGAGGCGATGCGGGCCATCATGAGCGTCGGCGTGGCGAAGGGGAAGAACGACAGGCCGCGTGCAATCGGCCCGCTCGGCTCCTGCAGGATATTGCCCAGGAGGAACATCGGCAGGCAGGCCAGGAGCATCACCGGCCAGAGAAGGTTCTGTGTCTCCTTCATGTCCGTGCAGGCGGCGCCGATGGCGATGAACAGCGAGCCGAACATCAAGCCGGCCAGCGCCTGGAAGATGACGAACCAGATCAGCAACTCGATGCTGATGCTGTCGGCGATGCCGAAGTGCTGCGCGGCCCAGTAGGCCCCGCCGAGGTAGACGCCGGCGATGGTGAGCGACACGCCGACCATGCCAAGGATCTTGCCCATCATCAACTCGAAGGGAGGCACGGAGCCCAGCAGAACCTCGGCGATGCGCTGCATCTTTTCCTCGACGATTCCCTGCATCAGAGGCGTGGCCGTCATCAGGATCACCATGAACATGAGCATCATCATGACGCCGGGCACGATGACGCCGGCGAAGCGGCCCTGCTCGGAACTCTCGGCGATGGCGCCCGTGCCGGCATCCAGCTTGACCAGGCCCTTGAACTCAACAGCCACCGGGCTTGCCAGGGCCAGGGTCTGCGCCCGGTTCAGGCCGGCCTTCTTGCCGAGCTGGGCGCGAACCGAATCGGTCACGACCTTTTCCACGAAACGGGAGAAAGCCAGAAACGTGGGCCGATTGGTCTGGTAGCGGAGAACCAACGGGGCGTAGGTGTCATCCGCCGGCGGCCGAGGCTTATTTCCCTCACCATGCTTGTAGCCGGCGGGAATGATCTCCATGAAGCCGACGAGCTGGCCGTCGCGAATCTGATCCGACAGGGTCAGGCGCAGCCGATCATGAGCCGCCGCACTCTGCGCCGCCGGCTCGATCTTGTCGATGATGAAGCGCGGCTTGATCTGCTTGTGCGTTTCCTTGTCGAAGCTGTCCGTCCGGTTGTAGGCGTCGAGCGCCGCCGTGACGGCATCGAGCAGAGGGCGCGGCGCCTGGTGGCTGACCAGGACAAAGTGCTTGTCCTGGGTGTCGACGATGCCGCGAAACATGCGTTGCAGGAGAAAGCTGCCCGCCATCAGGATCGGCAGCATCACCAGGCTGATGACAAATGTCTTGGTGCGCACGGCGGCGCGATATTCCCGGGCGGCAATGACCATGGTTTTGCGCACGCCATGACCTCCAGTCACTGATGTTCGCCGTTGCCTGCGATCCGGATGAAAATCTCGTGCAAGGTCGGATGAGCCAGCTCGAAGTGCTGGACGACTCCGCGAGCCATCAAGCACTCGAGCAGGCGATTGGGTTCGGTATGCGGGGCGATGCGCAGCTCCTGGCAGTGGCCGAAGTCATCCACCTGAAGGACCCCGGGCAAGTCAGCCAGCGGAACCCCCTGGTTGGCCAGCCGCACGCGCACGGTGTCCTGACCATAGGTCTGCTGGATGCTGGCCAGCGTGCCGTCCAGAACCTTGCGCCCCTTGTAGATCATGAAGATGTAATCGCACATCTTCTCGGCGACGGCCATGTCGTGCGTCGAGAAGATCACCGTGACGCCCTGCCGGTTCAGCTCGAGGATGGCGTTGCGAATCACGTCCAGGTTGACGGGGTCCAAACCGGAGAAGGGCTCGTCGAGCAAGACCAGCTCCGGCCTGGCGATGACGGCGGAGATGAACTGGACCTTCTGGGCCATGCCCTTGGACAGGGTCTCGATCTTCTTGTCGGCCCAGTCGGCCAGGGCCAGCCGTTCCAGCCAGTCGGCGATGGCCCGCTTGCTGTCGCGAAAGCCCTTCAGCTCGGCATAGAAGCGCAGCAGATCGTGAACCTTCATTTGCTTGTATAGGCCGCGCTCCTCGGGCAGGTAACCGACGCGGTCGTTGGCGGCGGCGAGCATCTCCCGGCCGAGCACGCGGATATGCCCCCGGTCCGGATGCAGGATGCGCATGATCATGCGCAGCGTGGTCGTCTTGCCGGAGCCATTGGGGCCGATGAAGCCGTAGATGGATCTGGCCGGCACCTCCAGGCTGAGATCGTCCACAGCCAGGTGGGAGCCGAATGACTTGCTCACGGTGTCGATGATGACGGCAGCCATCTCCTGGCATTCGTTCTTTCACGGGACCGGGCCACGACGCAAGGTGGCCAAAGCCGCTGGACTGTTATTCGTTTCCGGCCGACAATGCTTGAGAGTTTGGGCGAGCGATCCTCAGCCGACGTGTGGCTGACTCCATTCGATATACTATCGAAGCCTTCAAGACGCATGTTCATCCGGAGGAGAATCATGCGACTTGCGACCATTGTCGTGCTGCTGTCCGTATGCCTTGTCGCCGCAAACGCGCAGGACGATGCGGCCAAGAAGGAACTGGCCAAGTTTCAGGGAACCTGGGCGTTGACCGATGTCGAGAAGGACGGTCGGCAAGCCGGAGCGGAGCAGTTTGCCGATTACAAGTTGATCGTCGAGGGCAACAAGCGCATCCTCAAGAAAGGCGATCAGGTCGTGGGCGAATCCACATTCAAGCTGGACCCGACGAAAAGCCCCAAGGTCATGTTCATCACGATGACGGTGGGGGCGCTCAAGGACAAGACCCTGCCGGCCATCTACGAATTCGACGGCGACTCGCAGCGCGTCTGCGTGGCCTTGAACGGCATCAGCCCGCCAATGGATTTCACGACCGAGGCGGGCAACGGGCATATCCTGCAGGTTTTCACGAAGGGAGCCAGTTGCGTTGCTGGGCCGGCGGGGGGGGCAGGCGCGGGGCCGCGGGGTGATGGGATGACGCGACGCGGGCGCGGAGAGGCCGGGCACGCGATGCGGACGGGGGGCGGGACCAGGGG
>VGYC01000323.1 GCA_016873095.1 Planctomycetota bacterium | reverse complement strand
CCAACAATGCCGCCGAGCAAGCGCTGCGGCACGCGGTCATCTGGCGGAAGCTCTCGTTCGGCACGCAATCAGCGTCCGGCAGTCAGTTCGTCGAGCGACTGCTGACTGTCATCGAAACCTGCCGCCGCCAATCCTGCAACGTCTTCGACTGGCTTGTCGAGGCAGTCCAAGCCCACCACAATCAACAAAGGGCAATATCTCTATTGCCCGCGCCGTGAACCAATACGTGGCCCTTCCATTCGCCAAAGTAGCTCTGCTTCCTGAGTTCTGTTAATGTGGCCTTTGACCTTTTCGTCATCTTCTTGAGAAAGCGCTGGAATCTCCCAGGTCCTCCATAGGCCGCGTCGTATTCTCTCAGAAGAGACACTCTGTCATGGTGCCAGCGCCATTCTTGCAGTATTTGAACCGCCCAGTGCTCCCATAGTTTGTTGTAGGCATCTAGGTCGATTCGCTCCTCCGTAGCAGTCGGCTCGAGCCTACCAACACACTCGAACTCCGCGGGGGGCGGAAAAGCTCAACGTTGCCACACGACACACTGGCCAACGCAAGATTGACCGTATTCATTCACGCTATTCCGTATCAAGATACACCTTAGCGATGGGTCAGAAATCTCAGGTGGTTCGCAATCGATGAAAGTCGTAGCTGCAAATAAAGACATACCACGGTCTGGATCGATCCGAAGAACCCGGCATGCTCCATAACGCCCGTCGGCCAACGGCACGGCAAACGTGCTGCCACGATTCTGAAAATGAGCGGACTTTCGCGCCAAGACAGTATCGCCGCCCATGACTCACGATGGGTCCAAAGGCGGCGAAGGAGCCGGCGGAACTTCCGGCGGCAACTCACCGACCGGTTCCGGCGTCGCGTCCTCCTGGGCGATCTTGGCGATCGACGCAATCTTGTCGCTCTCGTTGAGGTTCATGATGCGGACGCCCTGGGTGTTGCGGCCGACGACGCGGATTTCGCGGACGTGCGTCCGGTTGACCATGCCCTGCGTGGTGATGAGCATGATGTCGTCGCTGTCGCGGACGGAACTGATGCCGACCACCAGGCCGTTGCGGTCGCTGGTGCGGATGTCGCGCAGCCCCTTGCCGCCGCGGCGCTGCTTGCGGTAACGCATGCCGGAACGATCTTTGGGAACGTCACCCTCGTCAACGGGAGCATCTGCCGGGGCGTCTGCTGATACCGCATCCGGTGGCACCTCTGGCTCCTCCGCAGCTTCTTCCCCCTCGGCAGGTTCGCCGGCCAGGTTGGCGCCGAACGGCGTGCGCTTGCCGTAGCCGTTCTCGCAGACGGTGAGCAGGAAGCCTTCCGGGTCAGTGACGACCATGCCGACGACCTCGTCTCCTTCTTGCAGCGAGATGCCCTTGACGCCTCGGGTGTTGCGGCCCATGGCGCGGGCGTCGGACTCGCCGAAGCGGATGGCCATGCCCAGCCGGGTACTGAGCACGATCTCGTCGCCCGGCCGCGTATGAGCCACGTCGATGAGCGTGTCGCCTTCCTCCAGGCTGATGCCGATGATGCCGCCGCTCTTGGGTCGGCTGTAATCCTCCAGAGGCGTCTTCTTTACCAGCCCGCGGCGCGTGCACATCATCAGATGGCTTTCCTTGTCGAAATGCCGCACGGCAATGACACTGGTGATCTTCTCCTCCGCCTTGAGGTTGAGCAGGTTGGCAATGGCCCGGCCGGGGCTGGTCCGGCTCATCTGCGGGATGTCGTAGACCTTGAGCCAGTAGACCTGCCCGCGATTGGTGAAGCACAGCAGGTAGGCGTGCGTCGAGGCGACGAAGAAATGCTCGATGAAGTCGTCTTCCTTGGTGTCCGCCCCGGTCACGCCCTTGCCGCCGCGATGCTGGCTGCGATAGGTGTTCAGGAGCAGCCGCTTGATGTAGCCATTGTGGCTGAGCGTGACGGCGTTGATCTCCTCGGCGATCAGATCCTCGATGGACAGCTCGCTGGGGGCGGCATCGAGAATCTGCGTGCGGCGTTCCTCGCCGTACTTGTCGCGCAGCTCGATCAGGTCGCCGCGGATGACGGCCAGGATGTTGCGCTCGCTGGAAAGCAACTCTTCATAACCGCGAATCTTGCCGCGCAGCTCCTGATACTCCTTCAGGATCTCGTCGCGCTCCAGGGCCGCAAGCTGGCCTAGCTGCATGCGCACCACCGCCTCGGCCTGGGCCTCGGTCATGTTGTAGGACGGGAAGTCGCCCAGCTCCTTTTTCAGCGCAGCAAAATGCTCGGCGCCCAGGGCGCGTTCCATCACGGCGGCGGCCACCTCATGGCCTTGCAGCCGTTCCTTGGCGGTTGCCCGGCTCGGCGACGTCCTGCAGATCTGAATAACCTCGTCCAGCGACGAGATGGCGATGAGCTGCCCTTCCAGGACGTGCCCGCGCTTCTTGGCCTCGCGCAACAGATGATCGGTCCGCCGGCGGATCACCTGCACGCGGTGCCGCAGGAACTCCTCGAGCATCTGCTTGAGGTTCAAGGTGCGCGGCCGGCCGTCCACCAGCGCCAGCATGATCAGGCTGACCGTCTTTTGCAGCGGCGAGTACTGATACAGCTGGTTGAGCACCAGCTCCGGGTCGCCGTCGCGCTTGAGATCGATGACCAGCCGCACCGGTTCGCCCATGCGGGCGCTGGAGTAGTCGTTGACGTCGTGAACGCCCTTGATGCGCTCATTCTTGACGAGATCGCCGATGGCCTCGTGCAGGCGGTTGCGCGTCTGCTGGTAGGGGACCTCGGTGATGATGATTTGCTCGCGGCCGCGTTCCTCGCCGATGTGGGCGCGGGCGCGGAGGATGACCTTGCCGCGGCCGGTGCGATAGCCGTCGAGAATGCCCTGCCGGCCGCAGATGATGCCGCCCGTGGGGAAGTCTGGCCCAGGGATGTGTTCCATGAGATCTTCAATGGTGCAGTCCGGCTCGTCGATCAGCCGCACCAGACCGTTGCAGACCTCGCCAAGATTGTGCGGCGGAATCTCGGTCGCCATGCCGACGGCGATGCCGTCCGAGCCGTTCACGAGAAGATTTGGAAACCGGCTGGGTAGTACGAGCGGCTCGCGATATTTGCCGTCGTAGTTGTCAATGTAATCGACGGTGTCCTTTTCGAGGTCGTCGAGCATCTCGGCGGCGACCTGGGACAGGCGGGCCTCGGTGTAGCGCATGGCCGCCGGCGGCAGCCCGGCGATTGACCCGAAGTTGCCTTGCGGGTTGATGAGCCGGTGCCGCATGTTCCACTCCTGGCCCATGCGGACCAGGGTGGGATAGATCGACATGTCGCCATGCGGGTGGTAGCGCTTCATCGTCTCGCCGACGATGCCTGCGCACTTGCTCGTGGCCGACGCGGGCCCCAGACCGAGGTCGTGCATGGCCAGCAGGATGCGTCGCTGCGACGGCTTGAGCCCGTCGCGCACGTCGGGCAGAGCGCGGCTGATGATGACACTCATGGCGTAGCTGAGGTAGCTATCCTTGAGCTCGTCCTCGATATTCAGCGTGGGAAACGTCTCACCGTTGCCGCCGACCAGAGGCGTCTCCGGCGGTGGGCCACTCGGGGGAATTGCGTCGTCCGCCAAAGCTGGAATCCTCTGCGATCCTGCAAAAAAGTGATCAAATCCTTGGCGATATTATAGTGAAAAAGCGCGCGTTCGGCGGTCGGTTTGTACGAGTTGCGCCGCAAGTTGCCACCGAGATCGCGAGCCGGGAGCGTCCGCGACCGGAGGAGGTTTTCTTCGCCTGGTCTGACTCCGGTTAGCGGCTCGCCTGATGCTGGACGATTCTTCTGTCACACTCCCGCCAGTGTCCCGTATTGATCACGGAACCCATGACAGTCATGGGCATGCAACAACGGGGAATGCAATCTGAAGGGAGCGAATCATGAACATCAGGACGCTGTCGCTGCTGGGTCTGGTCGGTGTGTTGGGGCTGGCGGGCGCGGTGGAGGCCGGGAGAATTCCTGGGCCGGGAATCGATACTCGCCGTTGCGAGGCCTACTCCTCGGTCACCTATCATGACACGTTTCGTGGCGGTGAACTGGCAGTCGTCTCGATCGTCGGCGACGGCGACACGGACCTCGACGTGTTCGTCTACGACCGCTTCGGCAACCTCATTGTCCAGGGCATCGGCCTGACCGATCGCGAGACCGTACGCTGGGTGCCGCGCTCGACCGGGACCTACCGCATTGTGGTCCGCAATCTCGGCGGCGTCTGGAATCGCTATTCGCTGGCAACCAACTGACGCCGACAGTTCAATCGCGAAAGGGCGAGAGAGATTTCGGGAGGGCGAGGCTCCTGCCGAGCCGGCACCGTCAAGGGCTGGATGGCTCGGCAGCAGGCTCGCCCTCTCGTCGTAGAACAAAAAACAAGGCGACGGGCTGCACGGCGCGGCGGTCCGTCGCTCTGAGTCGTCCTGATCGCTCAGCGATTTGGCAACGGCTTACCGACGTTCTTGGCCTTGAGTTCGTTCAAGCGATCGATAACGTCCGGTTGGCGGGGGTTGTATTCGAGGGAACGCTGGTAGAGGATGAGAGAGCGTTCCGGCTCGCCAAGCTGCTCGTAAAGGATGCCGAGTTCGACGAGCGCGCGGCTGCAATGCGGATCGATGGCCAGGGCTTGCATGAGGCGGCCTCGCGCTTGCGGAAATGCCCGGTCCTGCCGGAGTCGCCAGCCGTCCAGGGCATATGGAGCGGCCTTGTGCGAATGGCTGACGAGCCAGTCGTTGGCCAGCCTGGCTGCCTCGTCGCGCCGGCCGGTCCGGTCCAGCACCTGCGCCAGCGCGAAGCGCACGTCTTCGTGCTCCGGCTCTTGTTCCAGGCATTTCCGGTAAAACGATTCCGCCTTGGGCCACTCTCCCTGCCGCTCATAGCACTGGCCAATGTTGTAGAGAAGGTTCGAGTCGTCCGGCTTCAGTTCGCTGGCTTGCTCGAAATGCTCGCGCGCCGCTTGATACTCACCCTGCCTGTACAGGATGGTCCCTTCGCGATTGAAGTCCTTGACGCGGTCCTGGACGGTCGTATCGCAACCGAGCAGGAACACAACCAGCAGTTTCGCGGCGAGCCGCCGGCGATGCATGAGCCGCTCCTTTCGCCAGCGACCATAGACTTCGCTCGCGAAATTGTGAAGGCGGAATTCGCCGCGCAAATTGAATCTTTGCGAAGCTGGGCATGGTAATTCCTTCGCGGGAGTTTGGTAGAATAGGCCACACCGAGCCAGCAACGGCTACGCGGCCCGCTGACCGCCGTGCGGGCTCGGCCGGATTCCTTCGCGGTGAATATGGGAGAACGCGATGCATCGGCGCTTTGGATGGTTGCCAGCAGTAATGTTCGTCGTTCTGATCAGTCTGGCTTGCGCCGTCCCCCTGAATGGCCAGGACGCTGCCGAGGCCCACAACGGTGCGTTCGAGACCAGGTCGCTTACGGACATTGCCTACTACGATGGTCCGGACGCGGACCCGGTTCGTCACAAGCTGGATGTCTACTTGCCCAAGGGCCGGCGCGATTTCCCGGTGTTGATGTTCATCCACGGCGGCGCGTGGGTGGAAGGGAGCAAGAATCAGTTATTCGTCTATAGCACGCTCGCCCGGACGTTCAACAAGCACGGCATTGCCGTGGTGTGCCCTAACTATCGGCTGTCGCCGCGCGTGCGGCACCCGGAACATATTCGCGACGTGGCCCGCGCGGTTGCCTGGGTGCACAGGAACATCGGCAAATACGGCGGACGGGCTGACGAGATCTTTGTCAGCGGACATTCCGCCGGCGGCCATCTTTGCTCCCTGCTGGCCACCGACTCTCGTTATCTCAAGGAAGCTGGCGTGCCCGCGGCGAACATTCGTGGCTGCTTGCCGCTGAGCGGGCTGTTCGTTATTCCCAGGGACAAGTTCTTCGACCTGGCCTTTGGAAAGGATCTCACCGTCCGCGCCCAGGCGTCGCCGATCACGCATGTGCGCCAGGACACGCCGCCGTTCCTGGTCATGCTCGGGGACAACGATCTGCCTGCTTGCGACCGCCCGCAAGCGGACGCCTTCTGCAAGGCTTGCCAGACCTGTGGCGCTGCCGTCGATCTGCTGGAAGTGCCGCGGCGCAACCATTTTTCCATCCTGCTCAACGCCATCTCCGACACCGACGTGGTCACGCGCTCGATGCTCAGCTTCATCACGACGCAGGTTGCATTGCATCGACTGCAAGAACGCGGCGTCGAAGGCATCGACGTGATCGCCGAGTCGCTGGGCCGCTACGCAGCAAGGTAGTTCTCACTTCGACCCTAGGAGG
>VGYC01000322.1 GCA_016873095.1 Planctomycetota bacterium | reverse complement strand
GACATGTCTTTCCCCTCGAAGCCTGTGTTTTGCTAACTTCAAGGGTGCAAAGCATGTCCACGTTTTCAAGGACAACAAGACGCTCGGCTCGGAAGATCCCCACTTTAGCCTCAGTGGGGATGCCGCATTGTGTCGCTGTACACCGAGGAGTACAGCGATTCATGCGGGGACGGCGACTGCAACGACTGCTCCAGGTTATCGCTCTCCTGCGGGGACCTTCCTCCTGGAATGCCCGCCGGCTGGCGGAGCATTTCAACGCCAGTCGACGCAACATTTATCGTGACTTGGCAATTCTGGAGTTGTCGGGGGTGCCAAGCCCGAAATGAAATTGACAACCAGGTTTCCAATCGGGCGGCGGCGGGTAGAATACCGCCAACATGGGAGACGCAGCTTGAAAAAGAAAAAGTGGTTTGAGCGTGTCATGCGAGCATGGGTGAAGGAACTCATGGATGATCTAAATCGTCTCCAAGAGCAAATCAAGAAGCAAAGTGCATTGTTGGCAAGAGTGGCCGATGCCGACAAGCGATTTTTCGTGGAACAACTGATTCGGGATTGCGAAGAGCGAAAGGACGTGCTAATTCGACAGTTCGAGCGACTTGAGAGATTTCTCAAGCGGCATGGCGTCCTGATTTCTTCGCCACTTGACCTGCAAGGATGACCTGCATCGTCCGATTGTTATTCCTTGCCCCCTTCTTCTTCCAACACGGTGTAGATCGTCTGACGTGACAGGTGCAACATCTTCGCAATCTTCGTAATCGGAACCCGGTCCTTCACCATCCTGAGAATCTGTTTGCGGACCTCCGGGGTCGTCTTGTCGCAAGTCCCCTTCGGTCGTCCTGGTTGCCAGGTATCAAGACCCTGGGCGACCCGTCGTTTCTTCACCGCAAGACCTTGCAGAAATGAAGGACAACGGTTTTCGTCTCCCCCTGGGAAGTTCCATCGGGGGAGACGCAACCTTCCGTGATGGTTTCCACGGACTCCACCAGGTCGGAAACCGGGAAGACCTGGCCGCAACCGGCACAAGTCTCCACCGGGGGCCGCAACTCGTTGTTAGTCGTCATGAGGTTCCCTTTCAAGGAAAAGACCAGGATCGAAACCGCCGCCAAGCTATCAGGCCCGACGACTGTGGCAAGCGATTTCTCGGTATTCCCTGGACAGGGACTCAGGCCGGTATGTGAACGTCACCCCAAACCCGCCAGCAGTTCTTCCACCCCTTCGATTCGTAGTCCTTGATGATCCGGCGTGCCTCCCGTGCGGTCCCTGCAATCTCGGCCCGCCACTCCTTGCCGATCCCGTTGACCAGCTTGACGAAATGAAGGACGAGCGCCCGCCCGGTGTTCTCGAAACCGTCAGCAGTCGCCACGTCGTAAAGGCGTTGAAAGCGTTGAAACACGTTCATGTTCGTTCCCCTTTCATAGTTGATGGTTGTCACTCCAAATCCGGGTACAATACCGCTATGGGCCATTCCCAGCCCGGACGGGAAGCCTTTACCTCTCCCCGTGACGATGTTGACCGTCCGTTGCGGTCGGCGGTCCGAGCGGTCCCAGGACCACAATGGGCCATTTCTCCTTGGATTCCTTCAGCAACTCCTCAAAACGATTCTCCAATTCGTTGCGGGTCCGGGACTTCTCTTCCCTGAACTCCGTGTAGCGGGCGGCGATCCATTCCCAAATGAGGATTTCCCGTTCAGGATGGATGTCCCGGCAGAAATTCAACTCCATCGTCTCGAAGCTGTTCCCGGCGAACGGCCAGAGCGTCTTAAAGATTTTGAGTAACCGCTCCGATTGTTCGGGGGTCAACTCGGACACGACCGGACCCTGGACGATGTTCTTGGCGGGGTTCTTGCAGGAATCAACTTGAACTTGCTCATGAGATTTCCTTTCTGGTCAAAAAGGGCGAGTTTCCCTGTGCTGATCCGCAAGAAATCTAGGCAAGCGGTCAAGACCTCTCCCCCTATGGGGAGAAGGATTTTGATTGGACACTTAGTTTGATTCTTGTTGGTTGTAAAGTCGTCCTTTACAACCAGACGATTTGGAGAGATTCTTGCGAAATGACAGGGGGCCGTCTGAATTCGGCAAAGAATTGCCGAGGTATCACACGCACGATAGAGGGGGTGGGGTCGTTGCTTTTCGACCCCAGGGGAGTCCATCCGATCCCCAGGGCCGTCCTTACCGATCCTGAGATACCCCGTAAACGTGCCACGATTGATTGTGGCGAGTCGGGATATATCAAGAGCGAGAGGAGGGCTATCGCCGTGCCCAGGATCAGGTCACGACGTACCTCTCCGACAAGGACTTCAAGCCGCTTGCGGAGATGCTCAAGGAGCGGCTGGCCTCGCTGGACCCGAAGAAGTCCATCGCCTTCTTGACGAGAGTGGCGGTGATGTCGCCGGGCCTCTACCACATGAGCAAGCTGCTTGATGAGATGAAGGGCAAGACTCGTGTGACCACGATCCTCTGCTACCCCGGTTCCCTGGAAGGCAGCACCGAACTGCGGTTCATGGACCTTCGTGACCGAGACGCTCTGGGCAACTATCGAGTCAAGATTTACGGCTGAGACACAGGTGAACCATGAAGAAAATCGCCGAGCTTCTGTCACGAGAACTCAGCCGCAGGATCGAGGAAGTAATCTGTCAACTCCTGAGTATCTCCGTACGCCGCTCATGGCAGCGGCACAGCGTGGCAGTCTGCCGATTGTGAAGGCTCTGGTCGCCGCCGGCGCCAATGTCAATGCCGCGACGTGCGATGGCCGGACTGCCCTGAGCATTGCCCAGGAAAAGAAGCGTGGCGAAATTGTGACCCTGTTGACAGAAATCGGCGCTGCCGGCGCGACTCCGTTGCCAACACCGACAACCATCCCCTGGCCGGTAGTCGATGAGACCGCAGAGTTCAGCGACTTCTCCGCGCCGGAGAAGGTTCTGCGCGGTTTCATTCTTGCCATGAACCGCTGGGAGACGAGGGCCCATGAACTCCGCAAGGCGGCCGGGGACGCGTCCGCCGCCGCACGTCAGCAAGCCCTGGACGAGATGGAGCAGGTGTTTGATATCTTCTGCACTCCCATCCCAAGACCCTACGGGCGGCTTGGAACCTATTCCATCCCGCCGGGATACCAGTCGGCCGAGTCCTTGATTGGCATCAACCTGGTCAACCCGCGCCGGGCGGAATTGATCACGCGGGGAAAGTTCAACACCATCGAAATGGAGAACCTTTACGTCGTTCTGAAAAAGAAAGGACGATGGCTGATCGACAGCAAGAAACACCGCTTCGTGGGCGGACCAACATGGGACAAGGCGATTCTGTGATGGTCCCGCGACTGACTGCGGCTTTGTCAACAATCGCTCGCCGATTACTGAGAGCTGCGTGGCCAATGTAGCACGGAATTCCGATTCTGTGCGTGCATTTCGCACGGATTCGGAGATCCGTGCTACTTTGACGGCCAGGTCTTCACCGGCTCCAGGTTCACGCGGATCGGCGAGCGGGGGGGCGTAAGCCCCCTGATGACTTTTTACCGCGTTTGGCCGGGCCCGCGTCATCAGGGGGCTGACGCCCCCCGCTCGCCGGATATGCGCGCATGCGTCTACCGGCTCGTCTGCATGAGCGCGACGCAAAATCAATCGCATAGCCTTGTGTACGCTGATCTGGGGAGATAACGTAATCTTCACTGGGCTGCTAAGGCTCGGCCAGTGAGGAACTCTCATGACTCCACTCAGCGACTTCCAAAACCACCTCACGCGCCGCCACTTTCTGGGCCAAGCTGGCACGGGTGTTGGTCTTGCCGCACTGGCCGCACTGTTGCGTGAGCAGGCAACGGCGGACGAACCGCGTCCCGCCGCCGCTGCCGGCGGCCTGCCCGGTCTGCCGCACTTCGCGCCCAAGGCAAAGCGCGTGATCTACATCTGTCAGTCCGGAGGGCCGTCGCAGCTCGAGATGTTTGATTACAAGCCGCGGCTGCGCGATCTGCATGGCAGCGAGTTGCCCAGCTCGATCCGCATGGGGCAACGGCTCACCGGCATGACCAGCGGGCAGAGCCGCTTTCCGGTCATCGCCTCGCGCTTCGGCTTTCGCCGGCACGGCAAGACGGGAACCTGGCTGAGCGAGCTGCTGCCGCACACCGGCCGGATCGTCGATGACATCTGCATCGTCCGCTCCCTGCACACCGAGGCGATCAACCACGACCCGGCCATCACGTTCATGCAGACCGGCGCGCAGCAACCCGGCAGGCCATCGTTCGGCTCCTGGGTCGCCTATGGCCTGGGGGCGGAGGCCCGCGACCTGCCGGCGTTTGTGGTCATGATCTCGCACGGCAGCGGCCGCGATTCCAACCAGGGATTGCTCGACCGCCTCTGGGGCAGCGGTTTCTTGCCGTCCAGCTACCAGGGCGTGAAGCTGCGCAGCCAGGGGGACCCGGTGCTGTTCCTCTCCGACCCGCCGGGTCTGGACCGCGACCTGCGCCGGCAGATGCTCGACCGCCTGGCCCGGCTCAATCAACTGCAACTGGACCGCGCCGGCGATCCGGAGATCGCCGCGCGCATCGCGCAATACGAGCTGGCGTTTCGCATGCAGACCGCGGTGCCGGAGCTGACCGACCTGTCGCGCGAGCCGGCGTCCACCTTCGAGCTGTACGGCCCGGAATCGCGGCGGCCCGGCAGCTTCGCCGCCAACTGCCTGCTGGCCCGGCGCTTGCTGGAACGCGGCGTCCGCTTCGTGCAGCTCTATCACCGTGGCTGGGACCATCACGGCGCCTTGCCGGAGAACATTCCCTATCAGTGCGCCGACATCGACCAGGCCCAGGCGGGGCTCATCGTGGACCTCAAGCGCCGCGGCATGCTGGAGGACACGCTGGTGGTCTGGGCCGGCGAGTTTGGCCGGACGGTCTATGGCCAGGGCGGCCTGAACGCCAACTATGGCCGCGATCATCATGGCCGCTGCTTCACCGTCTGGCTGGCCGGCGCCGGCGTCCGTCCCGGCTTGACGTATGGCGCGACTGACGATTTCAGCTACAACATCGTCGAGAATCCGGTCCACGTCCACGATCTGCAAGCAACGGTGCTGCACCTTCTCGGCGTCGATCACACACGGTTGACGTTTCGCTTCCAGGGCCGCGACTACCGGCTGACGGACGTGCACGGGCAAGTCGTCCGCGACATCCTCACATGAGCCGATGCCGTCAACCTGGCTGCATCGTCGATGCCAGGACAGAGCGCGTGTAGAAGAGCTCGAAAAGATGCTATGCTGGTATAGGTTCAATCGACATCGGTTTTCGCGAGTGGCCACCGCATGCGCATCCGTCTCAATGTCAGGTTGCTGATCGGCACGTTGCTGGTGCTCGCGCTGGCCGGCACCGGCATTCATTTTCTGCATGCTTACCAGATCAAGCGCAACGCGGGCTTGCTGCTCAAGCAGGTGGATCGCGCGGTCGAGGAAGGAAAACCGGATCTGGCAGCGACCTTGCTGGACTGGTACCTGACATTTGAGCCGACCGATACGGAAGCGCTCGCCAAGCACGGCTTGCTGCTGGAGAAACTGGCGCGGACGCCGGCGGCGCGCGACCGCGCCATCCTCAAGCTTGAAGATGCCCTGCGCCGCGATCCGGGGCGCACGGACGTTCGCTATCGCCTCGCCATCTGTCTGCTGTCGCAAGGCAAGGCGCGCTACCCCGCCGCCATCAAGCACCTGCAGGCGCTGCAGCCCGTTTGGCCGGAACCGGGCGAGATCGAGCACACGATCGGCTGGAGTCTGCAAGGCCTGGGCGATTACCCGCAAGCCGTCGAGTGGTTTCGAAAGGCGATTGCCAAATCGCCGAGCCGCCTGGCCAGCTATGCCATCCAGGCGGAAATCTTGAAGGAGCAACTCGACCAGGCCGAGGAAGCGGACCAGGTCATGGATCAGATGGTTGCCGCCAATGCCAACTGGCATCGGGCCTATCTGGAGCGTGCGCGCTTTCGGCAGAAGGCAGGCCAGGTCAAGGAAGCGGACCAGGACATCGCACGCGGGCTGGAGCTGGCGCCGGAGTAACCGGTCACGGGTCGATATAGCTCGGAATCGTGGTTTCGGGTACTGTTGCGGTTGGCATGGATGCTCCACCGACAGTATCGGCAGAAGTGTTGGCATCGCTGCCGCCTGAAGTCCTTGCTTTGATCAAGTGGCAGGCGGAGCAGATTCGCGTGCTGACCGCGCGCGTGGCGGAACTCGAAGCCAAGCTCGGCAAGAATCCCAGCAACTCGTCGAAGCCGCCATCGACCACGCATCCGCATTACAAGAAGCCAGCAGCCAAGCCCAAATCGGGAC
>VGYC01000321.1 GCA_016873095.1 Planctomycetota bacterium | reverse complement strand
CTCGTGGGCGATTCACTCCTACCAGGATGCAGTCATGCTCATGCGCACAACTGCCGGCCTCGATCAGGCCCGGACGCTTCGTGTCGATGATCCGGCTGTGCTCGCAGTAGAGAAATGTTTCGAGGACCTTGCCTGGATAGGCTTGCTCAATCTGCGAAATCCACGGAGCGGCGTACTCCTTCAGTTTTCTCCGACTGACGGGGCCGCTTTTCCGGAATTGAAGAACAAACTTCTTTTCAGGGTGCTGCTCCACCACCCTGGGAAGTGGTTCTGGTAAGATCAACATTAGACAACTCCTTCTGAGACCCAGACGCGTCCTGCCAAGATTCGCGTCTGGGTCTTTTTTTGTTTTCAACTCACGACAGAAGCACCTTCACGACGCCGAGGCCGACCACGTCGGCGCTGAACCGGCATCGTCTCGATGCGTTCGCGGAACTCGCGATAGAGGACGCCGAGGTCAAGCCGATGAACGAGCAGCGCGACTCCAGGACGGCAGCCCGTAGTCGATGGCGGCGCAGTGAACAGGCCGGGCAGCCAGGCGGACGGCCTCGGCGCTGCTCCGATCAAACCTGCCGGGCACGGCCATGACCTGCCGGCCTCAAGCTCTGCTTCGAGGCGCTCGACGGGGACCGTGCCCAGAAATGAAACGATGCCGCGAACACGATCTTGATCGGCCCCTTCCCGACGATAGGCGCTGCCGACGTGAAGTGCGAAGCACTGCCCGACTGACAATGCCCTGTCATTGCCTTTCCAGATGCCGCCGGCAACCGGCGACAGCCAGCGGCTGACCCACCTGTCTGCCGTGGCGAATGAAAGACTTGCGAGAAAGCACGACTGCCTAACTGAGAACGTCATAGAAAACCTCCTTTTGTTTCAATAATGTTCCCACAAGCCGCTAATGTTTTGGAAGCCATTACGCGGCGGCCAGAAGTGTACAATCGGGTATATCGTCCTGACGTTGTGTCCGCCGGCGGCGGCGACGACGAGCGCCCGCTTGGCAAACTCCTGGCCGCGGACATCGGCGAAGTACACCTCGTAGGTATTGAGCTTCGCGAACAGCTCGTTGATGCGCGAGGCCACCGGCTCGGCGGCAAGCTGGCCGGTAAGGAGGCCGACGGCCTCGGCCAGCGTGCCGGCGCCATAAACGGCAACACTCTCGACGACGGCGGCCTCGCGGGCGTTCGCGTGCGGGACCAGCAAGCGGCGAATGCCGCGCTGGGCGGCGGCCATCGCCATCGACAGCGCCCCCTTGATCGGCCGCAGGCTGCCGTCCAGCGCCAGCTCGCCGATGGTCGCGCAATCTTGTACCGCCTCGGGAAGGATCTGACCCGTCGAGACCAGCATCCCCAGCGCGATGGGTAAATCGAAGCCGCCGGTTTCCTTGGGCAGATCGGCCGGGGCCAGGTTGATGACGGTGCGGCCGCTGTGCCGTTCATAACCGAGATTCGCCAGTGCCCGCTCGATGCGATGGATGCTCTCCTTGACGGCCATCTCCGGCATGCCGACCAGGATAATCTTCGGCAAGCCGGCCGAAGCATCCACCTCCACTTCGACGGGCACGGCATCGATGCCGACCAGGGCGAACGAGTTCAGCTTCGAGAGCATCGGCGATCCGGAATAGGTGACGCGGGGCCCTGCAAGAGTTGTACGCCACCGCCGGGCCGCCTGCAACCTGATGATTGTTTCGGAAGTCCCTGAGCAGCAGTCAGTCGTGGGAGGGCAAGACTCTGCCGAGCCGTGAACCCGACTGGTTCTTGTCGCTCCACGGCTCGGCAGGAGCCTCGCCCTCACGGAACTCGACTTCGCGCGTACGATCTGGCAGTCACGCTCGGCCGATGCTTAACGTTTGCGCAAGATCACATCATAGCTGGCACGTGTTTGGCCGTTCTGGAAGCGGACGCCGATCGGTGAGTACGCAGCACAGGAAGATGGGGCGCCGGTGAACCGTTCAGGGCGGCACGCGAGCGCAACGATGCCGTAAGCGGCGAGGGGAAGGACCTCGCCGGGATCGCTGATGCCATTGCCATTGGCGTCGCGCCAGATGGCGAGATGGCGGAGTTCGGCGCCGGTGAGCTCGCCGTCGCCGTTGTCGTCGAGAAGAGCAAGAGGCTGGTAGCCGTTGTCCCAGAATAGCCAGAAGGAGACGCTGCCGAACATCTGGAGTCCCGAGGCGATCTTGCCCTCCTGGCGCTGGTCATGGACGAGCCAGCCGGCGTTCTTGTGAATCCAGGACCAGGAGCGCGCCCCGGTGCCGTCGGCGTCGAAGCTGACGCGCGCGTCGTTGTCAACGATATCGGCGAGGGTGAGGCCGCCTTCCAGTGGAATCGCGATGGGCGTGACCAACCTGGGCAGGCGCATCAACTGGGCGGTGCGATCCTTGAGCCGCGCGATTTCGTCGCCGTCCTTTTCCTTGTCCAGCAAGGGGATGAGATACTCAGCCGCCTCCTTGGTGATGTAATTTGAGCCCAGCCGGCCGGTCTTGAGTTCCTTCTCCTTCGCCCAGCCCGCTTCGATCACTTTTCGATAGGCCTGGATCGCTTGCATTTTCTCGCCGCTCTGCTCGATGGCCCAGGCCAGGCCGAGCTGGGCGGCAAGATTGCCAGGCTCGATCTTGAGAGTTCGCCGGTATTCCTCGATGGCCCTGGCGAGGTGCGTCTTCGCGGCCTTGAGAGCCTCCGCATCGGACGCCTTGACGACGGTCTTGGCGAAGGGCACGAAGGCGGGTGTATAGCCGAACCAGGCGCCGCGCTCGGGCTTGCCGTTGTTGATTTCGACTTCGTCGATCTTCTTGGCGTAGGCCATGGCGTGCAATCGCGCCAGATTGAATCGTACGGTGGCGTTCTTCGGTTCGCGCTGCGCCTGCTGCTGCAGATTCGTGACAAGCCGTTCCACCGGGATCTTGACGAGGTCCGGCCGGGCGAATCGCGCGGATACTGTGGTGACGAGCAGGGTCAGCAAGACAAAGGAGAAAAGGAGACGTATCATGGAGCAGGTTCCTTGTGGAAAGAGCCTACGCAGGTATGACAACGAGACGCCGTCATTTCTTCGGCCGAGGCATGATGGGAGTTTCCCAGCCTGCGAGATCGGCCGGACGCACGCCGTTGACGAACCCGTTGAAATTGAACGTCACCGGCCGATAGGGGCCCACGAAGGCGACGTTGTTCTCCGACTTGATGTCCGTGTCGAGCTTGGCACACCACAGGCAAGCGTTGACAAGCATGCGGCGAAAGCCTTCGTTCAGAATGTCCTCGGACGCGCCATGCGTCGTCGTGAACACCCGGCCCTGCTTGCCGCCACTCCGATGGGTCCGCGCCCAGGCCACCGCCAGCACGTCCTTGTCCCTGGCGGGCGGCGCATCGGGCTTCATGCCATCGAGGATTTGCCCCTTGGCCAGGATCGTGCTTCCTTCAATGGGAAACGCCCGGTAGCCGCCAGACTGCACCCAGACGTCCTTGACGCCGCGCAGGATGGGGTGCTCGGCCTGATCCGGCTCCAAGAGCAGCCGCGAACTCTGGCGATGGTTGGCGCCGTAGTGGCCGACCCAGGTTTCGCCGAGAATCTGCCGGCCGAAACCACCGGGATAATCCTTGGTGCCAGCCGTCGAATACTTGGCGAACCTGGCTTCCTTGCGCTGAATCTGAAACGCATGCGTGGAAGTGCGCAGGCCGACCACTGGCCCGCCGCGCGCCAGATAGTCCACGACGTGCTTCATCTGCTCGTCGGGGAAATCCTGAAAGCGCAGGAACACCACCAGCAGGTCCGCAGCCTTCAGAGCCTCGAGCCCGGCGATGTGGGAACTGCCAGGTTTGATGAAGCCGGTCTTCGCATCCGTGGTGAAGAAGACGCTGCAACGGAAGCCATAGCGCCTGGCCAGGATGCGCCCCAGGGCGGGCAACGTCTCCTCTGAGCGGTATTCGTGATCGCCCGCCAGCAAGACGATGTGCTTTCCCTTGCCGGGCCCGGCCTGCCCCTCGTAGACGACGCAGTGAGGGTTGTCGCCGGCGCCAGCGATCGAGATGGCGAACGGGAGAATCGTCGCGCACAGGCAGGTTCGCAGCACCGGGGCTCCTTGTGCAGTTTGCACGCTTGCTGGACTGTGCGGTGCCCGGGAACGCCAGCGTCCGTCAACCCCAGGATGGTTCAAAACAGCTCGCCGATCACCGGCGGATTCTCCATCGCGGCCTTGATGTCGCGGTTGATGTCGGTGCGTAGCCGGAGCTGGCCGACGTCGAACAGGAAACGCATCACCGTTGCGAACAGATTGGCCGGCCGGTACGGAGTCGTCGTGGGGCGGTCGCCGATGGAGTCGGAGCGGCCGATGACCTGGCCCATGCGCAATCCGCCGCCGGCGATCAGCAGCGGCGTGAGGTTGGCCCAGTGGTCGCGGCCGCCGTTGCGGTTCAGACGCGGCGTCCGTCCCATCTCGCCGGTGACGATGAGCAAGATCTGGTCCGAGAGTCCGCGGGCCTTGACGTCCTCCAGGAACGCGGTCACGGCGTGATCCACCTGCGGCGCCAGCCAGCGCAGGCCTTCCATGTTCCGCGGGCTGTTTTCATTGGCATGCATGTCCCAGCCGCAGTCCGACACGGTGACAAAGCCACAGCCCGCCTCGCACAGTCGCCGGGCCAGGAGCATCTGCTTGCCCAGCAGGTTCGACGCGCGCTTCATGTCATACCAGCGCGTGGCGTCCTCGAGACGGAACAGACCGCTGGTGTCGTAGCGGGCGACGACGCGCTGGTCTTCCTTGCCGAGATCGAACACATCGCGGATGCCGCGCGTGATGACGTCAAAGGCCTGCTGCTGATAGCGATCCAGCCGCTCCAGGTAGCCGTGGTTGTCGATCTCGCGGCGAAGCGTGTCGAGCCCTGCAAGCAGCTCGCGACGATTGTCGAACCGTTCGCGCGGCATGGTCAAGGTCATTGACTGGCGCAGCTGCGAGCCGCCCGCGGGATTGAAGGCAGCGTATTGCGGACCGAGGTGCCCCGGCTGCGTGAGCGTCGGCAAGGCCTGAGTTTCAAAGTTGCCGCCCAGGCGCAGCCCCTCCTGTGCCGCTTCGGGCAGCACCAGCATGTTGGCGGGCAGCCCGTTGGCCGGATTGGTCGTGCCGGCCAGATGGGCATAGACGGCGCTCATCGACGCCTGCGCGGCGTTGCCGCCGGTCGTCACTGCCTCGTAAGTATGGCCGCCGTTGCCCGACGCGAACGAACGAACGACGGCGACGTCGCCGGCCGCCCGCGCCAGTTGCGGGAAATAGCTGCTGAACGTCACCCCGGGCTGCGCTGTCCGGATGGTGTCAACGAGCGTGCGGTACTGAACCGGCGCGCTGGGCTTGGGGTCCCAGGTTTCGTGTTGCGTGGGGCCGCCTTGCAAGAAAAGCAACACCACCGATTTGTGCGTCGACGATCCCGACGAGTTGGCCCGCGCCCGAGCCGCCAGCAAGCCGGGCAATGTCAGTCCGCCCAGTCCCAGGCTGCCGATGCGCAGGAATTCTCGCCGCACCAGCCCCTGGCAATTGGCTGCGTATCCCTGGTCTATGATGGAAAGCATGGCATTTCCCCCTCGGCGCCGATTATACTTCAGTTCACGACCATGCCGATGCGGATCTTGCGAATTCCTCTCTCGGTGGACAAGTCACTCGCCGTTGCAGGGTTGGACGCGCACGGCGAGGATGAGCCGTTCCTTCATCTTGGTCTGATAGCGAGTGACGATGGGCAGGAACTTGCCGCATACCGTGCGATAGACGATCTCGCCCTGGTCCGGAGCGGTGATGGCCAGGCCGACGCGGTTGTTCTTGTCCGCCGATTGCTTGACGATCACGCGCGCCTTCTTGTCGTCCACCAGGGAGAAGGAGGCTTTTTCATCAACGGCCAGGGAACGACAGTTGATCGACTTGAGCTGGAAGCGCTTCAGGTTGGGATTGCGGCGCTGGATTTCCGGGGCGATCTTCTCCAGGCGCTTGTCGACCTCCGGCTTGCCCTCGCTGGCCAGGATGACAATGATGGTCACCTTGACCTTGCTGGCATCCTTCGGGTCCCTGGAATCGGCCGGCGCGGTGCAAAGCTGGCCAAGCACGACGATCAAGCCGATGCACGAGTGGACCAAACCGCCCACGGGCCGCCCTCCGCGAATAGTGACGCTGTCTCCTTAGTTGTAGCAGATCATGCGGAAGGAGGAAATCCTAGTGCAACATCACGGAGCCCGTTGCGATGTACGACGAGCCAGTCTTTTTTCGGTTCTCACCAAGGGGCAAAAATCTCTTCCCCCGCAGAACTCTCGACTTCGTAAGAATAAGCCCGCGGTTGCAGTTTTTTTCAGAAT
>VGYC01000320.1 GCA_016873095.1 Planctomycetota bacterium | reverse complement strand
GGTCTCCAGTCCGGCCCTTCAATGCCGGGCGATTCGAGGTTGAAACACCCCGGAGACTACGCCACTCTCAATTCCTACCAACCTCGCGACGGCACCCCGATTTCTGTGCCAGCCAGTCCGGAGGACGACATCCGGGTCATCGGTGCTTGATTTTTCCACCCCACCTGGCGCCTACATCGCCAGCCGCATCCCCGTTCGGTGGTTGTTGGGACGGCCTTCCTACCAAGTCCCAACAACAATCGACGACCGGGCACTTCACATTGACGCCGAAGCGCGCGCAAGGGGCCGTCAACTTCCATATTGAGCTGAAGCGCAACCTTTGAATCTGCTGCATCTTCGCCGAAGCTGATGCAGATCTCTCTTGAGTGATCGTCGTCCACGTCGATGAGTTCTTAGGCGGCTGGCAGTGGCCGGAGTTGCCGACGAGCATAGTGCCATGGTGACTTTGCGCCCTTCGAGGAACCCGAGTTGACCCACAGGCAAATCGGCCGGCCGGCCTTGGCATCCGTCCCAAAACCGGTACCATTCTTGCGCCAGGAGGTAGTCTGGGATGTCAACAAAGATGTCGCTGCTGCGGGAACTGGGACTCCATTCGAACTATCTCTTGCGGCTTGACCCCGCAACAAAGCAACGCGCAATCGACGCGGCAGCGTCCCGGCTTCGGTCGAAGGACTTTTTGGATGTCGACGTGATCTGCCGCGAAATTCTTCGCCACAACTCCGACGACGCTGCGGCAAGAAAGCTCTTGTTTGAGGCCGCCGCACTGCGACGCGATGCGGTCGTGCTGTACGAACTGGGAGAGTATTACCTGACCCTGCGAGACCGGGTGGAGGCCGCACGGTGCTTCGGGGAAGCTGTGGCCCTTGGTATCCATCGCCCCGCCCAGAAACGGCAATTTGAATTACTGCAGCAATCAGAAGGTCAATTCGCCCCGGTGAGCGGGCGCCGCGTCGTGGTGACGGGCGGCGCCAGCGGCATCGGCAAGGCGATCGTCGACCGTCTCCTCGGACTCGGAGCAACCGTCCTCGCAATCGATCGGGACGACGGCGCGTTAGCATCTCTCAACGATGCAAGCGGACGCCTGTCGCGGACGAATCTGGATTTGAATGACGTTGAGCGAGTGTCGACATTTGCAAAGCGGACCGAGCCCGTCGATACGGTTGTATTGAATGCAGCCGCGTTTCAATCAGCTGAATTTCGAGACATCGAATCCGGTGACATCGTTGGCTTGCTGCGAAACAACTTCGTGGGCAACGCCATCTTGGCGCAGCAGTTGGCGACAAGGATGGTCGCCGGCGGGCGAATCATCATCATCGGGACGAGCAGCGAGCACGTCCCGGTCAATATGACGCGATGCGCTTCCTACATCGCATCGAAAGCCGCCCTCTCGTCGTTCTTTTTTGCATCTTGCAGCGAATTGGCACAGCACCGAATCATGGTCAATGAAGTGCTGTGTCACGACTCGTTCGACACACCGATGGCGCGTCAGGTCAGGGCCACTGCCAAAATCGAGGAGCTTGCCGCACCAACCCTCGTTTCGGAGGCACTCATCCCATTTTTCATCGCCGACCCTGACGACTCGTTCATCACGGGTTGCTCGATCATGGTGCATAGAGGCAAGCCGCCGTTTCTAGTGTCGGTGTCCCTCGCTCCGCTCGGCGCAGTGCGCCGCGTCGTCCCGTCGCCAGACAGGGGTCCCTCAGAACTCGGATCGCCAGCCCTCACTCATGGCCCAATCGCCCCGCAATCGGCGACCGATCCGTCAATCCGCGTGTTACCGACGCAGAAGGAGGCAATTCCAGGAAAGCGTGTAGCGCTTACCCTCGAGGGCGCCATTGCCGCTATTGACAGGTTGAAGCGCGAGGCGATCGACCCTGCGACCGCCAGGCCCGGTTCGGCACTAGCGCCAATGAGGGCTTTGGTGAAGCTCCAGAAGAAGTTCCGCCGGGATTTCGGTGTCGACAAGGCCGGCTTCCGCATCATCGGTCGCGCTTGGTTGAACAATATCGGCCAGATCGCGCACCTCGATACCTATTTCAAGATGAAAGTCCTGAACTGGCTTGAGCCCGGCGATACCATTGTCTGCTGCGACGGCGGAACCCCCGTAAACTGGGCGCTACTGGCCTGTTTCGCGCCCTATGTGAGGTGCGTGGTTGCCGACAAATCCTATCTGGGTGAATATGCGCGCTATGCGCCCTTGCTGGAGGAATCGACCGTGGCCGTCCTGCTCGCGAACGGCACCGCGGCAAATTTCCATGGCATGTTCTACGACGTCGAGGAGCAGTGGCTGAGGGACAGGCGCCCACCTCTGATCTCGCTGAATCCCGGTCAGATGGCGGCAGGCCGCACGTGGCTTTCGCAGCTTGGCGTGCCCGATGATGCCTGGTTTGTGACGTTTCATTTCCGCACTGGAGTCCATCAAGACCTGAAATCCGTGGACGAAAGAACCTACGGTAAGGCAATTGCAGCCGTGCTGAGTGCCGGCGGCTGGGTCGTCTGCATGGGAGCGAAGGATCCTCCGGCAGACCCGCGCATCATCAACTTCGAGCGTTTAAATCCGGCAAAGGATTGGCAGGACATCTTCCTGTTGGCCGGGTGCCGGTTCTTCGTCGGCTGCACCTCGGGCCCATCGCAGATAGCGAGCGCATTCGGCACGCCGTCGATTATGACGAACGCAGTCGAACTGGGCAGCCAGGCTCTGTCTCATCACGATCTGTTCATACCCAAACTCTACCAGTCGCGGCTGTTCAACCGGCCGCTCACGATCGAGGAGATTCTTGGTCATGTGACGACCTCTTGCGGATCGACCTCGAAAGGACTGGATGACCTGGGTCTCGACGACATTCCTAACACGCCACAGCAGATCGAAGCTGTCGTGCAAGAGATGATCGATCAGCTCGATGGCGCCCCGCTGGAGCTAACGGAATGGGATGAGGCGGCCCAGCGGAGATTGCGCTCGTACCGCCAATTCGCCGCTGTCGGAAATGGGCCGATCGTTGGGGGCAAGACACGCATGGGGCGCGATTTCTTGCGCCATCATGCCCGCGCTCTTGGTTTGGCGCCCTGACGCGGGCACTCCTTCGCCGTCGCCTCGCGCGCCTCAGACCGGAATCCGACGCCCGGGCCGCGCCGCGCCCGTATAAAGAATCTTCTGCTGGCGATCGATCATGCGTCGATGGCGTTCGACGTCGGCGGGGTCGAGCTCCGACTTCGGCGGCGACTCGAGCTCGAAATGTCCGTGGGTGTCGACGCCGCGCACCAGCGAGGCGCAATCCGCCTCGCCGACGATCTGGCGGACATAGGTCGGGATGTAACGGATCGCGAAGCCGACGCGCGGCTTCGGCGAGGCGTTGGGGTTCGAGCCGTGCACGATCAGCACATGGTGCAGCGACATCTCGCCGGGCCGCAGGATGACGTCGACGGCCTCGCGATCGTCGACTTTGGCGGCGACTTCCTGGCCGCGCGTCAGCAGGTTCTTCTCATCGAAGGTGTCGGTGTGCTTGATCTGGCTGCGATGCGTGCCAGGCACGACGCGCATGCAACCCGATTCCGGCGTGCTCGGCGTGAAGGCGATCCAGGCCGTGACCACATCGGGTTCGGACAATCCCCAATAGGTCGCGTCCTGGTGCCAGGACACGAAGGAGCCGTCGCCCGGCTGCTTGGCGAAGAACTGCGAGTTCCAGCACAGGATGTTCGGGCCGAGCACCGCTTCGACCGCATCGAGCACTTTCGGATTGCGCACGACCGCGTCGAGCCACGGGAAGATCAGGTGCGGCTTGCGGTTCATCCACCGCTCGAGACGGCCGCCCGACCGCGCCTCGATCGCGCGCAGCCGGTCGTGAAGCGCAGCGGCCTCCTCTGCGGTGAAAACCGGAACCGGGAAATGATAGCCGCGCTCGCGGTATGCCGCGACGGCCGATGCGCTGAGAGCTGTCACGATTTCACCCCCCAGGGGTATTGCCGGTGCGCCAGGAGGGATACGGCAATACAGTCAATCAAGCTTGCTGTAAACCGGTCGGCGCTGCCGCGGCCAAGGATCAGGCTCTGGAAGTCCACGGCCTTGGGACCTCGGCAAGCCGATTAGGAAAACTTTCCCCAGGCACGTTCCGTCGCCCACCAGATCGCTTTGCTGCCCAACAGGATGATACAGCCCAGGATCAGCCACCCATAGATGCCGACCGGTGGAAATCCGAGCGCAAGCGCCGCAACCGGAACGATCATGGCCAGGTAGTACGGCCCGGTGTAGCGGCAGTGCGTGCGGCGACAGCGCCTGGCATTGGCAATGCAGGCCATCCCCATCCACAAGAGAGCGAGCATCCAAATCGCCGCCCGGGCAGCTGCCGGCGCAAGCAGGCTCGCTACAATCGCGGCCTGGGGAATCCACCACGCCAAAGCGGTGGCACGAGCGCTTGCCAACCAATCACGGGCCTGCAAGCTCTCATTGGGCATGTCGCCCTATGCCCCGCAACACGCGGCAGGCTGTGTTTCGTCCTGGCCCGCCGATTGTATCGGCGGGCAAGGAATCGAGCCGTAGGAGCAGAAAACGCAGCAATCGCCGGTTCGTGGACGCAGAATGACTCCGCAGCCTGTGCATTCGTAGAAGTACTGACAAGCATCCGTCGGCATGCCCTCGCATTTGACGATTCCGCAGTGCGGGCAGGTGATCGCGGACTCAAGGATCATCGCATTCAGCTCTTGGGCGCGGATGGGTAGCCGGCGTTCGTCGTGGCCGCGACGAGCGCCTCCACGTCGGTCCGGGCATCGTCATAGGTGATGACAGCGGTCTTGTCCTTGTAGGACACCGTGACCTGCTTGACGCCCGCCACCTTCTGAAGGCTCGCCCTGACCGTGTACGGACAGGCCGCGCAATCCATGTTCTTGACCGCCAGCGTCACGGATCGCTCCGCGGCAAATGCGCCGCGGGGGGCGACCACGGCAAGGGCCGCAACGACCAGCAATGCGAGCCTCATGATACGAACCTCCAGCTACAGAAGGACTGGCGCCAGCAAGTCCAAAGCGAGCGCCGCCACGGTCAGAATCGTCGCCAGGACAAGTCCGGCCTTGAACAGCCGGCCGGGCCCGGGACGCTCGCAGGAGACGCCATCGACGCAGGCGACGCGCGCGGATCGATGGTTCAGCCAGATGCCGCCAGCCAGGAAACCGATCGCGGCGGCGACGAACCAGGGCTGGTACGGCGCGAGCCCGGCAAATGTGCCGATCCAGGCGCCGCTCACGCCAAGGCCGAACAGCACCAAGGGGAGGACGCAGCAGGACGAGGCGGCGAGCGCCGACAGGAGGCCGCCGGCGACCACCAGCCCGTGCCGCCCGCGCGTCGCGCCGTTCTGGGGCCGGCGCATTGCGCCATGTCGACTTTCACGGTTGATCATCATGCCGTGCACGATGCATCCTGTAGCGACTACAGGAGCAAGGGGCAATCGCATGGGCGAGATCACGACTTCGCGAGCCGAGCGGATGCCGATCGGCGAGCTGTCGCGCATGACCGAGGTCAACATCGAGACCATCCGCTACTACGAGAGGATCAAGATGCTGCCGCCGCCGCCGCGCACCGCGGGCGGTCGTCGCACCTACGGCACTGCCGAGCTTCGTCTCCTTGTCTTCATCCGGCGCGCGCGCGAGCTGGGGTTTTCGCTGGACGAGATCCGCGCACTGCTGCGCCTGGAGGCGCCGGGCGCGGCGTCCTGCCGCGAGGTCAGGGAGATCGCCACGCGACACTTGCGGGACATCCGGGCGAAGCTCGGCGACTTGAAAAGGCTGGAGCGCCTGTTGGCGAGGACCGTCGCGAAATGCTCGGGCGGAACCGTGCCCGAGTGCCCCGTGCTGGACATTCTCGATATTCGGCGAGCGCCGAAGCGGCCGGCGAACTGACCAGGATGGTGCGTCAGCACCTGTCCGTCCTGTGGGAGGCGTGGGTACTTCGGTGCAAAAGGCTGACGCACGCGTCCGTGCGGTCAGTTCAATTTAAATCGGATCATCGTCGACCTGAGGGATGGACGCACCATTGCCGCACCGCTCGCTTGGTATCCACGCCTGATGGACGCAGCGCCAGACCAACGCGTCCGGTAGGAGTTGCGCGACCGCGGCTACGGCGTCTATTGGCTTGATGTGGACGAAGCCTGGGCACAGGAGGGATGCTGCGCGTCGCGCCGGCGCCTGCTGCGACCGATTGATCCAGGCCGCGGCCTGATCGACTGGCACCCCTGGTGGGAGGTCGCCAATACCCCCAAATGGCCCGATCGTGAGCTTCCGGCAGGCGCCGCGGCTCAAGATCATGGTTTGAACGCGCCACTCGCGAAAAAATCTTATCGTGAAGATGACA
>VGYC01000319.1 GCA_016873095.1 Planctomycetota bacterium | reverse complement strand
TCTGGCGTAAGCTCTCCTTCGGCACGCAATCGAACGGTGGCAGCCGTTTCGTCGAGCGTCTGCTGACGGTGATCGAAACCTGTCGTCGCCAGTCACACAATGCTTTTGCATGGCTGACAACCGCCGTCGAAGCCCAAATGGCTGGAAAACCAGCACCATTGCTGGCCAAGGCGTGAACGGTTACAGACAATCCTTTCCGGCCGTCAATCGTCGAAATGGTACATACGTCCTGGTTCCTTATGCGCCCATGGAGTACAAGGAGTCCACCATGACCGGATATCGGTTGCTCGCGGCGGGGCTGGTTGCTGGCATCTTGCTGACGCCCGAGCCAGCGTCCCGTGGCCAGGACAAGAGGCATGACAAGGTCACGGTCAAGGAGTTGGCCGCCGCCGGCGCCAAGGGACTCGACTGGCTCACCAGGAATCAGGCGGCCGACGGCTCATGGGGCAAGAGTTACACCATCGGCATCACCAGCATGGCCTGCCTGGCCTACCTGTCCGCCAGCGATGAGCCGTTTACCGACGAGCGCGGCAAGGCGCTCATCAAGGGCCTGCAATTCCTGATGGCCAACCAGAAGGACGGCATGTTCCAGATCCAAGGGCAGAGCGTGCGCAGCTGGATCCACAACTAGGGCTTCGCCGGGCTGGCCCTGTCGGAAGCCTATGGCCGTGGCTTGCTCTGCAAGGTCAAGCCGGACATCGATGTGAAGAAGATCCGCGCCGTCGTCATGCAGTCAAACAAGCAGATCGCCAAGAACCAGTCGGCCTCGGGCGGCTGGTGGTACACGCCCGGCGAACTGACCCGCGACGAGGGGGCGACGACGGCCTGCGCCGTCCAGGCCCCGGTCTCGGCCGAGAACTTCGGCCTGGAGATCGACGACAAGGTGATCGACAAGGGCTTCGAGTATCTGAAGAAGAGCCAGAACAAGGACGGCAGCTTCAACTACATCCTCGGCGATGGCCAGAGCATGAAGGGGGGCACGGCCGCTGCCGTGGCCACGCTCGGCCTGATGAAGAAGTTCGACTTCGCCGTGATGATCAACGGCTACAAGTATCTCCTCGACTTCACCCCGGCCCGCATGAGCGCTCCGCACGTCCCGTGGTACTTCCCCTATTACGGGCACTATTACGGCACGATGGGCATGCGCCTGCTCGGCCAGGAGTATCAGGACGACAAGAGTTTTCGCACCAACACCGCCCGCTACATCGCCGAGACGCAGAAGGAACTGCTCGCCTGGCAAGACAAGGACGGCGGCTGGCCCAACAAGGGCTGGATCAAGGACCAGGAAAAAGGCGAAACCAACGCCTACTCGACCGCCTTCGCCACCATGACGCTGTTCGTCCCCGCCGGCCGCATCAGCATCTACAACCGCACGCCGCCGAAGCTGCCGAAGGAGGCCAAGGAATGAGCAAACTCGCCACGGCCTGGTAATTTGGCCGGCTCGTCCTGCGAACGGAATTGCCGCAGAACCGTTCACCGGGTGCCCTCGCGCAGCGCAAGCGGCGGCGCGGCCTGAGAACTAAAAAGCGTATTCTGCCCTGAGTGCCTCTCTTTCCCCGTCCCCCGGTTCGTGGCGGATACCTCCGAGCAGCGCATCCCCCAATGTGTTACCAAACTTCGGAAGACGCAATCGTCTTCCTCCTAACCTTCCCAGTCGGCACGATGCGCACACGTGGTTTTTCTCGCGTGGGCGGTGGCCTGGTAAGCCTCGCAAAGAACAGCGGCGGTGATGGAAGTGTCAAAGTTCGGCCGATAACGAGGATGAATGAGCGGGGGTAGACCCGAAGTCACTTGAAATCCCACCTGTTGGAATGGGGCACGAATCAACCTTCGTCCCGTTCCGGTTGAGCCGAATGAGGAGGCAAAGAACATGAGGATGCGCGTGAGAGCGGCGCTGGCGGGGCTGGTCGCTGCCCTGGCGAGCCTGTGGGCCGCCGGGACCGCGTCGGCTGCCCACTGCGGCGCCGCCGGCTATTCATGTTGCAGCCAGCCTTGTTGCGATGCTCAGTGCTGCTTCCCTTCATGCCAGCAGCAAGGACGCGTCTGTTACAAGCTGGTCTACGACACAGTCCAGGAAAAACGTTGGCATACCTGCTACAAGACGGTTCAAGAGACCGTCATGAAGCCGGTCTGCAAGACCTGCTACAAGGATGTGCAAAAGACTTGTCACAAGCCCTGCTATCAGACGGTCATGAAAACCGTCACGCAGGAGTGCTGCCGTCCGGTCTACAAGACCGTCATGAAGACCGAGACGATCCACTGCTGCAAGCCGTGCTATGAGACCTGCTGGAAAGAATGCCACTACAAGTGCTGCAAGTGCGTGCCGAAGTGCTGTCACAAGGAGTGTCACTACTGCGTGTGCCGCCCCGTTTATGAGCAGCACCAGCACGTGGCCTGCCACCAGGTGCAGAAGCAGGTGTGCGAGCAGCATGTCAAGGAATGCTGCTACCACTGCTGCAAGCCGGTGTGCCAGACCTGCTACAAGACCATCTGTTGCCAGGTCTGCCACTGCGTGCAGCAGACGTGCATGAAGAACGTTTGCTGCCATAGCTGCAAGGAAGTGCAGAAGACCTGCTACAAGGAATGCTGCCAGACGGTCTGTGAGCCGGTGACCACCTACAAGTGCGTGCAGAAGTGCTGCGAGCAGTGGGTCGATGAGCCGTGCTGCCAGCAGGGCCGTTCGTTCCGCTGCAAGCGCCGCTGCTGCCAGCGCTGCTGCGACCCATGCAACGGCCAGTGCTGCTGCTGCGAGTGCGAGTGCGACTGCTGCTGCCAGTGCCCGAGCTGCTGCTGCACCCGCAAGGTCAAGAAGTGCTGCAAGGTGTGCGAGCAGGTTCCCTGCACCACCTATGTGAAGAAGTGCGTCAAGACCAAGGTTCCGTACACGGTCACCTGCAAGGTCCCGCAGACCGTTGTCCAGCAGGTGCCGTACACGACCAGCCACATGGCCCGCGGCGCCTGGGTGGACGGCAAGGGCGGCACCTACGAATGCAACGGCCCGGGCCGGCATTTCCAGGAAGGCGCCGTCGTCCATAAGCAGGTTCCCTACTGTGTGCAAAAGATGGTCACGGAAGTCTGCAAGAAGCAGATTCCCTACACCGTCAGCCGCTGCGTGAAGGGCGCGTACATGGATGCGGCTGGCCAGGGCCACGCCGATCCAGGCCCAGGCCGCGCCTGGCAAGAAGGCGGCGTCATCAAGACCACGCAGACCTACACCACCTGCCGCATGGTGCAGGAGCAACGCGTCAAGCAGGTGCCCTACACCGTCATGACCACCGTGGTCGAGGACCATGTCAAGAAGGTCCCCTACCAGGTATGCAAGATGGTGCAGTACACGCAGAAACGGCAAGTGCCGCACTGCGAGTGCCACATGGAGAAGTACACCGTCACCAAGCAGGTCCCGCATTGCGAGTGCGTGATGCAGGCCTACACGGTCCACTGCAAGGTCCCCTACCAGGTGACCGAGCAAGTGGCCTGCCCGGTGTGCAAGGTGGTCCAGGAGCAAGTGCCGTACACGGTGTGCGTGAAGCGCTGCCGCAAGGTCCCGGTCGCTTGCGAATGCCCCGCCTGTCCGAGCTGCCACTGCCCAGCTTGCCCGAGCTGCAAGCAAGAGTGCTGCAAGCCCAGCTGCTGCCCGAGTGGTTGCTGCAAGCAAGGCTGCTGTGATCCGGGTTGCTGCTGCTGCCCGAGCAACTGCTGCCAGGGTTGCTGCAAGAAGTGCCACTGCCGCATGAGCCGCGTCCGCCAGCGGTGCTGCTCGTGCTGCTGTGATCCGTGCTGCTGCCAGTCGTGCTGCACGACCTGCTGCCCGACGAACTGCTGCACGAGCAAGTGCTGCACGAACTGCTGTGAGTGCTGCAAGCCCTGCAAGTGCGGCATGTTCCAGCGGTTGTGCAGCCGGCGACTGGCTTGCGATTGCTGCTGCGAGCCGTGCTGCAACTCCTGCTGCACGCCGAGCTGCGGCTGCAACTAGATTTCAAGTAGTCCATGGCCCCGTCCGGTCGGGGTTGGCCCCAGCCCTCCCCCGACCGCGACCACCCCCGCGAGCCCACGGCTGCCCAGCCGTGGGCTTTTCTGTTTTTGAAGTTGCTGAGGATGGCAATCAAGAACGCTCTGCTTGACGAGATTGGCTGACCTGTCCGAAAGCAATGTCGTTTTGGAGCCTTGCCGACCCAACTTGCCCAGAGCCACCAGAATGCTAGATGCAGCGAGCCTTGTTGCGGCGAAAGAAACTCCTCTGTCTTTTTCCTGGGGATCTTTGTATCGCCGCGCACCGGAACGCGATCGTGGTGCGCCAGTGGATGGATGCGTATGGCGTTATTGACGAGAAGACCGGCGTGGTTGATGTGGCTCGGCCTCGGGCTGTGGACCTGCGGCTGCGCGGGCGGCTGGCCGGCCAGGCCAGGCCGTGTGGAGCCGCCGCCGCGGGCGCCGTACGCCGCCGAGGGGCCGCCGCCATCGCCGGCGCCCGCACTGTACATTCCACCCGCGCCGCGCTCGCCCATCCAGCGTATCGATTATCAAACGCTGGAAGTCCCGATGCCGGCCGGGCAGGACCGCCAGGCAGCACCCGAGTCGAGACAGCAGCTGCCGGCACTGACCGCACAGCAACCGTCAGGCGAAGTCGCGCCCGCCACAGCACTGAACGCACCGAGCACCCTGCGGCAACTGTATCGCAAGGCAGCAGAGCAGGTTGCGCCGATGGATGCCTATGCCCTACGCCTCAGCCGGCGTGAAGTCGTCAATGGCCGGCAGACGCCCCAGGAAATCATCCAATTCAAATTCCGCCGCGAGCCGTTCAGCGTTTATCTGAAATGGATCGGCGAAGAAGCCAAGGGCCGCGAAGTTGTCTACGTGAAGGGCCGCTACGAAAACAAGATTCACAGCAAGATGCCGCCGGGCAATGTGCTGCTCGCGCTTGCCGGTTCACGGCACTCGCTGCCTCTGGACAGCATTCTGGTGAAAGGTAGCAGCCGGCATTCGATCACGCAAGCAGGACTGGAAAACCTGGTGGAGCGCTTCGGCCTGCTTGTGGATGCACTGGAGCGCAAGGACCCAGGTGCCGCCACGCTGCGATATCTGGGCTCGCTCAAGAGGCCTGAACTGGAGAACCCGGTCGAGGCCGTCGAGCACATCATTCCACCGGGGGCTGATCCGCTGCTGCCGCGCGGCGGCCAGAAGCGCTGGTTCTTCGACAGCCGCAACCATCTCCCGGTACTGATCATCACTCACGATCATGCCGGCCAAGAGGTCGAATACTATTGCCACGACCGCATCGAATTCCCCCTGCATCTCAGCGACGATGATTCCAATCCGGACAAGCTCTGGAACTGATTCCCCTCCGTAAGGCTGGGCCGGCGGTTTCGCGGCTATTCCTTGTGCATTTCCGCCACCATCTCGTCGGAGAGTTGCATGCTGGAGTAGACATTCTGCGCGTCGTCGTGGTCGTCGAGTGCTTCCATGAGGCGCATGATCTTCTGCCCGGTTTCGACGTCCACCTCGACCGGCGCCTTGGGAAGCTGAGTGATCTCGGCGACGAGCGGCTTGATGTTGTTCTTTTCCAGGGCTTGCTGGACCTGAGAGAAATTCGACGGATCGCAGGTGATGTCGAAGCTGGATCCGGAGCGTTTCATGTCCTCGGCGCCGCCATCGAGGACAATGCTCATCAGCGTGTCTTCATCAATGGTGGTGGCATCGACGCCGAGAAGTCCCTTGCGGTCGAAAAGGTAGGCGACGCAGCCGGCGCTACCCATCTTGCCGCCGCCACGCTCGAAGATCTTGCGGACCTCGCCGGAAGTGCGGTTGCGATTGTCGGTGAAGACATCGACGAGGATGGCGACGTTGCCCGGACCGTAGCCCTCGTACTGCACCTCCTCGAAGACGAGTCCTTCGGTCTCGCCGGTGCCGCGCTTGACGGCCCGCTCGATGTTGTCCTTGGGCATGCTGACTTCGCGGGCCTTGTCGATGGCATAGCGAAGCTTGAGGTTGGTTTCCGGATCGCCGCCGCCGTGCCGGGCCGCGATGATGATGGCCCGGCTCAGCTTGCTGAACAGCTTGCCGCGCTTGGCGTCGGTCGCCCCCTTCTTGTGCTTGATGGTCGCCCAGTGCGAATGTCCCGACATGGCTCCTCCTTCACGGTTGTCCAGCCCAGGAGCTAGTCCTCGTGCCTTGAGGTCATCTTACGACGTTTGTCGGGAGGGTTGAAGGGCCACAGGGACCTGCAGCCTCCATCTTCGGACCGGCCGATTTGCTCGACGATCGTTGCGACGAGGAGCCCTATACCTTGTCACGGGCCTTACGGTTGTCGGGCGGAGTCCAGGAGCTTCATCTTACGTTGC
>VGYC01000318.1 GCA_016873095.1 Planctomycetota bacterium | reverse complement strand
CGACAATGCACCAGTCGGCCGACTGCAACCGGGTCCGATTGTAGAGCGGCAGGAGACCGGCAGGCTTACGAAGAACCCACCGGCCATCATCGCGCTGGTGCGCTTGGCGGAATGTTTTTTCCGCCGAGTCTTTCTCCCGGTTCCACTGCTGGATTCGCAGAACCAAAAGATCGATTCGCTCGGTTTCCGGGTCCGTGTACTGGTAGCGGTCTTCAATCTGTCGAAAGTTGCCGATCAGTTCTTCAAGCGTTGCGAAAGAACGCTCTTCACGCTCGTCAGCACGCGCTGCCGGCGATGTTGGGGTTGAGCGAGGCTCGGAAGATCGCTTTTCGGCTGCGTGGGCCGCTCGAATTGCTTCCTTGGCGTATCCCAGGCCAGCGCGTTCGCGCACGTCCAGGAGATTGCCGCTTGCGCCGCACGACGAATCGTGACACTTGAACCGCCACACGCCATCGTCGCCGCGCTTGATGGTCGCGCTTGGGCGGCCATCCTCGTGGAAAGGACACCGCACATTGTTGCCGCCGGTTAGCTTGCCGCCGAGGCTTTCGATGAGGGCGACAAGCGAGTCCCGGCTCTGAAGTTCATCGCGGATTGCGCTCGGAAGTTCAGCCATTGCCTACCTCCAATTCCAACGCCGCCAAAGCCTCTTGAGTCGTCACACGGCGCGGCCTGACGAAGCAGCCGTGCTCGTTGGTGGCCGGCGAAGTGTTCCGCCATAGCCCGCGGTCAAGCAGCGCTTCGGCGTTTGGAATGAACCTGCCGCCTTCCCTGCTCCAGTCGCCGGACCGGCGCATGTCGTCCAGGTAGTCTCGCAGAGCGTCGCGAGCGGCGCAATCGCCGTCCAACCCAGCCCGCTCCCAGGCTTGCCAGGCGAATCGCTTCTTGGCCTCGACCTTTTTCGGGTAGGCTTCCCAAAAACGCTCAAACAAGTCCGAGAAGACCGGCTGGCCGGATGGGTCGAAACGAGCACGGCGCGCCTTTCTCTCTGTTTCTTTTTTCAAACCCTTCCCATTCAAGAAAGAAGAAGAAGTAGAAGGGATACTTTCTCTATCGGGCGCACCAGGTGCACTTTTGCAAAAGTGCACGTCATGCGCCAGGGGGGGCGCACCAGGTGCACTTTGCGCGCTCGGTTCCAGCGTCTGCCGAGGCAAGTCGGCGTGTGGAATGCCGCCCTCATAGAGCACCAGGTCGGAGACGAGGAGCTTGCCATTGCCGTCTTGGCCGAGGTACCCCAACTCGACGAGCCGCTCCAGGTATCCAGGTTCGGCGGGCGGATCGCTTCTCTTGCGGACGTAGGCGCTGCGAACGGAAATGCCCCCGAGGTAGGCGGCCTGCCGGATGGTAACGGCGGCCGTCCCGTTTCGGTCATCGTGGCAGGCCAGCACCGCAGTCAGAAACGCGAACTCGATGGGCTTGAGAGCCTCAGCGGCGTTCGTCCGGACCTGCCTGAATGGTATGGCTTGGTGCTCTACCATTTCCGTTGTTCGGTACACGTTGGAGAGGTGGATCTTCCCAGGGCGTGGACGGGGGATGATTTCCAGCAGGCCATCCCGCTCGAGCTGATGAAGCGACATGGCGACCTGTCGCGGCGACATGCGGCAGTCCTTGGCGATCGTCGCAATCGATGGCCAGCATTCGCCGCTGTACGCATGGCAGTAGCCGAAGACATACGCGAAAACCCGCCAGTTGTACGGCCCAAGCCGCGCCCCGTGCACTCGGAAGAGAGCGAGCGGCAACATCAGCCACAGAGGCTTCCGGTGGCGTTCGCGCTGCTCGTGCTCGCTCAGCTCAGGTTCAAGGATTTGGTCCAAGGCAGGCGACCCATCGAGCGTCCACGAAGTGCCCTGGATGATGTGCGGCTGCGCTGGCATCGTGCCTCCTCGTCGCCCCGCCAGCGTACAATGACGTCAGCGGAGCCTGTCTGCGGTTTCAAAGGGTTCCCAGCGGCCTCAGGAGTGGGGACTCCTCGAGGCCGCGACTGCTTCTGGCCGGCTACGCGCCGGCCTCCAACTTCCGCATCGGCCGCCCTCGCGGCCACCTGCGAACCGGCGCCTCCGCGGCCTCGCCTGACTCTCCGGCGCCGGAGTTTGCGGCTCAGTCGGTTGTACCGGACCGCAACCAGCCGGCTCGACCGGCCCGCCGGCACCGGCTTGGCGGTCCCGAGCGGCCAGATCGAGCAACAATCGCGCGAGCGCAGTGAGTCCGGTGCCGGTGGCGGGGTCGATGGTGAGCGACCAGGCGTCTTCAGAACCTGGAGGACGCTCATGCAGATCGTCGGACTCTATCGCATGGAGTGATAATAAGCCCCGACCATGCGGAAACTGTGACAAACTGTGCGCGCGAATGCACGCACAGTTTGTTTCGCTTTTCCCAGGGAAATAGAAGGGAAATCAGGCGCTAATAAGATGTGACAAGTATTTTTCAGATTTGCAGGCTCTCAGCCAATCGCTTGCCTTCGGCCGTGAAAAAGCAGCCAGCATAAATTCCTTGTATCGTCTCAATGAGCCCTTTGCTTTTCAGCAGCGATGCAACCCGTCGCATTGTCCCATATTTCCCATGTGCCTTTACAGCAACTTCCCGAATCGATCGTCGTTTTGCCTTGCTGAACGCGCCAAGGTCAAAAAGCGCGTAAATGAAGTCGTACTCTTTATCGCGGAAGCGATGTACTGGCGGCCGATCGTCCATCTCAACGATTGGCTCAGAATTGTCATTGCCATTGACAATTGGGCTGGCGGCCTCGGCAGCAGGCGGAGGCGAGCTTGGCTGCAACGGAGTCGGCATCGGCCACGGCTCATTCGGCTCGAAGCGCTTTCGCCAATTCTCGACCGCAGCCGCGACATCGTCAGGATTTGCTACGTTTAGCCTGCCATTCGGAATCCGCTTGTGAACTCGGTCGATTTCCTTGCCGAATAGCTTCCGCTTGAGCCAGCGGCACCATTTTAGCCAATTGAAGAGCAGGCCGGCGCCCACATCAAACCGGTTGGCAAGTACAGACAACGGTTCAAAAATGAAGCCTCCTTCGAAATGGGGCGCATCGCGTGCAATCGGTGCACGAGCCAGGATCGCATTTAGCTGGGCCTTGTCACTGACCATCACATGGTAGCGGCCACCTCGCTTACACTGGTTGCGCGAAACTCGCTTGCCTGTCCGGATGTCAATGCACCAACGTCTTAGCTTCCCTTGCTTGTGCCACCTGGCCAGTGTGCTTGGCTTGAACCCCAGCTCGGCAGCCTTTCTGTCCGTAATCGCGTTTGGCGGAATATGCCTCTCGCGAGCCTTGTCAACCCGCGCTACGGCTTCGTCGTTCCACTCCCTCACCCGATTAATTTTGCCGGACGAATTACGCCTGTTAACTCGCCTGGTGCCTCGTCCGTCCTCGCGAACATACTTCTTGAGTTCATCTTCCGTGTAGCCGGCTTTCAGCAAATCGGCTGTCGTTCGCCAATTCGGCTTCTCCGCGGCAGGAGTTTCATCGATTCGGTCACCGACGTCGTCGCCGTCGCGAGCCTTCTGGATCTTCTCGCAGTCGCCCTCGTTGAAAAGTGTCATCTCCCTGAATCGAAACAGGTTCTCCTCTCGGACGACGAGCGTGATGGACTCGATCTTTCGGCCGAGTTCCACCAAAATGCTCTTGGTACCGCTATCCAAGTACGAACGGCTGATGCCATAGTCATTGTTGGCCTTGTCGTGCGTAAGGTAGGTCACTTCGCAATGAATCACTTTACCTTCTTTACGCGTTGCTTCCGATAGGAGCAGTTTTCCGTCCTTGAGGCGCGGAATCCTCTCGATGTTCTCGATGTGTCGCTCGTCGCAGAAGTAGTCGAATCCGGCCCTGCCGCCATTGCCTTTGCGAATCACTGGGAGCTTGCCGTCAGGAGGAAAGATGTGCTTGAGACTGTCAACGCCGTACGTGTAGAAGTCCTTGAACGTGCCTTCCGGAATCTCGAGCCGTCGTTCGATTTCAACTTCGGGAATAAGAACAGCTTCAGCTTCAGGAATGAGAACAGCCTTCCGAGACATGCCGGGACTCCTTTCTCACAGACGGCCGGCTCCCAGGCTGTGAGTCCGGGAGCCGGCCAAAGGCAAGGTCGAGCGTCCCCGACCCCATCAGGAGCGATCATACGCGACGCTTCGGCGCCGGCAAGCGGCCGCCCGACGTGTATTTCAAACGTCACAGCAGCCGACAATTTATATTTGACTCGCCACGAATCCTGTCCCATCGTCATGCCCTGCCAGCTTGCGCGCCGAGCCGCAATCCTGTTGCGCATCAATGGCGGTTTCGGTCGAGTCTCCATTGAGTGCACGGGCCAGGTCATTCACTGCCGGCGCTCACCAGGCGGCTGGATTGCCGGCATCGAATTCGAGAGTCCTTTGACCGGAGAACAGATCGAATCCCTCCAGGCTCTGGCGCGTCCGGCGTTTCCATTGCGGAATCACTAGGCCGTCGGCCCGCGATTTCGAGCAAGCAGTTCCCGCACACGCCAGCGATTCCATGCCGCCCCTTCGCGCGTCCGCAAGCCCTGCGCATTCAGTTGCCCAGCGATCTCGCCGTTGCTCATCCCGGCAGCCTGAAGTTTCAGCATGTCTGGCAGTATCGCGGCGTAGTGCTGGTTGGCCTCTTCCTGCCGTGCCTTGTTGACGCCGGTGACTTTCAGCGCCGTGGCGCCAGCGTCTTTCAGCAGCCGGCGCACGCGGGCCACGGTCCAAGCCTTGCCCGTCGGCGTCTTGCAGCCAGCGCTCGCCAGCTCAGCGACAATCTCCTCCAGCGTCTTCCCCTGCTGCTGTAGCTCGCGGGCGATGACCAGCACATCGGACGGCAGTGTGCGACCGGCGTCGGTTTGCTGCGGCTCCTTCGATGCCCGGTTCAGCACGAGCCAGACGCTTTTCGCGGTCCACTTGTCGCTTCTCGGCCTGCCTCCCCGCCTGCGTTGTGCAGGTTCCACCGTGCCGATCCCCTTCAGGTTCATTTCCTCTGCGATGGCCTCGAATGTCGCGCCGGCCGCCCGCATGGATTTCATGATCGGCAGCACGTCCTTGTACGCTTCCAGGGCTTCCAGGTCCTTGTAGGGCGTCTCGCGCGGCTGAGCGCGGCCCCGCGCCAGCACCTGGCTGACGCGGCTGGCGCTCCACGGCTTTCCATGCAAGGTCACCGCGCCGTCGGCATTCAGGTGATCGGCGATGGCTCGGAATTTTGCTCCGCCCGCTCGCATGGCCTTGATCGTGTCCGGCCATGGGGGCAATTGGCGAACTGCCGCGCCGGGGGGGCTTTGGCGGGAGTGTCAGGCAGGCGTCATGGCGGATGCCGGTCGGAAACTCTCACGGAGGGAGAGCCATGAGCGATGCCGAGCGTCGGCTATTCGATCTCATGTTGGAGCGCTGCTATCGAGAGGGCGAATTCACGCTCTCGTCCGGAGAGAAGAGCAAGTTCTATTTCGACGCCAAGTCTCTTTTCATGTCATCAGAAGGCACGTTCCTGATCGGCAAGGTGCTTTACGAGAAACTCAAGGATCTTGAAATCCAAGCCATCGGCGGCTTGGAAGTAGGGGCAATCCCGCTGACGACGGCCGTTCTCGGCGAATATCACCGGAACAACCGGCTCATGGAAGGATTCTTTGTTCGCAACGAAGCCAAGAAGCACGGCACGAAGAAGCTGATCGAAGGGACGACCAAATCAGGCTGGAAAGTGGCCATCGTCGATGATGTCGCCACGAAGGGCGGCTCCATCATGAAGGCCGTGAAAGCTGCCCGCCTCGCGGAATGTCAGCCAGCACTCATCGCCGTTCTAGTTGATCGGCAGGAAGGGGCCGCGCATCTGTTTGCCGAAGAGAAAATCCCATTCATGTCTATCTTCACGATTGACCAATTCAAGGTGGCATACCGCAAGTCCTAGCCCCTTGGCGGAGCAGATCGGTCAGGACACACCATCGTTTCGCAGGCCACGCGACTCCCGCAGCCCTTGGTCTTGCATGTCCGCAGTCGTACCGTGGCCAGCACCGACTCGATCGGATTCGTGGTGCGATTGTGCGACCAGTGCTCCGCCGGGAAATCGGTAAAACGCCAAGAGAGCTTCGCGGTCCTACCACAGGAGGGCCATTCACAGGATTCTGCTGGTAGGTCAACGATGCAGGACGCGGATCGCATGGCTGGCATTGCGGAAATACCATGACTTCTCCCGGAATGGCCGCAAATGCACGCCTGCGGGAATAACGTGCCCGGAAGAGTCTTTGACGCTGTCACCGTGACTGTCCAGGATCAATGGAACCTTGTCAGGAACGTGCCCGATTCCGCCGACCCACAAAACGACGTGGCTGATTCGCTCGTTCGGAGAGGTCGGCGCCCTCCAGCACCTGGCGGCGCTCGACGCCCGCGGGCGTTGAGCGCCGCTCAGGGTCAGAAATTGCCGCAAAACACCAGGTGAACAGAGCGGCGCAACCGAATCGAAGTCCGCACAAAAAAACATCGGGTCGATTTGACTGTGCCGAT
>VGYC01000317.1 GCA_016873095.1 Planctomycetota bacterium | reverse complement strand
TGCCGGAGAGCGCGCCACGCCTAATTCCAAACACGTTCGCGACGGCACCCAATTTCAGAGCGCCGGAAGCATACATGTGAGAACCTTGAGCCGCAGATACTGGTGATCGCGCAGACCGGAAGTGTCCCAAAGCCGCCGCTGTCGTTTCGATGAATTGGAAATCATGAAATACTACGGATATAATTCTCGGTACACACAGTTCAATTTATTAGGGCGTAAAGCCCCTTAACCCAGACGTCGTGCGGAAGGCCACGTCACGAACAAGCGACGGACCAGCTCATCGACAAGCGAGTGGATAGCCTCTTCGTCGCGAGCGAGCGAGGCGGCCGACCAGACGAATACCGGGGCGGCGAGCGACAACGGCAGGCCGCCACTGCTTCGACTTCCGGCATGGCGGCTGCGCCACAGTTCCTTGTTGTCGCGGACGCGCAAGACGCGCAGATCAAGGCCCAGCTGGTAGCCAGCATAAAAGACGACGAAGGTTCCCTCTGCGGCGATGATGCGCGCTTCGACGAGCGCTTCGCATTTCATGGTTTTCGCAAGCGGCAGGGCGTCGCGCATGCTGGCAATGGTCACGCCGTGGTAACGCGCCTGCTGATCACGGAAATCACCGACAATCACCCGAGGTATGCGTAGCGCCAGGTGGCGAGTGATCGACTCCTCGATAATCACTGCGAGGGGTGCTGCCACCGGCTCGCCGGCGACCGGCAATAGCAGCGCGCAGGCGAATGGTTGTGTCAGAAGTTCTTCGTTTCTTTCGTATTCGACCACCCGCTCGAGACGACGCAGCGGGTCGGCTCCAGGCTCCTCCGCACTGATCGGAGCGTAGCGCGTCTCGGTGCACCCGGTTGCCGCCAGCAGGCTGGCGAGCGCCGTTGCCACAAGCAGGCCGCGCCTCGGCAACGGCAAATGCATTTTTGGCTCGATCACGGTACGCAGCCGGCCGTAGTCGTCCACCATCGGCATGGACCGACGTCTGGACTTCTGCGGGGTGGGGATGTTCATGGGAGCCAGGCCCCTCGTTTGCAGTGCCACAGCTCATGCTCAAGGGCGGCGAATCCGTCTTGGTCGTCGGCGAGCGTGACAACGCAGGCCCGATTGTCCGGGGTCCACTCCGCCATGCCATGTACGGACAGCCACGGATGCACGGTGGCCCCCGTTGACTTGGCCCGGCTTTGCAGCTCGCGGCGCGGCACGATCTGGACCCTGACCTCGGTCCATGCGGGCGAACCTCCCGGCAGCGGGCAGCCCATGCTCCCGGCAAGCGGGAAACCGGAGCATGCGCCGAGCTGAAGAGCGAGGAATAAGGCGATCGTGAGGGTCATGGCTGGTAGCTTGTCCACTGTGTGCGCTTGAGTGGGTCGCCGTAGATGCCGTGGCTGGTATCGGTTTTTCGGCGGAGATAGGCCTTGCGGACATTTGCAACGTATCGGCGCGTCTCTGCCGGCACCGGTTGCAGGCCGTCGGCGGCGGCCGGGCCAGCGTTATATCCGATCAGCATGGGGTCCACGCGCCACTGGTATCGCTTGCCGAGCCATCTGAGATAACGGGCGGCCGCTTCCGCGTTGGTCTCAGGGTGCCACAGGTGTTCAGGTCGGATCCCCACATCCATGGCGGTCGCCGGCATCACCTGCCCAAGGCCCAGCGCTCCCTTGCGGCTGACGGCACCGGGGTTGAAGTTCGACTCGACCTCGACGATGGCGAGGAGCAATTCGGGGGAAACGCCGTTCCGAAGCGCGGCGCGCCGGATTTCAGGCTCGAACCGACCGGGCGGCGGCTTCCGGATCGGAGCCACCCGGGCCTGGCTAACGCGGTCAAGCGATTGGCTCAACCGGGCATAGCCGTAGGCAGCCGATATGACGGCGTCGAGCTCACGGGCCGCAATGGTCACCGGGACGCCCACAATACTGCAGGCGAGCAGACACGGAACCCATCTGCCGGTCTGGCTCATGACGTGATCCGCACCGTTCGTGGCCTGCTCAGGACATACCGTCGCCCGTCAGGCTTCAGCGTGAGCGCTTCGATTCGCAGCGTCAGCCGTCCAAACGTCTCCGTAAGTGCGGCCTCCACCTGAACGATCTGGTCACCGTCAATGCGCTCATGGTGCAACGCAGCCTCGATGGCATCCCAGGCGCGCGCGTCCAGAGTCCGCGGCCAGAGCATGACAACGGCCGACCGGCTGGCGCTAACGGGAAGCTCGAGGTCAGACAGGCGATCGCCGATGGCGGGATCGCTGACCAGATACGGCCGCTCAACCGCGAGGTCCGGGCTCGGTGGTCCCGCAACGATCCGCTGCTCCGCGAGCGAGACGCGCGCGCCCAGCCCCTCGTCGCCAAGATAGATGAAAAAAGCCCCGCCGATCCGCTCGGTTAAACGGGCATAACGCTCGAGCCCGATAGTCTCAAACCCGACGACGAGAGGAGGATATCGGCCGGGTTTGAGACCGGCGGAGACCGGCGGATCAGGTGCAGGAACCGATGGTGAAAGCTGGGAATCGGGGGGCGCGGGTAGAGCAGCTGGAGATTGCGCGGCTTTAGGTGGCGGCTCCTTGGCTGGCTCGGTCGCCCGGGGCAACGTGTGTGACTGTGGTGGTTGCGGCGCCGGCGGATCGACGCCCTCGGGGCGCGCTGCTTCCTGGCGTGGAGCCGCCCGAGGCGGCTTGGGTGTAGTTACGGTGCGGGGAGCCGGCTCCATGGGTCGCTCCAACACCCTGGCGTCATAGAGCTGAACGGACGCCGAACGGGGCGGCACTGACGGCGCAGTCGAAGCATTGGTCGCGGGAGCCGGCGGGGCGGTGTCAAATCGGACATCGATTTGGCGCTGCGCAGTGGCCGGCATCCAGAGCAGGACGCCGGCAATGAACAGCAACATGAGGAGCCCAAATAGCCCGAGACGTTGCCTCCCGACCTGTCTCACCGCGGCAACTCCGTCTCCGCGAGGATGCGGGCGGCGTTGCGCAGCAGGGACTCAATCGGAACGGATCGGCTGGGGGCTTCCGGCTGAGTGATCGTGGTGGATCCAGCGCTCCCCGCCGGTGCGGTCGAGACGGCTGCTACCGGCAGTGCCGCGTCCCTGGGGACCGCAACCCGCGGCGACGGTTCTCTGCCGATCGGGGCCTCGTCGACCGGCATGCGGGGGACCGCCGGCATCGATGGACCATCATCCGTGCGTCCAGCGTTGCGTATTGTGGGCGGTGTGGCCGGCTGCAAGATCGTTGGTGGCCGGCTTGCAGGCGGCTTCGGCAGCGGGCGTTCCTCAACCGAGGGGGCTTGTCGGCGCTCCGGAGACGGGCGTGAAATCGATTCAGCAGGTGATGGATCAGCGGCGGCCGATGCAGTCTTGCGGATCTGATCCTCGATCGCGGCGCCAGCCGAGCGGGCAGCTTCGGGCAATGCTCCCGGATTGCCGCGAGCCATGATCACCATGATGCCCAGCAGTACAATCAGCATGAGACTTCGGATCATTTCCTTACCTCCTCCCTGACGGCCAGGCCGAACTCAATCTTCTGGCTGCGTATATCCGCCTGCATTTCGATGAACTGCTGCAAGTTCACAGTCGCTGGGACCACCAGAACCACTTTTCTGCGCTCGGCTGTCGCCGCCATCGCAAGGTCAGCTGCCGCAAGGCGCCTGCCATCGGGGATCAGCTCGTATATCCAGCCCGTACCGTGCCTGCGGGGCACCGCGGGCATCAGCGTTGACACATCGGTCTCGCCGGCGTGGCGGCTGAGCGGAACGTCAATGCTGCTGGTATCGAGGGACGGGCGCGGTGTGGGTGCCAGAAACATCATGAAGCAGATGAGCAGCACCATCAAAAGATCGAAGAACGGTACCGGCAGCCGGAGGTTTCCGGCTTCGGCGAGTTTCAGGGGCCGGGTCATGCGTTGCCATCCCGGTACATCACGACCGTCTTGAGGCTGTGAGCACAGAGTGCAATGAAACATCCCGCCGCCGACGCGCCCAATGCGACCGCAATGTTGGCAATCATGGCTGACTGCGCCTGGGGCCCGGCAGCGGCTGCGGAGTATGCGAGCAGCGCCGACACGATACTGATGAAACACTCCAGAAGGCCGACAAACGGGGCGGCGTTTTCGACATAGAACAGGGCAGCCGCGAGAGGCGCCCAGTTGCGCGGCACCGATGTCAGGCCGAACATTTCCACCACGAGTGCGCCCGCGACCCAGGCGAGAAACGCGCCTGCGATCAGGAACACCGGCCCCGTCACGCCAAGAAACTCGGCCGCCTTGCGTGAGGTCGTGTGCGGATCGATCTGGACACCGATCGTCAACAGAACCAGATAGACTCCAACCGCAAGCATTGCAGTCACGACAAGCGTATCGACTTCGCGCAGCATGAGCGCGAGCCGACCTGCAGGCGCGGCGGGCAGCAGATCGAGCGCCTCCTTCACCTGCCCGCCTCCCGGGCAACGGCAAAGGTACGCCCGGCGAAAGGCGCCCACGGATCGAGAACGATCCGGGAGCGCTCGGCGAGGACGTAGTAAGGCACTTCACTGATCCCAGCACCGTCGAGAATCATGGGCCGGGATTGTCCCAGCGCCATCAGTCGCGCCTCGCTGGCATAGAGGTCGACGGCCAGGGATCGGATCTTGGTGGCCTCCGATGCATCGGGTCGGGATAGCCACGCCTTCAACAGGGCAGCGCGAAGGTCCGCGTTGCGGTTAAGCAGAACCTGCCGCACCTGGTCCTCGGGCTTGGGATCGGCGAAAGCAGGTGCAGTGGCCGCGCCGCAGAGACTGAATACAGCGATTGCCATCAGGGATCGGGGGATGCGCATTCAGTCCTCCTGGTCAGAAATTCTTGAATTGCGGAACATCCCGGACAACCGCCGGGGCTGAACCTCTCTCGACGTCGGTCGGCGCCCCGCGCTCGCGCGTCAGGATCATGCGGTTCTGCTCGCGCATATTTGAGATCGTGGCGCTCAGGCCCGGGACAACACTGTCACCTGTCGGGTCAATAAGTGTCGGAAGCGACCGCTGCACCACCTGCTTTGTCAAATCCAGAAGGCCGAGGTTTACGGCAAGCTCCACTTCCTCTTTGAGCTCACCGAGCAGCGCCTTGTCCGCCTCCAGCGCCGTATACATGTCGGCGAGTTCGGTTACCGCGACGTTGATCATCCCGACGACCCGGCTATGGTCGGCATCGAGGCCGTCGAGCTGGTTAGCCTGCATCCTCATTTTCTGTGCGGTGATGCTGCGGTCGACGGCGCTGGCGGTGACAATCAGGGAATTGACACGACGCGCGAGCGCAGGATCCTGCGCCGCGAGGTTCTGGATCGCCCGGATTTCCCGGATGATCTGTCGCCCGACCTCGGTCTGGGTCTCGATGCGAGCCTGCATTTTCTTGATGTCGGGGGAGGCGTCACCCGATTTCTCCAGGCGCCGCGCGAGCGTGTCGAGAGCGCTCATATTGCCGGCGATGAGCTTCGAGGCTTCGCTAACGATAGTACTGGATTGCTTCAGGTACTCGGCGTGAGCCTGGACGGCCTCGGCGTGCAGTTCCTGAAGCCGGGCCTGGCGCTGCTCGTCGTTGGCGCCGGATGAAAGAGCACTGATCTGGCGGGCGATGTCGGCCGAACGATGGGCCAATGTTTCCAGCTGCTTGCGTGCCGGCAGCACAGCCGCATCAAAGCCCGACTTGTTTCGCTCAACGGCTTCGAACGTCTTGTTGATATCGACATCGAGCTGGATCGAGCGCTGCTGGGCCAAGGCCGCGCCGGCAGACAGCACGACCAGGAACGTCACAAACGCCATACGAAGAGACACGGAACCGGACATGAGTGTCCTGCCTTTCCTATCGGGTTTGCACTGACGCTGAGTCGCGGCTGGCCACTTTGCTGCCCTGCGCGGCCGGCGAGGCCTGCAAGGCCGCGGCGAGACCCTCCGGCGTATTGATCGGCAGTGGCCGGCCGCGGATGGCTCGAGCAATGGCGAGTTGCTGCACGCACTCGTTCGGGGGGCGCAAGGCATCGCGGAGCGTTCGCTCGACCGCATCCGCCGACGTGACGAGAGCCGCGAGGTCTCCACCCCTGATAGCCAGGGTCAACTCTGAGCATTTGACGGCCCGCCATATCTCGGACCCCGGCGCGAGCGAGCCCGACAGATCGTTCAGGGCAGCGCGCGCCTCATCGAAGCGCTTGGCCTTCGCAAGATCCATCGCGTTGCGCAACGAGCCTTCAAGCCCCTCGGAGCCAAGCCCTGTCACACCATCCGGCAGGGTCACATAGGTCTTTTCGGCACCAGCCAACGCAGGCTTCTGAAACCAGGACATTCCACGGAACATCTCCCCGTTCTCGGCGCAGCCCGTCGTGAGGGCGACGGCGACGAGGGCGACGGCGAGCGTTCCCCTGGTTGAAACGCGCGCGCCCGGCAGCTTGGGCCGCGAACATTTGCATACGCTGGTCTGGGTCACGGTCTGGTCTCCCTCGAAGGGGCCGAATAGCGCGATCCACTGTCGCGTCGAGCCCCCGTTTGGCCTAATTTGTGTTCCGCTTCGGATGTCACCATGCTTGGGTGTCAGAATCGGTCACGGCTATGCCCAGGCACGATCAAACACGGCGA
>VGYC01000316.1 GCA_016873095.1 Planctomycetota bacterium | reverse complement strand
GGGACCATCACCGCCATGCGGTAAAACGGGCCTGCTTCGGCAGACCCATCATAGGCTCGACCGGAGCCTTTTATATTGACCTGCATCGGGGCACGCCTCGTCGGTCTGAGGCGAAGCCTCGCTAGAATCTATCAAGTAATCGTTGCACAACCCAGCGGCGAGGATCCAGACTTGTCCACCGGCCCGAAACTTGAAGAAGTGTCGATGCCGCCCACGCCCGCCAAACGTGGCGCCCGCCTCGTCTGCTGGGTTAGCATTCTTTACTTGCTGACAGCGCTGGCCTGCTGGGGGCTGCTGCAATACGGCGACGACTGGTGGCCGGCCACCTTCCTGCTGTTCGCGCCGCGCTGGCTGCTGGCCGTGCCGCTGGCGGCCCTGGTGCCGCTGGCAGCATGGCGGCGACCTCGGTTCCTTCCCATCTTGCTGGTTACAGCCGTCATTGTTCTCGGTCCGGTCATGGGCCTGGTCATCCCTGGGGGGCGCCTGTTGACATCCCCGCCCAGGGGCACGCCGCTGCGTGTGCTGAGTTGCAACATGCACTACGCCAGGCACGATGCCACCCCGCTCGACGAGCTGATTCGTAGCTTCAAGCCGGACATCGTCCTTCTGCAGGAATGGAACCGCGACAATCATTCGGAGTTGCTGAAAGCGCCAGACTGGCACACCTACCGTACCGCGGCGCTGTTCATTGCCAGCCGCTTTCCGATCCAGCGTACGCAGGTGTTCGGCAGATACTCGATGGACGCCGAGGCAGCAACGGCGAGCCATGAGCTCGCGTGGCCGGCGACGTCATCGGCCGGACCGTTGACCGTATTCAACCTGCACCTGGCCAGTCCGCGCCACGGCCTGGCGAAGGTCGCCGACGATCAGCCCGGCGGCGCCGACAGCATCATCGCCAACACCGAGTTGCGCCACCGGCAATCGTGCTTCATCGCCGAAAAAGCGCGGCAAGTCGCCGGCCCTTTGCTCCTGGCCGGCGATTTCAACACGCCGACCGAGAGCGCGCTGTTTCGCGCCGTGTGGCATGAGCAGACGGACGCATTCTCGACCGCCGGCTGGGGATGGGGCTACACCTTTGTCACGCGTACCCTGGCGACGCGCATCGACCATGTCCTGCTCGGCAAGGGCTGGCATTGCACGCGCTGCCGGGTCGGCCCAAGCCTGGGCTCGCCGCACCGCCCGGTGCTGGCGGAACTGGTGTGGCCGGAGTGACTTCAGAGTCTTCGGACAGTCTCCGGGCGAATACCCAAACGAAATCGGCCGTCGCGTGTTTACTTCATAGGGAAACGTGACGCAACACTTCGGACGAAGAGGTACCCATGCGCAAACTACTGCTCGGAATTCTGGTCCTTGGCGGATGTCTCGTGACGAACGAGAGGGCGGCAGCTCAATGCTGTTGCCTGCGCATGCACCGGCTCATCCAGCCTCGGTTGCCAATGCTGATTCCCATGACGCCGAGCTTTCCGAGTCTGTTGACGTATCCATATCCTACGCCGGTTTATCCGACCGCTGCCTACTCGAGCATTCCCGGCACGATCGCCAGTCCGGCCGTGCCGCTCAGAATGGCTGTCCCGAGGACTACTACTCCGCAGACACCGACGGCGAGGACAGCGATAACCCGGGAAGGGCGAACGCTGGTGCGCAATTCCGATGAGCTGGAAGCCAAGGCGAAAGAGCTCTTTCAAAGAGGAATCACGGCGGAACAAGAAGGCAATTCCTTCTATGCCGGCACATGCTATTACCAGGTCTTCACTTCATATTCGGAAACTTCCGTCGCTTCTCGTGCGCGGTCGGCGTACACGCGCATCGAAGCTGAGCTGGAAAGGCTACCGAGATCAAGGTAGTTCCAGACGACTGGTGAGGACCAAGGGCCGGGAGATCAAGGCGCCTTTGGCGCCGGCCGCTTCGGGCAAGGATGCTTGAAGGGCGCTCTGGCGCCGGCCCATTCGCCTTTCGCTTCGTGCTTCAACTCGGCATAGCTCCTGGCGAGATCGATGACGGCGTCGTTGCTCTTGTCGATATGCAAGTCGAGCCAGTAGCCGTCGACGCCGCGCTTGCAGACACGGATGCCGGCGGCGAGACGGCCGCGGTGATCGCCCCCGGCACAATCGCCGGCCACCAGTGCCGCCATCAGGCGATCCGCCAGGCTGCCGCGTGTTTCCTCGTAAGCCTTTGACATGGCGATGATGACCTCGCGTCCGGTGAGCGTGTTCCCCTGGCATGCGTAATAGCGGCCGCTCATTCCGCCCCAGTAGTTGCTGGCCTTGCCCGCCTTGGTGGGATGGCGCAGTACGGCCCGGCCGTGCATGTCCACCAGTGCCAGCTGCCGCTGATCGCGCTGTGGGTCGTCGCGCAGCAGTTCACCCAGAACCTCTTCCGGCAGCTTGCCCTTGGCGAGCAGATCAAGACTTTGCGGCCCGAAGCGCGACAGGTTCCAGTGCTGCGTGCACAGGACGCCAACACCTGGCCGGGCGAATACCACCGCCTTGCCCACGGCCGGATACTTGCTCGCCACCGCGCCGCCGCAGATGCCCAGTTCCGGATCGACCGCGGCGATCGAAAAAGTCGCGGTGATGCCTTCCTCGGGAACGCCGGCTTGCTGGCCGCGCGTCCCATCGGCAACAAGCAAGGCGGCAACAAGCAAAGCGACAACAACTACCAGACAGCACGTCAGGCAGCGGATCATTGGAGACTCCAGACCGGGAAAACAAGAAGCCAGAAACGATGGCATTCTAGTTTCCAGCTTCTGGATTGGAATCTGAAACCCGCAGTCAACCAATGCTCTACGGAATGACCTGCGCCTTGGCCTGGAACTCGATCTCATTGCCCTTGCCCTGGTCGGTGCGGATGCGCAGGGTGCGATTGATCAGTCCGGAATTGGCGGGGCGCAGGGTGACGGTCAGGACGTGGACATGGCGCAAGTGGCCAGTGGTCTCGCGGACGCGGACCTCCTCGTCGGTGCCGCTGATGGACGTGATGCGGAACGGACTGGCGCCACGGAGGATGACCTTGCGCTCGATGGTATCGCCGGGTCGGAGCATGCCCATCGACACGGTTGGCGGGGCCGGGGCGCCAGGCTTGATCGGCGGTTTGGGCCTGGCGGCGGGCGCCTCGATCTCGACAGTCAAGGGGACGCAAACCTTGGCAAAGTTGGCGTCGTTGGTGAAGACCCAGACATCGGAGTACCACTTGCCGGGAGGCGCATCAGGCCGCAGACGCGCGGACAGTTGATAAGCAACCTCGCCAGGCCCACGGCGCAGTTCCTTGACGGCCAGCGTCACGTAGTTGCTGTCGCAGCGGAGCTTGTTGATCTCCACCTGGCCGTTGCTCAGAAAGGACAGCGTCGTTGCCACCACCGGCGCTACGCCGCGCTTGATCTTGCCGAAAGCGAGCGATTCGGGCAAGACCGCAATGTCGTCCCGGCTGTTGGCCTGAACATAAAGGCGGACTTCCTCGAAGTGCGGCTGATCGAACTGCACATAAACCGTCACGGTCTTGGAATTCTGAAACCGGCGGGTATCCATGGTGATCAGGATGGCCGAGTCCTTGCCGGGAGCGATGACCCCTTCAATGGCCTGGGCGGAGACACAGCCGCAGGAAACACGGATGCTGGAGATGCGCACGGGGGTCTTGGTGCGATTGGCGATGCGAAAATGATGCGTGAGTACGCTGCCGCGCGGCGCGGCACCGAAGTCCCGGACCACGTTGTCGAAGAGCGCCTCCGCCCAGGTGTCGGCCTGGGCCGGCATCGCCCCTCCGAAAAGCGCCGCCCCCAGAAGCGCCAACCGCATCAGGCTGCTGCGATACATCGAAGTCGTTCCCTGCTGCCGCACCGCAATCCTGGAGCGTGTTCGCCGCCGGTGACGAATCCAAGAATGAGTGGTTCCCAAGTTTTGCGCGGGATTAAGGAAAGGTCAAACTTTTCCGGCCACGAAAGCTAGCCAATGCCCGCACGGTCACTGTCAAGACGCCTCTGTTCCGCAATTTCGCCAACTTGTGAACAACCGGTTCGCGTCCGCGCGTTTTCCGCACAGCGCTGGGCGGTTTCTGCCCGCCGACCCAAGCCAAGGATGGCACTGCTTCCACGCGTTGCGGCAAAAGCCCAGCACTTTTGATTGGTGCAGCTTTGGCACACCGGTTGCACGTTGTAGCTTTTGCGCTGGAAAATTGGAAAAAACCGTTGCAAACGGAGCGAAGTCGCTCCAAGCTCAGGAATGGGGGGGGGCGAAAGCGAGGTGCTTCATGTTCCGCGATCGCGCTGACGCCGGCTGGCGCATGGCAGCCAAACTGAAGGAAGTCCCCCTGCATGACCCGGTCGTGCTGGGAATACCGCGCGGCGGCGTCGCCATCGGCGCCGTTCTGGCAGAAGAGCTGGGCGCCGAGCTGGATATCGTGCTGGCCCGGAAGCTCCGCGCACCGGGCCAGCCCGAACTGGCGATCGGCGCCCTGTCCGAGACGGGCGAAGTCCAGTTGAACGACCGCGCCGCCGAAGTCTGGAACGTTGATGACGATTACCTCAAGGAAGAGATCCGCACGCAGAAACGCGAGATTGCCCGGCGGCAAAAGCTCTTCCGGGAGGTTCGTCCACGCGTCCCGCTGGCCGGCCGGTCCGTCATCGTCACCGACGACGGCATCGCCACAGGCGCCACCATGATCGCAGCCCTGAAGGTGCTGCGCGGCCAGGAGGCGGAGCAGCAGGCGCGCGAGGTCATCGTGGCCGTGCCCGTTGCTGCCGCGGACCGGCTTCGCGAGATCCGGCCGCTGTGCGATCGACTGGTGTGCTTGCTGCAACCGGAATCGTTCCTGGCGATAGGCCAGTTTTACAGCGACTTCACCCAGGTCGCCGACGCCGATGTTGTCAAACTGCTCGATTGCGCACGAGCGCTTTACTCATCTTGGAGGGACTGATCATGTTGAAGATTCGAACCATTCTGCATCCGACGGACTTCTCGAACTACTCGGAGTTCGCCTTTCACACAGCCTGCGCTCTGGCGCGTGACTACAAGGCCCGGCTGATCTTGCTGCATGTGAAGCCGACAACGACGGTGCTGTACGGCGAGTTCGGCGCCATGCCGCCCGAGCCGCCTGAGTTATACCACGACCTGGAGGAGAAGCTGGCATCAATGAAGCCGGCCGGCATCACGGTCGAACGCAAGCTCGTGGAGGGGGACGTGCCGGCCGAGATCATCCGTCTCGCCGAGGAATTCGCCTGCGACATGGTCGTCATGGGCACGCACGGCCGGACCGGTCTGGGCCGGTTGCTCATGGGCAGCGTCGCCGAACAGGTCGTGCGCAAGTGTGCCTGCCCGGTGCTGACCTTGAAGCACCCGATGCCGCAGACGGAAGCTGTCGAGAGCGCGGAAACCGCAACAGCATCCGCCTAGGTAGCAAACGATCGTTTGACGTTTCGCGTTCGCGGCTCTTGCCAAGGACAGGGTCTCGCGAACGCGAAACGCAAGCAACACATCACATTTTTCGCCATCCCCGTTGATCCGTGCCGCATTCGCGGTAAAGTGGAAGCAAACCCGGATCACGCTTCATCATCATTCCAAGGGCTCTCAAAATGACAGCGCTGGTCCTCTCTCTCGGTTTCGGGCTCGCGGGCGGCGAGTGGGTGAAAAACCAATCGAAGGAGTTCATCCACGATGGCCATCCAGTTTGATTGCTCTTGTGGCAAGACAATCAAAGCGATCGACGAGTTGCAAGGGAAGAAATGCAAGTGCCCGAAATGTGGTCAGGTGCTGACCATTCCGGCGCGCGCGGCGAAGTCCGCGGCGTCGGCAGCCACTTTCGCTCTGGCGGCAGAAGACGACCAGCCCTGTCCTGATTGCGGTCAACGCCTCAAGCCGGGTGCGAAAACGTGCACGCACTGCGGTTTCGATTTCCGCACGGGACGCAAGGCGGGCGAGGAAGGGAAGCTGCGCCTGTGTTCGGTCTGCGACGCCCCGTTGGACGCCGATGTCGATGAATGCCCGTACTGCAACTCCGCGGGCGCTGCGCTCGAAAAACTGCATCGTGAGGCGGATGCTGTCGCGGAGAAGCCGGCTGCCAAGCCTGGGCGGGGCGCCCGCGCAGCCGAGGCAGTGAGCCGGACGCTGCTCACTCGGAAAAGTCCTGTGAATCCCGACAAAAAGTTGCCCGCGGCTTCGGCGCTGGGCGAACTCGTTCGTGAATACCGCGTTTCCACTGTCAACAGCGTCATGAACATAGTTCTCGGCGGCGTGGCCTCGCTGATTGGTCTCGGCATCTTCATCTTCGTTCTGTCCGCCCCCCCCCTCCGATAACAAGAAAACGGAGCTATTCCGACATACGGAGGGAGACAAGACGACCATTCATTACACCGGGCCGGGGGCCTTCAACCTCATGAAAGTCATCGTCATCGCTGTCGGCCTGGCTGTCATGAGTGCCGGCGGCGGACTTCTCTATCGCGCCCTGGCCAGTCGCGGCTTGAAGATCCGACGTAGTTGCCCATTCTGCGACAGCGAGCGTCTGCAGAGACTTCGAAACTGGCGCAGCTGCGCGGTGATCGGTTTGATAGTCTGGCAGCATGGAGGACATCGAGCGACTCAAGGAGGACGCGCGGGC
>VGYC01000315.1 GCA_016873095.1 Planctomycetota bacterium | reverse complement strand
GGGACCATCACCGCCATGCGGTAAAACGGGCCTGCTTCGGCAGACCCATCATAGGCTCGACCGGAGCCTTTTATATTGACCTGCATCGGGGCACGCCTCGTCGGTCTGAGGCGAAGCCTCGCTAGATGATTGTTTCGTAAGTCCCTGAGCAGCGGTCCGCGCTGGGAGGGGCGAGGCTCCTGCCGAGCCGTGGAACGACAATAACCAAGTGGGTGGTGCCTGCTGCCCAAAAAAACTGCAAGTGGCGCAGGCTCAAGCAAGCGCAATGTACTGACTGTGGCCGGGCGCTCCCTGGAATCCGGCCTGACCCATACAAGGTGGAGATCGATCATGTTGCGTAGCGTTTGCAATCTTGCCGGACTGGCTTTGAGTGTCGCCGGCGTCACGTGGGCGGCGCAGGCGTTGAATGCGCAGGAGCAGAAAAAAGAGGCCGTGCCCGAGATCATGCCGCGCGCGGTCTTGTACGGGGACAAGCACTATCCCTGCCGCGTGGCCATGACGCCCGACCAGCGGACCATCGTCTCGGCGTGCGCCGGCTTCGGCGGCGTGCGCTTCTGGGACGTGGCCGGCAAGAAGGAGCGTGTTCGCGGCCAGGGGCACGACGGCCGCGGCGTCCTCGCCCTGGCCATCAGCCCCGACGGCAAGCGCGCCGCCAGCGGTGGCTTCAACGATAAACGCATCATCATCTGGAATATCGCCACCGGCAAGCCGCTCGCCGTCCTCACTGGCCACCAGCAGCGCATCATCGCCGTGCACTTCTCCCCCGACGGCAAGAAGATCATCTCCGCCAGTGTCGAGGGCGACATCAAGGTCTGGGACGCAATCAAGGGCAAGCAGATCGGCGAACTGTTCGGCAAGATTCGCGATCTGAGCAAGGCCGAGCTATCGTCCGACGGCAAGACGCTGGCGCGCTTGCCGGGCGCCCGCGACGCCGCCGTCAACCTCTGGGACGTGGCCGGCGACAAGGAAACGCTGGCCCTGAAAGGCCTGAACGATCTGCACGGCGGCAGCCCGGCCGCATTCAGCCCCAACGGCAAGTGGCTCGCCGCCGCCAGCGGCGGCAACCGGCCGCGCGTCATGCTCTGGGACATCGCTACCGGCAAGCAAGTCAAGACGATCCCGCTCACCACCAGCAATACCCATAGCCTGGCCTTCAGCCCGGACAGCAACCTCCTGGCCACCGGCCACGACGCCGCCGCCCATATCCAGCTCTGGGACCTGAACACGGGCAAGGCCGTCGCCACCTTCGTAGGCCACACCGGCATGATCGAGGCGCTCGCCTTCGCGCCCGACGGCCTCACGCTCATTTCCGGCGCCCGCGACCAGCGCATCCGCTTGTGGGATGTGCCCGTGCGCCAGCGCAACGAACGCTGATAGCGAACGCGCTCGCCCAGACAAGCGTGATCCGAAGCTCGCTCGGCGGTTTCGCGAACGTGGGCCCGACCTGCCGCGCTCGACCCGCGCTCGGCGCTGGTCTCCCGACGCCACCGCAGCGGAGGAATGCAGGCCGCCTTGTATTCCTCGTCGCTCGGTGATCGACATGGCTGCTTGAGTCTCAATCCCACCAGAAATGTACGCGCCGCTCCGTTCGTAACCTTTCCGCCAAGCCGCGAATCGCCGACACTTCTGTGCCGACCAGATCGTGGCAGAAATAGGCCATCTCCTTGGCCCAGCGCTCGGGATCGGCGACGGGCTTCGCGAACACGATGTCCACCGTGTCGAAGCGAAGGCCGCGAAGTTCGAATGGTTCCTCGGCCTCGAGCTTGCGAAACCAGGCCACCATTTCGTCGGTGCGCAATTCCTGATCGTTGCCACGTAGACCAAAAGCGTACATCGCTTCGTATTTGTCAGCCGTCGGCAGCAAGATGAGCGATTGCAGCATCGGCCCACAGCCGATCGGTTTACCCACGTCGACCAACAGAAAGCCCCGTTCACGAACCTCGGGCATGAACCGTTCTCGGGTCTGTTCGGCCAGGGCATCGAGCTGGGCGTAAATCTCGGCGAACCGTTCGCCCCAGGCGCGGGCCGCCTGTGGGTCGGTGAGCGACGCGGCCGGGAGTTCCGACCCATCCTCCAGGCGAATCTGAAAGACCTTGGCGCCGGGCAACATCGAATGGCCGAGCGGATCGCCCAAATCAGCCCGCATGGTTTCGACCAGGGCTTCGAACGCGGGCGACTTGGCCCGTTCGGCGAATCGGTAGGCGGCAAACGCGCTCTCGTCCTCGGGCCGAACGATCGCGCCGGCTTCCAGCAGGATCTTCGCGGAATCCATGCGCCGCATGTTCACCGCGGCCATCACCGGCGATTGGCCGGTTTCGCCGACGAAGTTCACATCCGCCCCCGCGTCGATCAGCATCCGCAGCACCTCGGCGTTTCCGTAGGTAGCCGCGTCGTGCAACGGTGATTCCAGGCTGGGAAAAACGGTGTTGTGTTGGTCGTGCGGGATGGACGCGGCGGCGTAATGAGCATTCACGTCCGCGCCGCCGGCCAGGAGCAATTGCACGAGGTCAACCCTGCCCCGCAGGCAGGCATGACGTAGTGGCGTCTCTTGCCATTGGGAAATGTCGTTCGGCCGGGCGCCGGCCTTGAGCAAACGCGCGACGACCTCGGCCATGCCGTGCTGGCAGGCGTAGGTCAGGGCCGACTTGGCTGTGGCGTCGTACGCGTTCGGATCCGCGCTGGCTTCAAGAGCCTCAAGTGCCGCCTCAGCCTTCTGGTCCTTGAGCGCGCGAAGAAGTTGGTGCGTCGCGATGGTCTTGGCATCGACCACCACGGCGCCCCCCGCTTCGCGAATCCGGGCGAGAACCGTCGGATCGCCTACCGTGGTCGCCCAGTCGGCGGCGGTTCGACCCTTGCCGTCGGCGTGATGCACGTCCGCGCCCGCTTGCAGCAACATCGTCACCATCTGCTCTGACTTTTTCTTCACCGCCTCGATCAATGGCGACGTCGCTGACACCATGCCCGCGCGTTTCGCCCGTTTGTTATCCGCCGGAAAGCAGAGGTTCGCATCGGCGCCGCGTTCGAGAAGAAGCTTCACGGTGGACGGTTGCTTCGCGTCGATGGCCGTCAACAGGGCGGTCTTGCCGCTCGGCTCCCGTTCGTTGGAGTCGACGCCAAACTCCAGCATGATGCCCACGACTTCCTTGTTGCCTTGAGCGCAGGCCGATACGAGCAACGATTCGCCCGGCTCGGCATTGGCGACCGACGCGCCGGCCTGCAACAGGGCACGAACCGCTTTGGCCCTGCGTTCTTGGACGGCATGGGCCAACGCGGTCTTGCCCCACGAATCGCGGTGTTCGAGGTCCGCTCCACCCGCCAGTAATCGCGGGATGATCGTCTCGCATCCGTAGTAGGCCGCGAGCAGGAGGGGCGTCATGCCGTCGGTTCCGGTATCGCCAACGTCGGCTCCCAAGTCCAAGAGCCTTGCCGCGATATCGACGTTGCGTCGTTCCAGGGCGATGCGCAGCGCGCCGCGTCGGCTCGCGCCCAGGTTCAGGAATTCGAACGCCATCGCCTCGTTTCCGCCGACGAGTGCTGCTGCCACCAGCCCGTATCCGTCGTGTTCGGCATCCAGGCGAGCCCCTGCGGATCGCAGCAGTTCGACCATCGCAAGGTTGCCCAATTGAGCCGCCTCCATGATTGGCGGCGGATCGGTCGCTTCGGTGATGTCCTCCAATTCGAACCCGTCGGCAGGGTCGCTCTCGCCGTCTTCGTCACCTGCGTCGGAAGCGTCGGCATTGACCGCGTCCGTCTGCAAAGCCGTCGGCGGGGTTGGAGCGGTTCGGATCGGCGCCGGCGGCCAGCAGCATCCGCACGCATTCGACGTTGCCGAAGCGGACGGCGAAATCGAGGGCGATGGAGTTGAACCGCTTCGGGTTTGCCCCTGCCTTGAGCAAGAGGCGAACGACGTCGTCGCGCCCCGCGGCTGCCGCCTCCATCAATGGCGTCTGCTGATCGGCGTTCAAGCCATCGACAGGCACGCCGTGATCGAGGTGCCGCTGCACCGCCTCGCCATTTCCGTTCGCCGCCGCCTGGTGAATGTTCATGGTTGTTCTCCCCGTCACGAATCTTCTCAAACAAGCAAACGTCGAGGGAAAAAGCTCTCACGCATTCCGAAAAAGTTCGAACATGAGAAGTTCATCGTCGGCGTTCGCTTACCATAACGTATGTCCGAAGTCTTCGCGCGAGGGAAGTCTAGAACTTTCGGCTATCCCACCGCGTGCGAAAAAACAGCGGTGAACTATCTGGCGATGATCCATGTGGCATGCATCCGCTTCTGTCTCGCGGAGTTGCTCCCTTGAGCGGTTTCAAGACAAAGCCTGATCTCTCGAGTGGATCGATAAGAGAGTCGAAGCTGCAATTCGTACAATGTCGCCTGGAGAGGACACCAGGCTCACGGGAAAGCCGGATGATGCCCATCAAGACGCGCTGTGGCCATTGCCGCAAACGCATTCGGATCGCCGACTCTGCGACCGGCAAGATGATCAAATGCCCGGCCTGCGGCAAGTCTGTGCTCGCGCAGCTAGAATCCTCGCGTGTCTCTTCCGAGAAGTCCGGCGTGTCGAATCCATTGAGCCACCGTCAGGCAGCCATCCTGGGCGCCGGATTTGTCCTCGTTGTCGTGGTTCTCGCCGTCGTTGGCATCGTTTATCTGCTTTCGCCCAGCGCTCCGGAAGCGCTGCGCGAACAGGCGGCCGCGTACGTCGAAGTTCCTAATCTGGACCGCGCGGGATGCGACTTCCCGTATGTTCGCGGCAAGATTGTCACGGTGAACATCAGCGAGAATCGATATCAGAACCTTAAGAGGCGCCGAGAAATCGATCCGCTGCGCGGCGACCTGCCGGTGGAATTGCGCGGTGAGTCGCCAGAGGAAATCGGCGTCGCCGTCTGGCTGGACTGGACCGAGCATCGCATCGGCAGCTATGGGGCCCCTGGAAGCTCGGGCGGCGTGGGCGCCTATGTCTACTTGTGCCAGGCCACGCTCGTTGACCTGGTCGATAAGCGCGTTCTCGTGGAGCGCGCCTTTCGAGGCGAAGCGCCCGACACGCGTGTGGGAATCAGCCGGGTACGCGATGTCCATGGCGACAAACCGACCCGGCAAATCGTGGACTGGCTTAGCACGCTGCCACGCGTGTCGTTGACGGCGAAAGCCCCCAGCGCCTCATCCCTGGCCGCGGATGCCAAGCCGTTGCCGCGCCGCACCGATGGGTTGTATACCGATGGCTGCTGGCACTATCTGCGATTCTACGCTGACGGTACGGCGATGCATTACGAAAGAGTCAGCCTTGAGGGCACGGTTGTGGACCTCGATAAGATCGTCCCGCGGCTGCAAAGGAAGTCCGATGCGCCGAATCTTCGCCATGGCAGCTACACCCGCGACGGCAATCGCTTCCGGTTCGCAGCCAGGGGACCCAAGAGCAAGGTGCAAGATGGTGTCGTAATCAGCCCCACAAGTGTGCTCTTTGCTACTCACTCATCCCGAACCGGCGTCCTCACTAGACGAGTCTATCATCACTTCGAGACGACACTGAAGGACTGAGGCGCTGCGAGAAGAATAAGTGTTTCAGAGCCGCGACCATCAGGGAGTCGTTGCTGTGTCCGCTCCCCTGCGGTTCGAAGCTGCATGTCGTACAATTCGTCGGAGGACAACGCGGCGGGGTGGCATTCTTCATGGCGGGTGCCATGCTTTCGCGGGTCCCTTGCCGCGGCGTTGAACCATCGGCGACGCCGCGAAAGCGTGCGAACCATCAGCGCCTTGGCCCCTTGCAGCCCCCTTTCGGCCATTGTATTCTCGCCCAGTGTATTCTCGCAGAATGAGCACACCTCGCCGAAAACGCGCGTGCGCCCGCGAACCCAGCAGCACCGCACGATGGACATGTCGGCTGGAATGGCGGTGTGGTTCAAGTGTTCCAGACCGATGACTCACGGGCAACCGACGAACCTCAGCGTCAGGTTGGTGGTGGGTGTGGGGTACGATTCGAATTGCGCCGCACAATGTCCCCTGAGGCGGCCCGGCGTCAGGGCACTGTCAGCGGAGCCAAGCGATGACCGCTGCCAATACGCCCGCCGCGACGATGGTCAGGCAGACCGGCGCCCACCGCGCGGTCAGAGCCTTGTGGAACCCTTGGTAGGCCGCGCTGAGAAAGCCGCCCAGGATGACGAGCGCCATGAGATCCCAGGGGCTCTCGTTATGCACGTAGCTGCGGTAGGCGACCAGCGCCAACAGGCCGAACGTGACAAACGAGTAGGCTAAGCGGTAGCTGGCATTCTCTACGGCGAGCGTCCGTTCGTCGCGAACGACTGTAGGTGTGGGATTCATGGTGTTTCTCCGTCGAGGAAGAAAAGTTCATTGACCTGCTTGCCGAGTTGTTTGGCAAGCAGGAAAGCCAAGAGCGCGGAGGGACCGTATTGCCGCGTCTCGATGGCGCTGATGGTTTGGCGGGTCACGCCCACGAGGGCGGCGAGTTGCTCCTGAGAAAGCCCGCGCTCGGCCCGCGCGACTTTCAAACGGTTGCCAAGTTCTGGGGTGGTCATGTTGATGCCTCCACCTCTGGCATTGTAAGGTTCAGCAGGCTAAATGTCAAGCAAACTTGTCAAAACGAGAGCCCGTTGCGATGTACGACGAGCCAGTCTTTTTTCGGTTCTCACCAAGGGGCAAAAATCTCTTCCCCCGCAGAACTCTCGACTTCGTAAGAATA
>VGYC01000314.1 GCA_016873095.1 Planctomycetota bacterium | reverse complement strand
CCAACAATGCCGCCGAGCAAGCGCTGCGGCACGCGGTCATCTGGCGGAAGCTCTCGTTCGGCACGCAATCAGCGTCCGGCAGTCAGTTCGTCGAGCGACTGCTGACTGTCATCGAAACCTGCCGCCGCCAATCCTGCAACGTCTTCGACTGGCTTGTCGAGGCAGTCCAAGCCCACCACAATCAACAAAGGGCAATATCTCTATTGCCCGCGCCGTGAACCAATACCGGAAGGGCAGCCGGCCGGTGGCCAGGCGATACAGCACGACGCCGAGACTGAACAGATCGCAGCGGTGATCGACGGCCTCGCCGCGGGCCTGCTCCGGCGCCATGTAGGCCGGCGTGCCCAGGATGGCGCCCGGCTGCGTCAGGTGCATGTCGTCCGCCAGGGCGCGGGCCAGGCCGAAGTCGAGGATCTTGACGTGGGACTCCCCGGACTCACGTCCGGTGCTCGCCTCGAGCCAGATGTTGGCCGGCTTGATGTCGCGGTGGATCAGGCCCTGGTCGTGGGCGGCGGCCAGGCCGAGGGCGACTTGCCGGCCGACGCGGGCCACCTGGGCCGGCTTCAGCGGCGCAGGCTGTTTGAGACGCTCTTCCAGACTCATGCCCTTGAGCCACGGCATGGCCAGGAAGGGGACGCCGCGGTCCTCGCCGACGTGATGGATGGTGACGATGTGCTCATGCTCGATGGCGGCGGCCGCCTGGGCCTCGCGCAGAAAGCGTTCGCGGGCGCCGGGCTTGCCGGCCGCCTCGGGCCGCATCACCTTGAGCGCCACCTTGCGTCGTAGATGGACATCCTCGGCCTGGAACACCAGGCCCATGCCGCCGGCGCCGAGCAGCTTCAGGACGCGGAACGTCCCGATGCGGCCAATCTCGTCGGCGGCCTGCGGCGGAGCGAGGAACGACAGGGTCTCGCCTGCCGTTCCCGCGCCGCTGGGTGCGGCGACCTCGACGGTCTCGCCGCTCGGCGTCGAGCTGGAAACGGGCGGCCGGCCCAGAAGGAGCAGCCGCTCCAGCAGCGCCGGCGGCGGCGGCGGTGGATGGTCCCGGGTGGTCTGGGCCCGCACTGCGCTGGCCAGCGTGTCGCCGCCGTGAGCGGCTTCCGCCGCGCCGCCGCAGTGTGCACAGCCGGCCAGGTGCTCGGCAAAGTCTTCCAGCGCCTCCGACGACGCGTCGCCCCGCAGCAACTGCGCCAACGTCGTGGCATCGGGACAGGTCATGAGCTCTGCCATGGGATACTCCCCGCAAGGTGATCGGTCGCGCGCTTGCCGTCATCTCTGAATATGCGCCCAGGCGGCCTGGCGTTACGCGGAATGCGAATAAAGGTGGGCGCCGCTCAGTCCAGCAGGCCGGCCAGGTGCTGGCGCAGCCGGGTCAACACGCGAAAGGTGGCGGCGCGGACGGCGCCCGGGTTCAGGTTCAGCTCCGACCCGACCTCCGCCGCCGGCCGGCCGCAAGCCAGGTGCTCCCAGCACGCCTTCCAGGTCGTGGGCTGGAACTCCGCCTGCATGAGCCGCAGCGCCTCGCCCACCAGGTTTTGCCGATATTCTGTCTCCCAGAACGCCTCCGGGTCGTCGGGTGCGGTCAGGGCTTCGGCGGCCCGGGGGTCCGAGGTCACCGGCAGCGCGGCCCGTCGTCGCCGTTCGCGATACTTGTTCAGGGTCACCGTGCGCAGCCAGGCGCGGAAGCTCCTGCCCGGGTCGTAGCGGAACTCGGGCAGCTTGGCGATCAGCAGCAGCAGCACCTCCTGCACCAGGTCGGCGGCGTCGGCGTCCTGCAAGCCGGCCCGACTGGCCCAGGCGTACAGCAGCGGCGTGTACAGCCGGACGAATTGCTCCCAGGCGTCGCCTGTGGGCTCGCCTAGACGCTGGAGCAAACTGACCGGGGTGGTGTGCACGGGGGTCATTATCCACCCCGCCGACGCGGCCGTCAATTAACGAAGTTTTGGCGGCACGCGCTCGATGGCGACGCATCACGAACCACTCTCAGTTCACGATGTTTCGCAACGGCAAGCCTTGCAAGGCGCGGCCGCATGCCTCCGCGCCTTTGACGCGCATGTCGATCAGCCCCTCTTCCGAGTAGAAGGCCGTGTGCGGGTTCAAGATGACGCGGTCGTGTGCCGCGTGCCCAGGGTCGCGCCAGGCGGCAATCAGCGGATCGTCATCCAGCGGCGGCTCGTGCGGCAGGACGTCAATGGCGGCGCCGGCCAGGCGACCCGAGGCGATGGCCGGCGCGAGCGCCGTCGTATCCACAACGGCGCCACGCGCCGTGTTCACCAGGTATGACCCGGGTTGCATTCGCGCCAGCGCCGCCGCGTCGATGAGCCGTTCGGTTTCGCGGGTCAGGGGGCAGTGCAGGCTCACGACAAACGACCGCGCCAGCAGCTCGTCCAGGGACTCGACACGCTCGATCCGCAAGGCGCGGTCGAAGCCATCCGGCTTGTAGGGGTCGAAGAAAACGACATTCACGCCCAGCGCCTTGGCCCGGATGGCGAAGGCGGTGCCGATGCGCCCGAGGCCGACGATGCCGAATGAGCGCCCGCGTAGACGGTGCAGCGGCACTACTTGCCGCCATGACCAGGGTCCGCGCTCGTCGCGCAGCCGTCCGTTGAGAAAGGTGATGCCACGCGTCAGCGCCAGGGCCATGCCGATGGCCGAGTCGGCAACTTCCTCGGTCCCGTAGTCCGGCACATTGGCGAGCGGGATGCCGCGGCCACGGGCACAGGCGCCGTCCACGTTGTCGTAGCCGACGCCGCAACGGACGATCAGCTTGCAGCGCCGCAACCGCTCGATGGTTCGGCGCGAGATGATCATGGTGTGATAGACCATGAGGGCGTCGGCCTCCTCGACCTGGCCGACGAGGTCGTCCTCGTTGACGGCGGCCACGGCACGCACGTCAGCCAGGTCGCCGAGCACGCGCTCCTCGGGTTCGAGATTGCCTGTTACAAGGTCGGTGACGAGAACCTGATGTCGCGACATGGGCTTTCATCTTACGGAAACGGATGGCGCATGCAATTCGCCGCGCCGCGACGTTGTGCCGTTGCCCAAGTCGCCTGACTTCGAGTTTCGCCGTGCCTTCATTGCCTCCGAGGACATGGTCAGGGCACGCAAGTCGGCAGCGTTCTTCAACGCTCCATCCAGCGCCTGCCTGAGCCCTTCGTTCCAGCGCTCCAGGTTGTAGGTGGTTTGCACGTCGAGCCGCGCGGTGCGGCCCAGGCGCTTGCGCAGCTTGCGGTCTTCCACCAGCCGCGACACGGCCGTGACGATGCCCTCGACGACCTGTGGATCCGTGGTGAAGGTGGGTTCGTAATCCTCGCGAAGCATGCCGGCTTGCGAGTCGGCCCATGAGGTCTTGCCGTGGCGACCGGGAACAATGAGCCCGTTGCGCTCATGGGTCACATACTCCTGGATGCCCCAGCCATCGGAGGTGACGACCGCCAGCCCGTGCCCCATGGCCTGCAAGAGCGAGACGATGTGCACGCGCGCCGACGGCAGCAAGAAGATGTGGCTATCGGCCAGCAGCCGGCTCATCTCGTCGTCGGTCAAGAAGCGGTCGATGACGCGGACCCAGCCGCTCTCGATGATGCGGTGGAAGTAGCGATCCAGCGGCGGCAGTTCGGTCCGCAGCGTCAGGCGCAGTTGCGGATAGCGTTCCTTCAAGGTGGCGAAGGCTTCGAGCACGTCGAGGCCGCCGCGGACGAAAAAGTTGGCTGGCACCTGACACCAGGAGTTGATGAACACCAGGTGCAGCGGGTCGCCGTCGCGGTCGATGTGCCGCTGTCGGCGCTGCGGCAACTTGACGCCGAGCGGCACGTAGTGAACCTTGGCGGCGATGGTATCGCTGGCGAAGAGAGCGGGCACCAGCCTGGCCGTCGATTGCATGTGCGTGAGGACGCCCTTGCACTGGTCGGATTCCAGAAGCGTCTTGACAATCGGGAAATACGGCGAGTCGCGGAGGTTCAGCTCCTTGGTGTTGCCGTTCTCGACGAGCGGATAGAAAAGCGTGGTCGGGTCCTCGATCTCGACGATCCACGGGTTCTGCCCGTAGGTGTAGGGCATGCTGGTGAGGAACACCGGGCCGCGATGATGGGCAAGGAGCAACTGCGATTCGAAATGCCGCGACTGCAAGAATCGCAAGATCGCTCCGGGGCGGGCGCCGCGCTGCAACAGCGTGTGGCACAGCCTCACGATGGCGGCAAGCACGCGCAGCCGGTCGCGCCAGGCCACCTTCGGCCCGCGGCGAAAGATCGCCAGCAACGGTCGGGTCAGGGCACGCGCTTTGCCGACAGCATGCCAGCCACGCCGAGTGAGCTGCGCCAGCCATTGCCGCCAGCGGGCCGGCCTGGGCGTGGGACGTAGCGAGCAGGTGAAACGATAGCCGGGCGGGGCCTCGGCCGTGTGCGTGAACTGCGGATGCGATCCGCAGTTGCCCGAGAACTCGAAGATCGGCAACCAGCCCGCGAACTCCACCGGCACGGCGTCGCCCAGGCGCGTGATCCGCTCCTTGACCTCTTCGGCAGTCGCTCCCGTGAGCACGCGTGCCCGGCGACGTTCCTCCTCCAGGCCGAGATCAACCTGGCCAATCGCCTGTGGGATGGCGTGCACCAGGCCGCGCAGGCGAAACAGCTCAAAGCCGTTGTGAGTGCCCAGCGGTTCCGGCCGGACCGGGTTGTCGTGCCAGCCGTCGATGCGCGCCTCAAGCTGCGGGCGCGACTCGGCCGACAGGACGTCCGGGTGCAAGTCGAGCCGCTTGCGCTGCAAGAGCTCGGTCACGTGCAGGTGTCTGGGAACGCCGTAGAAGCGCCCGTGCGTGCGGACGATGTGAAACCCCTTGTAGCGCTGACGCATCCGATGCGGCACGTTCCTGGCCTCCATTCCGTTGGAGTGATCGAAAAATTGTGGATCCGCACGCCTGTTACATGAGCGCGGTGCGCACCTGGCTCCAGAGCTTGCGGCAAACGCGGATGGGCAGCCGGCGCAGCGGCTGGGCGCGGACCTTCTTCCATAGCCGGCCGGCGGTCCACGGCAGCTTGTCCAGCTCGGTGCCGAATTCCATGTTGAGGATCAGGTTGCGGGCCTGGCGGCGGAGCAACTCGAACCAGTAGCGGTTCTCCGGTCCCTTGAGCCCGGTGAGTTCCATGTTGTTGTAGGTCGGCGAGTCGCCCGTGCCCCAGCCGCCGCCGCGCTCGTAGAACGGAGCGATGGTCCGCCAGAGCACGACATGGTAGAGATCGTACAGCGCCAGCGACAGCCCCATCAGCCAGCTATCGACGTTCGATTGCCAGCCGAAGTTCTGGCACACCTCGATGAGACGCGCGCTGACGACCGGCGCCAGGGCGCCGAAGGAGAACACCCACTGGCGGATCGCCTCCTCGCGCTCATAGTTGCTGGCGAAGGTCTCGATGGCCGGGCGGATCGGACCGATGATGCAGAACTCGTCCTCGATCGCCAGGATCTCGGAGACAAAGCCAGGACGCGTGAAATAAAAATCGTCCGCCATCATCAGGCAGAAGCGCGAGCGCGGATCGCGCTGGGCAAACAGATACTCCTGGGCGTGATGCAGGTAATGCCGGCCCTCGCCGCGCGACCAGGAAAACGTGCGGACGGCGAAGGGGTAACTGGCGAAGAAATGCTCGTCGGGACGATCCAGGTCGTCGTCGTCGAACTTGATGAGGAACTCGATGCGTTCGCGTTCGGCCGGCTCGACGTAGGCCGCCGCCGAATCCAGCAGGCGCTCGATGTTGGAATCCGGGTTGTCCTTCACCCGCGAGCAGAAGATGACGCTGATCATGTTGCTACCTTCCGTGGTAAGCAAGGGGGTTGGAGCAGAAAGGATAAATGGAACCGCGACATCGTGTCAAGACAAGCTGCGCGTGCTGCTGCCATTCCCGCCATTTACGCAAGCAATCGGGTGGTTGGGCGCCCGAATTTTGGGCTGGTCAACCGACAACGAGACCGCTAAGAGGCTGTCCGACAAGGGGGCAGACCCCTTGCCCAACCAGGTGCAAAGTCCCCAGATTGCCGCAGCATTACACGAAACGCCGGGGCTCTGCCTCTAAGATCGTCGCGGTTTTTTCAAGGAGGGAGCGAAAATGAGCAGTTGCAGACGTCTCCTGGCAACGATGCTGGTGGTGGGAGCCTGCGTGCCGGCGGCCCGGGCGCAGGAAACCTCGTTCAATGCCGAGATCGACCGTGCCGTCGGCGATCGCACCGTCACCATGACGCTGACCGGCTCGGCGGTGCGCAAGAAACTCTTCTTCCAGGTGTACTCGATCGCCAGCTACGTGGAGAAGGGGGTCAGCATCCGGACGGCGGAGCAACTCGCCGCCGCCAACGTGCCCAAGCAGCTGCACCTCATCATGCTGCGCAACGTCTCCGGTCCGGACATGGCCGACGCTTTCGAGTCGATCACTCGCAAGAACTATCCGGCCCCCGTGTTCGCCGACGAGATCAAGACGTTTTCCAACCTGCTGCGGTCGCGCACAGCCTCGAGCGGTGACCATTTCTTTCTCACCCACATTCCGAAGGTGGGACTCGAGGTCAAGCATCTCGGCAAGGAAACGGTGGTCATCCGCAATCCGCAGTTCTCGCAAGCGGTGTGGGATAACTACCTTGGCAGGACCAACGTCGGCGAGGACGTGAAGCGCGGCCTGATCTCGAAGCTGCAATAGGACGCAGACTCGGTCCAGGCTCTGCCCGGGAACTGTTAATTTCTATCAGAATCTGCTCGGGGCCCGTTCGGATTTGAAACAGCCCATGCCGAAAGCCGAGGCGCTGGCTGAGGCCAAGCGCTGGCTGCGCGGCTTGTCGCACGACGAAGCGC
>VGYC01000313.1 GCA_016873095.1 Planctomycetota bacterium | reverse complement strand
GAAAGATCAGCGCCAAAGAAATGGCCACAATCAACCTGAAACGACATCGTTTTCACGGTGACTGGAACTACGAAATCCATCCCCGCCGGAAGCACGGAAACTGACAACTTAATTTGGCGCGGATCCTTAGCATTTCGCCAAATTACGTGCAAGCGATTCGGAAAAACAAGCGGGCGACTTCACCCCAGCAACTCCGCCACTACCCGCGCCCGCGTGACCCGTGCATCCGTCAGCGACTCATCGCTGCCATGATGCCGATACGTCAGCCGCGCGTGATCCAAACCGAGTTGCCGCAACAACGTGGCATGCAAGTCCGGGACGGTGACCCGCTTCTCGACCGAAGCGTAGCCGAGGTCGTCGGTGGCGCCGTGGACATGACCTCCCTTGAAGCCGCCACCGGCGAGGAGGGTGGTGAAGGCGTTGCGGTTGTGGTCCCGGCCGCGCGAGTTCTGCGTGATCGGCAGCCGGCCGAACTCGCCGGACCACATCACGATCGTGCTGTCCAGCAGGCCGCGCTGTTTCAAGTCCTTGATGAGCCCGGCCGACGGCAGATCGGTCCGGCCGCAGATGTCCTGGTTCTCCGTCAGCACGTTATTGTGGGCGTCCCACGGCTGGAACTGCGGCTGCACCGGCGGAAAAATCTGCACGAAGCGGACGCCGGCCTCGACCAGCCGTCGGGCCATCAGGCAGCGCAGCCCGTAGCCGGCCGTGGTGGGATTGTCGAGGCCGTAGAGCCGGCGCATGGCCTGCGGCTCGCGCGACAAATCGAGCAGGTCGCCGGCCGCGAGCTGCATGCGCGCCGCCAGCTCGTAGTTGCGGATGCGCGTCTCCAGCTCGGCCTCGTGCGGATGCCGGCGGCGATGCTCGTCGTTGAGCCGGGCCAGCAAATCGAGATCGGCCCGGCGGACGGCGTCCGGCACGGGAACGCTCGGCCGCAGGTTCAGCACCGGCGTCCCTTGCGTGCTCACCTCGGTGCCGCGGAACATCGGCGGCAGGAAGCCGTTCTGCCAGAGGAGGGTGCCGCTGGTGTTGTACCCGGCCGGATCGCGGAGCACGATGTACGCCGGCAGGTTCTGGTTCTCCGTCCCCAGGCCGTAGCTGACCCACGAGCCGAGCGCCGGCCGGCCGGGAAAAATCTTGCCCGTGTTCAGCAGCACCAGCCCTTCCGTGTGATTGTTGTGCTCCGATACCATCGACCGCACCATGCACAGGTCGTCGGCGATGGACCCGAGATGCGGCAAGACCTCGGACATGTCCATGCCGCAGCGGCCGCGCTTGTGAAAGCGAAACGGCGTGCCGAGCAATCGATGCGCCTCGCTGCCGCGCTGAAATGTCTCGAGGCGGTCGGCGTGACTCTGCCCATCGCGGCGCGTCAGCTCCGGTTTCGGATCAAATAGGTCCATGTGGCTGGGGCCGCCATTCTGCACCAGCATGATGATGGCCCGCGCCGGCGCGGCAAAGTGCGCCGGCCGGGGCCGCATATCCAGCGATGGCGTATCGTGGGCCGCGCCACGCTGTTGCAGGAGGTATTCGAGAGCCAGCGCGCCGAAGCCGAGGCCGGAGGCGTGCAGGAGTTGGCGGCGGGAGATGTGACGTGACATGGATTGCATGTGACACTCCGCAGCAACGATACTGCAGCCTAAACCGGACGACGGTATCTGTTTCCCGGACCGGGAATAGACGTTATTCTAATGTACGCTGACTACAAGGATCCCGCAAACAGGAATCGGCACTGTCGCCCCGCTGCGGCTGCCAGCGTCCCTCAAGATGACAAGATGCGGCGACGCTGGCAGCGTCGCCCACGATCGTCATTCTGACCGAAAATGACATCTCAGCGCATCAGGACTGATAGCAGGAACCCTGCCAGGCCCAGCACCATCAGCAAGGCGTAGAACTGGACCAGGCCGTTCTGCACCGGGCGGAGCAGGTGGCCCAGCCAGCGCGGAGCGTGGGCCGTCAGGTCCACGAAGCTGTCCACGATGTACTGATCGAAGACGCGCAAGAAATGGGCCAGGCCGGCCAGCGGCCGGACGACGAGCGCCGCGAAGATCTCGTCGAGGTAGAACTTGTTCTTCGAAAGCTCGTAGGCGCCGGGCAACGCCTGGGCCATCTCGCGTGCCAGCGCTGGCCGGCGGACGTAGAGCCACCAGGCCAGGCCGATGCCTCCCAGCGCGAACAGGCTGCTGGCGACCATCAGCGGCAGGTTGCCGTGGTGCTCCGTGGCGGGCAGCAGGCGTGGGAATGCCGCCTGCATCCAGTGCACTTCGAGGAAATGCTCGAAGATGCCGGTCGGTCCGAGCAGGATGCCGGCGAAGACGGCTCCGGCCGCCAGCACCATGAGCGGCACAAGCATCACCGGCGGCGATTCGTGGGCGTGGTGGCCGGCTTCCGGTGGCACGCGCTCCGGGCCCCAGAAGGTGAGAAAGTATGCGCGAAACGTGTAGAACGCCGTCAGCCCGGCCGTCACCAGGCCCAGCAGAAACAGCAGGATGTAGATGCTGTTGGCGAAGGAGCCCGGTTGTCCGGCCTTGAAGGCGACAGCGAGGATCTCGTCCTTGCTCCAGAAACCGGAGAAGATGATCGGAAAGCCGGACAGGGCGCCGGCACCGCACAGGAACGTCCAGTGCGTCGTGGGCATGACCTTGCGCAGGCCGCCGATGCGGCGCATGTCGATGACGCCGCCCATGGCGTGCATGACGCTGCCGGCCGCGAGAAACAGCAGCGCCTTGAAGAAGGCGTGCGTGAACAGGTGGAAGATTGCCGCGGCCACGGCGATGCCGGCCAGGTACTCGTGCGACGTGCCGCTGCCCAGCGCCAGGAACATGTAGCCGAGCTGGCTGATGGTCGAATAGGCAAGAACGCGCTTGAGATCTGTCTGGGTGAGGGCGATGAGCGCCGCCAGGAATGCAGTGAATCCGCCGATGCAGGCCACGACCAGCTGTGCCGACGGCGAGAAGCCGAACAGCGGCGTGCAGCGCGCGACCAGGTAGACGCCGGCCGTCACCATCGTCGCCGCGTGAATCAGCGCACTCACCGGCGACGGGCCTTCCATGGCGTCCGGCAACCACACGTGCAGCGGGAACTGGGCCGACTTGCCCACCGCCCCGGTGAACAGCAGCAAACAGACGGCGCATAGCACTCCCGGAGACGCGTGCTGTCCCCTGGGCATGACACTTTCGTAGTCCAGGCTCGGCCCCAGCGCGGTGTAGATGAGCAGGATGCCGATGAGCAGGCCGACGTCGCCCAGCCGGGTGACCAGAAATGCCTTCCGCGCCGCCGCCGCGGCCGACGGCTTCGCGAAGTAATAACCCACCAGCAGATAGCTGCACAGGCCGACGCCTTCCCAGAAGGCGTACAGCAGCACGAAGTTATCCGCCAGCACCAGGCCTGTCATCGCGAACACGAACAGGCTGATCTCGGCGAAGTAACGCGGATAGCCCGGATCGCCATGCATGTAGCCAATCGAGTAGATGGCGATCCACGAACCGATGAAGGTGACGGTGACCAGCATCACGGCGGTCAGCCCATCGACGCGCAGCGACACGCCGATATCGACGTCGCCCGTCTGAAACCAGGTGTACGATGTGTGCAAGCCCTGGAAGCCGCTCGACACCGAAGCGAACACGCCGATGGCGAGAGCGCAGGACGCGATCACCGCCAGGACGCACGGCCAGTGGCTCTTGTCCCTGAGCAGGCGTGGTCCGAGGAACGCAGTCACGACGCTGGCCAGCAACGGCAGCCCCGGAATGAACCAGAGTATGCGCGGGTCCTCAAACATGACTGGCCTCTTCGTGCGACGGCTCAGCATGGACGGGCTCGTGCCCGGCCGGCGTCAGTTGCGGCAGCGGTTCCGGCTCGGGCGCCGGCGGCAACGGCTCTTCGTCCAGGTTGGGGGGTTGATCGTCCTCGCGCAGCTCCTGCCACAGGCTCACGTCGAGCGACCGGTTGCGGCGGAACAGCATGAGGATGAGGGCCAGGGCGATGGCCGCTTCGCAGGCCGCCACGGTCAGCAGGAACAGCACGAAGGCTTGCCCCTGCAGGTTGCCGCGGTAGCGGGCGAACGCCGTCAGGTTCAGGGCCACGCCTTGCAGCATCATCTCGGCCGAGAGGAACATGATGATGAGATTGCGCCGGGCCAGAAATCCGACCATGCCGAGGCCGAACAGGATCGCGCCGACGGCCAGATAGTCGTGAAGCGTCAACGGGCTCATCGCAGCCCCTCCGGCCGCCGGGCGGCGATGGCGATGGCCCCGATGCTGGCAACCAGCAGCAAGATGCCGGCCAGTTCGATGGGCAGCAAGTAATCGGCGAACAGCGTGCGCCCGAGCCCGGCCACGTTCTGGGCTGGAAGCGCGTGCCGGCCGGCGGCGTCCAGCGGGCCCTGGCTGAACGGCGTCGCCGGCTGCTTTTCGTCGGCCGTCAGCACGCCGATGCTCAGTCGTGCTTGCAGCCCCTGCTGGTGCAGCTTGCGGAACATGGCCTTCAGTTTCGGCAGGTCACGAGCGTTGAGCAAGAACTCCGCCTCCAGCAGGTCCTGGTCGGTCTGCGGTATCAGCCTCTTCATTTCGTCCACGGGCAACGTGCGGTCGCTGCCTGGCTTTTGTGGATCGTCGAAGAGCTTGCGTATCTCGCCGAACTGCCGGCGGGCGTCGTCGACCGATTCCGCGCGGGCAACCGCGTCGATACGCTCCAGGGCCGCATCGATGGTCCGTGCATCGAACGTTTTTTCCAGCACGCACAGGAGAGCGCCGATCAGGATGTACCCGGCCAGCGAAGCCAGGAACGGCTCGCGCGAGCGCTGGTCCGCGCTGGCCAGGCCCGCCTGCTGCGCCAGCATTATGACGAACAGGAAAGTGACGACGATGGCGCCCGCGTAAACGATGATCGTTGCCGCCATGAGAAACGGCGCCGCCAGCAGCAGGAACAGCCCGCATGTGCTGAGCACGACCAGCGCGAACGACAGCGCCGCATGCACCGGATTGCGCTGCGCCAGCACCATCCCGCCGCCGACGATCGCCAGAGCCGAGAACGCGTAGAAGAGAATCCGTTCCGGCAATATGCCGTCGTGCCTCAGCAGCAGCCAGCCTGTCAGCGCCAGCGCCGCTCCGCCCAGCAAGGTCCCCAGCATTGGCCGCCCGCCCTTGGCCTGCGGCAGCAAGCAGTAGACGCCGACAAACCCGAGCGCGGCGGGAAGGAGCGCGAGCCAGTAGCGAGCTAGACCCGCCGCACCCCCATCAGCAAACAACGCCACATCCATCTATTGATCTCTGGACATCCAGGAGTCGGCCAAGCCAGCTATCTGTCCAAGATATTCGTCCAGGATTCGTCCAGAAAGTGATATACACCCCCTCGGCAAATCCCCAACGAGAACAATCTCTAGATCGTCACTAAATCGATAAACATTAGAGCCAGAGCTTTACCCTGCCGGCTCCGACGCCACGCTCAGCACCCCGGAACGGGTCCGCACCGGGTCGGTTCCGGCCTGCACCGTCTGGTCGAACACGCTCAGCAGCTTTTCCTTGTCGAACATCATCTCCTGGCGGCTCAGGCCCGTCAGGTCGAACAGCGACGTGAGTTCGATGGCATCGCACGGGCAGGCCTGCTCGCACATCCCGCAGTAGATGCAGCGCAGCTCGTCGATGACGAAGGTCTCGGGATACTTTTCGCGGTCCGGCCACGGAGACGGGGCAGCCACAATGTCGATGCAGCGGGCCGGGCACGCCGTCGAGCACATGTAGCAGGCCACGCACTTGACGCGCCCTTCCTCGTCGCGGTTGAGCCGGTGCACGCCGCGATAGTTGGGCGGCAGCTTGGGGTGCTCTTCCGGATACTGTTGCGTGACGCGCGGCGCGAATATGTGCCGCACCGTCGTGCTCAGCCCCTCGACGATGGCCGGCAGATACAGCTTCTCCAGCAGCCCCATCCGCGGCGGCTCGATCCACTTGATGTCGCTGTCCTTGATCATTGCATGTATTGCTATCGAAACAGCGGGGACAGGACAACATGGCCAACGTCGCGGGAGCCTTGGCAGCAAATATGATAATGCACACCTTCGGTGTGCACGATCCTGGCTGGACCATGGCATGGTTACCGATCCGCTCTTTTACCGGCTTTTTGAGACCAGCCCGGAAACGCTTTTTCTGGTGCTCGGCATGAGCGTCGAGCAGGCCGCCGAGATGGCCGAACGCTATCAGTACGAGGCAATCGAGTTCAAGGAAACGTCGCATCGACTCGACGGTGTGTTTCGACCGAAGGAGCCGGGCCTGCCGATGTACTTTCTTGAGGTGTAGTTCTATCCCAAACCGGAGGTCTACGCGGACCTGCTGGCCAAGGCATACACCTATCTCAAGCAGCATGATCCGGGTCAGCCGTTTGTCGGCGTGGTGCTGTTCGCGACCCAGAGCCTGGAGCCGAAGGGCCTGGCGCCTTACCGAACGCACCTGGACGCAGGCCTTGTCCGGCCCTTCTACCTGGATCAGTTGCCGGCCCTGGCCGACGCGCCGCTGGAGTTGTCGATCCTCTGCTTGATCCGGGAAACGGAGAGCCAGGCGCCGTTGCTGGCACGCGCATTGATCGGCCGTGCCAGGCAGGAAATTCGGGATGATGCCCTGCGGGCAGACCTGATAGAATTGATCGAAACGGTTATCACTAAAGTTTTGCAATCTTAAGCCAACCCCAGCTGAGCGACCACATGGTCCGGACTCTGCGAAAACTCGGTGACCTGCTTGATGGCCCAGCCCAGGGTTGTCCGCAGGGTTTCACGCAGCATCGCGCGACAGGCTTCGCCGATGGTCGTCAGCCGTTGGAGTGCCCATTCCTGCGCACGGTTCTGCCGCAGTTGCCGCACGAGAAGGCTGTACGCCAGCAT
>VGYC01000312.1 GCA_016873095.1 Planctomycetota bacterium | reverse complement strand
TGCTGCTGGACCACCTGCTGGGTGCGATGGTCGAACCATGGGAAGCCGATGGCGGGGCGGGCGGTCATTCAAGCACCCACAGCCACGCCTTGGCAGCCAGGGCTGCCGCGCCCAGCACGCAGGCAGCAAGAATCGCAAGGGCAGCCCACTTCGCCGCGCGCGCGATCGTCTCGTCTTTCGGCTGCCCCATCAGCACCCCCCAGCGGTTTAGAATTTCGTCTCGATCTGTCTCAGGGCTTCGCGTAGCAAGGCCGCTGGCGTCGGCGCGGGCTCAACCACCTCGCCGTACACCTCGCGCAGAAATCCAATGTCCCCGGCCGAGCGGAATGCCCTGGCCAGTTCGTAAAGCAGCAGGGCCAATGCCTCTTGCTGGCCGTTGAACACGCGCTCGACCGTGTCGGGGCTGGCTCCGATCGCTCCGGCAAGTTGTTTGATCGCCCAAGGCCCTCGCGGATGAAGGCGTCGCGCGAGTGCCGCCTTGAGGCGGTCGCGTAGTTCGTCGCGTGCCGCAGATTTGCGGTACGTGGGTGCTGATCTGCGAGGCATGATGGCTCCATGATTGGTTCCATCATGGAGCCGAACAGCAAAGGACAAATTGATAGCAGCAGCAGAGACGACGATCGCTCCGTCGCGTTGGCGCGCAGCGGAGCACGGGACGCCAAGGTTCAATGGCGTAGAGGATTGCGACCTCTCGGCGAAGTGCTTGGCCGATTGGTCGAGGCGATCAAGAGCAAGCGCAGCACCCATGTCACCACCCCGCCCTCGGGACGCCAGATGGGTAGCGGATCGAGGTCGATCCCAGCAGCCCAGGTGAGCGCATATCGCCCGCCGCGACGCGGGGGATCGTCTTGAGTTTTCTGGCTCGCAAAAATGCCGCGATCTGTTCCGGCGTGGCGTTGGCAGGCTTAGGGCGTGGGCCTGGGTCGGCCGCGGATTTCGCCATTGCCGCAACGGCCTCGCGGTGGATCAGCACGGCAAGGCCGTTCGGCGCGGGATTTGCTTTGGGTGGCGCTGTTTCACGTGAACGCGCCTCGGCCATGGCCCTCTTCACGCGATGCGACTTCTTCGCCGCCGCGCTGCGCCGGGCGAGGCTCATGTTGTTCGAGTTGCGGCGGTCGTGAATCACGCCGCCCCCGCATCGCGCGCCCGCTGGACCGGGTCGGTGATGACCTCGAAGTGCTGCCGGCGCGGTGGCTGATACGACGGCTCGGCCGCGCAAATGAAAAAGAGAAGCAGCCGGCCGATGCCCCGGCGGATTGCCCGCAGCAGGCATAGGACGGCGGGGCGTCTCATGCAGCCTCCGCGGAGGGGAGTTTGGCCGCGGCTTTCTGTACGGCAGACCAGACCCTTAGCGTCGGGCCGTTCGAACCGCTCTTCCAGCGCTGCCAGGTCGAGGTGTTGATTCCGACCGACTGGCAGAACCATCTGACCGACCGGCGGTCAGCGGCCAGCCGCGCTTCGATCGCGCGTACCTCTGCGGGGATGTCCATGGCGGCCTAATATATGTGCATTATTGCGGATAGTCAACAGCAGTATTGCACAATGACGCGGGCCGCGGTCTCCCATCATCTTCCGGCATGGCCGCGCGCACCGATATGAACGAACCAACGCAACAAGCTGTGCGCGAATACGTGCGGCTGGTGCTTCAGCAAACCGGCTGGACGGCGACCGAGCTTGCCAGACGGATCAGGGTGGCTCCATCAACCATCGGTCGATTTATCAACGACCGACGGGTCAAGCACGTCCTGTCCCTGCGGACTATCGCCGCCATCGCCGCCACCTCGGGCGTCCCGCTACCCGAAGATCAAGGATTTCCCTCGACCGGGCAGGAGCCGGCAAAGGCCGCCTCCGCAACGGCCCCGGCCTCCCCCGCCGTGACGAAGGCCGCAGCAGCGGCGCTCTATGACGGTCTTTTCAACGCCAATGTCTGGACGGACCCGGGGTCATTCGGCGAAATGCTGCTGACCCTCATCCGGCATGCCAGGACGAGAGACGGCAAGGTCGATGCAGCTCACCTGTCCGACATGGTCGAGGTTGCCATCGCTGGCGCGCGCCGCCGCGCAACCCCGGCGAGTCAGTAACCATATGGAGCGTAATAATGCCGCCGGTCAATCCATGGCGGGTTGACTGTTAATACTTTCGGTTGTCTAATTATTAAATTCTGGCCCCCGACACAATACTCCCCCCACCATTTTGTGCGAGGTGGCCACAGCCTGGGGAGGTTTTCGATGTGGCGAGGGGCGGCCGAGCTCGCGTTGATTATCAGCCGTGCGCGGAAATGGTCCGAGATATGGCCGCGCAAAAAGCCCGTCAGCCGACGATCAGGTAAGCCGACGCCATCGACACCGGCACGCCGAGCAGGGTCACGCCAGAACCATCGCTGAACGTGGCGACCGCGCCGCCGAGCGTGTCCGTGAGCGTATAGCCGGCCGGCACAACAAGCCGATCACCCGCCCGCCGTCGAAATCGGCAATCTAGCGAAAGCATACAATCCGGGCCGCGAACGGAATATGTGCATGATTGCATTTTTAGGCTTGACGCATATGCAATGATGCGCGTATTCTCCCTCCCGTCGCCCGGCAGCCCCCGCCGCCGTTGGCGACCCTTCCCGACTAGGCCGCTGGCCAGCCCCCTGGCCAACGGCCCCTTTCGGGAAGGCCCCGCCCCAGTGTGCCGGCCAAATCCGGCGGGGCGGGTTTCCCTCAACCAACCAGGAAAGGACGGACTGCTTTTCGATGGAGCCCCGGAGCGGCACGGCAGGGTGCCGCTCCACCATCGCAGAGTCCGGGAGGGATAAAGATGGATCAAGCTGGGTTTATGAATCGGGTGCGGTCGCTGTATAATATCGACCGGCACTGGCTCCCCGAGCTGTCTGCCTCGGAGTGGCGCGCTTTCAGCGCCGACCCGCCGCGATTTCTGGTCGTGGCCGCCGATGATGCGCAGGCCGCCGCGATCTGGCGCGAGGTCGAGCGCCGGCAGACGCCGCGATGATTTCCGCCTATCTCGAAATGCCGCCTCGCGACTTGCGCGAAGTCGCGCCAGATCTGGCTGGAACATTGCGCACGGTCTGGATCAACCTCTACGCCCGGAGCGGTGAGGTTCAGGCCGGCTGCCACGTCGACGAAGGCGAGGCCCTACAGGAGATCGCGGACGCCCACGCTGGCCATGGCTGGCTCGGCTGGCGCTACGTGTCGACCACCAAACAGGTCGACATGACTTCGGTGACGACGGATCGGCTCGCCGACGCACTGGAATACGACCGCGAGCAGATGGCGGAAGCAAGGCTCGACGCGCAACACGCCCGCGGCTGCATGCACCCGGGAGCATGACCATGCCCCGAGAATACTGCGTCTGCGATCCGCATCGCCGCACGATGCCCGGCACGTGCCCAGGCCCGAAGGTCTGCCCGCTCAATCAACCCGAGCCTCACGAGTGCGCGGACTGCGGCGATAAGGCTACCGAGACGTGGAACGAGGAAGCGGTCGCGCTCTTCGGGCCGAAGATCCTGATGCATCTCTGCGAAGCGTGCGCCGATGCGCGGCGGGAAGCGAGCTGCCCATGACCGCCCTCGTCGTTGGCTGCACCTACCCAACAGGCTCCCCGCGCGTCGGCGTCCTGGTGGGCGAGTCCATCGACCCCTGGATGCCGTGGATGGTCCAGCACGTCCTGCAGCTCTCCGATGGCTCGAGCGCAACGGTGCTGGGGATCGGTGAGGCGCCGGACAATGTGGTGATGTTCCCCCGCCGGCCGAAGGAGTCGAGGGTGATCCCGATCACTGGACCGAAAGGAGCGGCCTAGATGTATGACCCCGAATTGAGCGGTGTGCCGGTCACCGCACTGCCCGCCAAGGTCGAGACGCCAGCCCTGCCCGCCGGCGAGGTCGGGTCGGTCGCGCTGATGCGGCTGATCGAACGCGCGGCCATGAGTTCCGAGTTCGACGTCGAGAAGCTGGACAAGCTGCTCGCCGTGAAAGAGCGCTGGGAGGCCAACGAGGCGCGCAAGGCGTTCGTCGCCGCGAAGGCCGGCTTCAAGGGCGAGACGATCCGGCTGACCAAGAACAAGACCGTGCGCTACGCCACCGGCAAGGGCGACACCGAGTATGACCACGCGACGCTCGATCACGTCGCCAATGCCGTGGGGCCGGCGCTCGCCAAGCACGGTCTGACCTATTCCTGGAAGACCGAGCAGGGCGACGGCGGCGTGATCCGCGTCACCTGCATCCTGACCCACACCCTCGGGCATTCGGAATCGGTCACGCTCTCCGGCTCGCCCGATCAGAGCGGCGGGAAGAACAGCATCCAGGCCGTGGGGTCCACGGTCACGTATTTGGAGCGCTACACTCTCTTGTCGATCCTCGGCATGGCGGCGGCCGACCAGGACGACGACGCGCGCACGGCCGGCGCCGGCGGCCCGATCTCCGCCGAGCAGAAAACCGAACTGATCGAAATGATGAAATCGACCGGCGCGGACACGGCCAGGTTTCTCAGATTTTTCAAGGTCGAGACGCTGGATGAACTGCCGGCGTCCCAATTCGAGCACGCCAAGGCGATGCTCGTCGCGAAGAAGAGGAAGGCGGCATGACAACCGAATCGCTCGAGCAGGGCTCTCCCGAATGGCTTGCCGCCAGGGTGGGCAAGGTCACGGCGTCGCGTATCGCGGATGTGGTTGCCAGAACCAAGACGGGATGGGGGGCCGGTCGGGCCAACTACATGGCCGAGTTGATCGCCGAACGGCTGACCGGCCAACCCGCGCCGCAGTACACCAACGCCGCGATGCAGTGGGGCACAGATACCGAGCCCCAGGCCCGCGCAGCCTATGAATTTTTGCATGACACGACGGTCGCGCAGGTCGGGCTGATCCCCCACCCGTCAATCGCCATGTCGGCGGCATCACCTGATGGACATGTCGGCGATGACGGCATGGTGGAGATCAAATGCCCGAACACAGCGACACATGTTGACACGCTGCTGGGCCAGGCCGTGCCTGACAAGTACATCGTCCAGATGCAATGGCAGATGGCCTGCGCGGGCCGGCAATGGTGCGACTTCGTTTCTTACGATCCGAGGATGCCGGCGCACCTCTCCCTGTTCGTCAAGCGGGTTCCCCGCGACGACAAGCGCATCGCGGAGCTTGAAACCATAGTGCGCGAATTCCTTGGCGAGCTGGATGCGAAGGTGGCGTCCCTCGTGGCGCTCAACAAGGAGAATGCAGCATGAGCGCCGAACGCCCATTCGTCGCCAACAAATACACCAGGTTTCTGGCGAAGGTTGGTCATGGCGACTTTGATCCAAACGAGTGCTGGGTGTGGCTCGGGGCCGGCAAGGGGAATGGGTACGGCCACATAAAGACGGATAGTGGCACTACGGGCGCACACCGGATCGCCCACGAGCTTTTCATCGGCCCAATCCCTGACGGGATGGATGTTTGCCACACCTGCGACAACCGCGGCTGCGTCAACCCGGACCATCTATTCACCGGCACGCGCGCCGACAACATGGCCGACATGAAAGCCAAGGGTCGCGGGCGCGGGCCGAGCGGGGTCCGCAAGCACCTCAAGGAGCACATTTGGCAGGAAATCAAGCGAAGGCTGGCCGCCGGGCATTCGCCGCGCAAGATCGCCAACCAGATGGATGTCAATTACGGAACGGTGACGGCAATCAGAGGAGGACGGTCATATGTCGGGCTCGGTGAATAAGGTCATTATTTTGGGCAACTTGGCGCGCGATCCCGAAACCCGCTCCACGCAATCGGGCGGCAAGATCATCAATATGACGGTCGCTACGTCTGAAACCTGGAAAGACAAGGTGACCGGCGAGCGCAAGGAGAAAGCCGAATTTCACCGCGTCGTGATTTTCAACGAGCATCTGGCCGACATCGCCGAGAAGTACGTCCGAAAGGGCAGCAAGGTCTACATCGAGGGGGCATTGCAGACCCGCAAATGGACCGACAAGGACGGCCAGGAGAAGTACACGACTGAGGTCGTGCTGCAACGCTTTCGCGGCGAGCTAACCATGCTCGACAGTCGCGGCAGCGGCAGCGACAGCGGCGGGCAGCGACAGCGGCGGCGACGATGGCGGGCAGTCCTATGCCCAGGCGTCGCGCGGCGGCGGGGCGGCCAAGCCGGGCAATCCGCCTGACCTCGACGACGGAATACCGTTCTAATGCCCAAATTGGGAGGGCGTATACCCACGCTGGGTAAGCCAAGTGTCCCGTCGTGCGTCAATTGCGATTGGTGGCTCCGGCGCCTTTACCCAGCGAATGACCGGCGCTGCACGAATCCGGCGTCCGCCTACCATGAGGCGGTCACGACGGCGCACGTCACGTGCCCGAAATGGGAAAAGGTCGGCTCGGGTGCGATGAGGGCGTTCGCGCCATGAGCGACAAAGCCGCCATGATCGTCAAAGCTGCATTCTCGCACTGGCTGCCGGTCAAGGGTCGCGCCGTGCTCCAGCTGCAATTCGAGGTGCCGCTCGAGGCGACGGCGGAGATTCTGATGAAGCTCGGGCCACCGGACCCCAGCAAGGAGCGGTGGGTGGCCATCGCTCTACTCGAGCAAAGTGACACCGTGGCGTCGGCCAGCGCCCCTCCCGCACGGCGACCCGCCCATGCCCCGGCCGTGGGGTTCGAGCGGCCGGGGAAACGACCATTCCACACACTGCCGGCAAGCCAACAAGCGGCGCTGCTGTGCCGCGACGCAGGATTCCAGGAGTGGCTTTTAGGCGACGAAACTGACGGAACGCCAAACCTTTCCAACGAAGAATGGGCAGCGCTCGTTATGCGCGGCCGATTGGGCATCAAGTCCCGCGCCGATCTGAACATCGACCCCGATGCAGCGGCGCGGTTCCGGTCGCTGCTCGCGGAGTTCGAGCGCGAGACGGGGCGGACGGCGGAGATGCGCGGATGAATCGGGCGGGGCAAGGCCTGGC
>VGYC01000311.1 GCA_016873095.1 Planctomycetota bacterium | reverse complement strand
GAGCAACGGTTCACGCCAACGACGCGGGCCACCACCTCTGGGCTTTCCCCTCGATGGATCGACTCCACCGCCTGCCGGCGACGCCGTTCCAGTTCCGGGGCGGATCCAAATGGTCTACTCATACAGAGTTAGAGGAAACTGGCAGTCAAACGATTCATTGACCGCGCAGCTGGCAATAGACCGCTTCGCGGAAAGCCTCGTGAAACGGGGCTGGAAGCACTCGTCGCGCAACAGTGACGGATGGAGAACGTCGTCGGTTTTCATCGGCCCAGACTCACGCCAGGAGCGGGGTCAGGATGCGGGCGTCGTAGACATCGGTGAGACGCTCGTCGCGGCCGTGCAGATGGTAGTTGACGCGGCGGTGGTCGAGGCCGAGCAGGTGCAGGATGGTGGCGTGCAGGTCGGCGACCTGCACGCGGTCGTGCACGGCATGATAGCCGAGGTCGTCGGTGGCGCCGTAGGCTTGGCCGCCGCGGATGCCGCCTCCGGCCAGCCAGATGCTGAAGCCCTGCTTGTGATGGTCGCGGCCGTCGCCGCTCTGGCTGACGGGGGTGCGGCCGAACTCGCCGCCCCACACGACCAGCACGTCGTCGAGCAGGCGGCGGCGCTTCAGGTCCTTCAAGAGCGCGGCCGTTGGTTGATCGGTCTTTTCACAACAAGCACGCGTGCTGTCGGCGTTCTTCGAGTGCGTGTCCCAGATCTGGCTGGCAACGAAGATCTGCACGAAGCGGACGCCGCGCTCGACGAGTCGGCGGGCGATCAGGCAGCGCCGGCCGTAGCTATCGGTCTTCGCTTGCCCGATGCTGTAGAGCCGTTGCGTCTCCGCCGTTTCCTGGGCGATGTCGAGCGCCTCGGACGCGTGCATCTGCATGCGGCCGGCCATCTCGTAGCTGGCGATGCGCGCCTCCAGGTCGCCGGCAATGGCCGGGTTGAGAGCTTGATGCTCGGCATTCAGGCGGCGCAGCAGGTCACGGCGCAGCTGCTGCGTGTTCTCGGATACCGGCGTGGATGGATTGAGGTACAACACTGGCGTGCCCGTGTGCCGGAAGTGGACGCCCTGGTAGCGCGGCGGCAGGAAGCCGCTCGACCAGTTGCGGGCGCCATCGGTCGGCAGCGACGCATCGTTGCGCAGCACGACGTAGGCCGGCAGATTCTGGTTTTCGGACCCCAGCGCGTAGTTGACCCAGCTGCCGAGCGTCGGCCGGCCGGTGACGATGCGGCCGGTGTGCATCATCCACAGTGCCTGCTCATGGTTGTTGTGCTCGGTATGCATGGAGCGGACGACGGCGATGTCGTCGGCGCAGGTCGCCGTATGCGGCAGAATCTCGGAGTATTCGACGCCGCACTGCCCGGAGCGGCGAAAGCGAAAGGGCGAGCCGAGCAGGTTGCCGTGCTGCGTGAGCCGGACGCGATCGGTGAACCAGGCCGGCATCGGCTGATTGTGCCGTGCAGTCAGCTCCGGTTTGGGATCCAGCAAGTCCATGTGGCTGGGCCCGCCATGCTGGAAAAGCTGGATGACGGCGCGAGCCCGCGGGCGAAAATGCGGCTGCAACGTCCGCGGGGTCTCGGCCGGGTTGCCGCGGGCGCGATCCTCGGCCAGCAACGAGCCGAGCGCGAGCCCCGCGAAGCCTGCGGCGCTGCGCGTGAACAGCTCACGGCGGCTGAGCAGATAGACCAGATGGTTGGTGAGGACGTCGGACATCATCATCTCCCGCTTGGTTACGTTTCGCGCTCGCGCGGGGCCATGCGAGCGCGAAACGCAAGCTCGCGACGTCAGTTCACATACACAAACTCGTTGCTGTTGAGCAGCACCAGCGCCGCCTGCGTCCAGGCCGCGCGGAGCGCTTGTGCGGTCGGCGCGTTCTTACCGGCGTGTTCGCGAGTGACTTCGGACAGGAAGGTTTGCAGCGCGTCGACTTCGCTGGACCTCGGAGCGCGGCCCAGCAGCAGGCGGTAGGCGTGCACGATGCGGGCATCATCGGTGGGTCCCGACTTCACGATGCGCTCCGCCAGCGCGGCGGCGTTCTTCTCCACGAACGGGCCGTGCATGAGCGCGAGAGCTTGCAGCGGCACGGTGGACACGTTGCGTTCCGGGCAATTGATCTCCATCATCGGCGTGTCGAACAGGTCGAGCAGCGTCAGATGCTGGCTGCGGCGGACGATGACGTAGATGCTGCGGCGATTGCCCTGCGGGTCGTCGCTGGTCTCGACGGAACCGTCGCCACGGACGGCGACCGGGGCCGGCGGGCCAAAGCGCTGCTCGTTGAGCTTGCCCGAAACCGACAAGACGCTGTCGCGCAGCACCTCGCCGGTGAGCCGTCGCGGCCGCCACGAGGAGAGCAGCACGTTGCCGGGATCCGCTTTCTTGCGGGCCGCATCCAACTGCGATCCCTGCCGGTAGGCGGTCGATGTGACCATGAGCCGGATCATGTGCTTCTGGCTCCAGCCGCTGCGGATGAACTCGGTCGCGAGCCAGTCGAGCAATTCCGGATGGCTGGGTCGAGCGCCCGACTTGCCGAAGTTGGCGACGGTAGGCACGATGCCCTTGCCGAACAGGTTGGCCCAGATGCGGTTGACGTGCACGCGTGCCGTGAGCGGATGATTCGGTCCCGTCAGCCATTTCGCGAGCGCCAGACGCCGTGCGCCGGGCTTCTCAGCAATGGGCAGCTTGTAACCGGCCGGTGCGAGCACTTCCAGCACGCCCGGCTGGACGATGGCGCCCGGCTTGTTGTAGTCGCCGCGGCGCAGCACCCTGCCTTCGGGGCATTTACCGTCGAGGTCTGCCAGGGCCCGAAGCTTCGGCGGCTCGGTCTTCACCTGCGATTTCTCGGCGGCGATGAGCGCGCCGAGTTTTTCGCTCTGCGCCTTGAAGTCGGGATAGCGCGCCGCCAGCTCCTTGTCGCTCAGCAGGCTGCTCTTGGGATCCAGCTTCTTGCCCGGTTCCTCGGCCTGACGCTGCTTGCGATACTTCGCGTTCAGCTCCGCCAGCTCCTTGCTGTGCCGGGCGATGTCGGCGTTGATCTTCTGGTTGTGCGTGCGGATGCCGGCCAGCTCCTTCGCACTGGCCATGGTGATGCCACGGACCTCGGACGGCTGCCAGCGGGCCGGATCGAGCGCCGGCAGAAAGACAGCTTGCAGCGCAGAGTAATCATGCTGCGAGATCGGCTCCAGCTTGTGTGAATGGCAGCGGGCACAGTGCACCGTCAGCCCCAGGAACGTCGAGCCGACGATCTGCATGGTGTCGCTGATGACCTGGTGAATTTCGTTCGGCTCGGTATAGCCAGGGTAGGTCGGGTCGCTGGCCGTCCGCAAGTAGCCGGTCGCGGTGAGCTGGCGGACCATTGCCGGCGTGAGCTTTTCGGCGTGGCGCCAGTCGCTGAGCTGATCGCCCGCCAGCTGCTCGGCGACAAATTGATCGTAGGGCATGTCGGTGTTGAGCGCCTGGATGACGTAGTCGCGATAGCGATAGGCCTGCAGGCGCAGGCGATCCGCCGCTAGGTAGCCGTCCGAATCGGCGTAGCCGGCCAGGTCAAGCCAGTGCCGGTCCCAGCGCTCGCCGTAGGCGGGAGAAGAGAGCAGGCGATCCACCAGCCGGTCGTAGGCGTCGGCACGCGTGTCGGCCAGGAACTCGCGCTGCTGTTCCATGCTCGGCGGCAGTCCAAGCAAGTCGAAGCACAGCCGGCGGAGGATAACTTCCCTGCCAGCATCCGGATTGAAGTTCAGGCCGCGCGGCTGGAGGCGTGCGAGCACAAAGGCATCGATCGATGTGCGTACGCGCGTGTCGCTCTTCACCTTCGGCAGCGCCGGCCGTTTGGGCGACTGAAACGCCCAGAAGTTGCGCTCGTCCGCGCCGATACGCACGATCGCCTCTTCGGTAGCAGAGCTGTTGTTCTTGGCGAGCGCGCCTTCGCGGATCCAGCGGCGCAGCGTGTCGATGTGCTTCTTGTCGAGCTTGCCCTGTTTCGGCGGCGGCATGTCGCCGGACTCGATGCGCCTGATGAGGATGCTGTCCTGAGGCTTGCCGGCGACGATCCCCGGGCCGGTGTCGCCGCCGCTCAAGATCGCCGCCATGCTGCGCAGATCGAGCCCGCCCTTGACCTTGCCTTCGCCGTGACATTTGAGGCAATGGCTCTTGAGGATCGGCAGGACGTGACTTTCGAAGACAATGGGTATGTCGGCAGCAGGCGCCTGGGCAGGCGCTACACCTGGGAGAGCAAGGGCGGTGGCGAACCCCAGGATCGCGAAACACTTGCCGTACCCGTAAACCATCGCTTCTGCCCCCCCGCGGAAAGTCGTATCGACAAGTTCCATCTTACAGAGGAGTCGTGGCCAGCTGCAACTGTCAGGGCGCGAACGGTTCGCTAGGGCAGCGGCAGATCTTTGAATGAGAACTCGACCCTGGTCTCCACGATGGGTCCAGGCGTCGTGTACCTGAGCGACCAGTCCTCAGGCTTGCCAGCGTTCCGCACTGCGGAACTGTCACCGAGTGGGAAGTGGTATCTGACCGCCGATCGACGCGCATCTTGATTTTCCTGGAGGGGTTCTTCAGCACCGGAATGCTTCCAGATAACAGCCGATTTCCCGTCGCCTTTCTGAAGCCAGATGCGATTGTCCCGCATCCAGAGATCTGCCTGGTGGCTCTCATAGGTCGGTCCGCCCGGCGGGTTCTCGATGCGCAGGTCGAAGCTCCATTTCTCCGGGTCAGACAGAATACGAGTCAGCTCGACCTTGACGCCGTCCTGCCGAGAACCCAGCGGTTTCTTCGAGGTCGGCTTGAGCTCGTCAAAGCGAAAGACCAGCATCCTGGTCGGTCCAATGATCTTGAAGCTGCCTGCAAGCATGTCGATGAGTTGCGCGGCTCGCGGCGGGGCGGGCATGCGCAGTTCGGTGACCGAGGCGCGGCCGGCAACGCGAAAGCGCCCCTGGCCGGCGATGGTCGCGGCAACGGGGCGATTCATCGGGCCGAGGTAACGCGCCGTCGCCGGGCCGATTTCCATCAGGAACGGCTGAAACCACGGTTCCCAGGCCGTTTCCACCTCGATCGTGCACACATCCCGCGCCGTTTCCAGGTTGCGGGCCACGGCCAGGCGACGGACCGTCGTGCGAAAGATGCCGTGCATGCTGGTCGGCAAGGTGCGATACGGACCGTTGACCAGCGCGATCGTGCCGTCCTCCTGGTAAAGCGATATCCGCGCGTCCGCCTGGCGGGCAATGGCATCGAGCCCTTGCCAGAACGTCGCCCTGTCCAGGTCGAGTCGCAAGTCATCTTTGCGCTGTGCCGAGCGGCGATCGACAACCGCGGTCCCCGTCTGCCGCTTGATGGCGGCGAGCGCGTCAGCCAGGCCGATATGGTCGCTTTTCAGCGTCAGGCTGCGCACGGGCAGGCTGGTGGGACCCTGGCCCTCGAGCGCCGGCACGGCAGCAAGTGCGGCTGCAAGAATGATGGGGATCGTCAACAATCGCATGGAAGCTCCAGAAGCGGAGTATGGCTGGAAGATCGCGAGAACGGCGTCCTCGACGGAGCGTCGGCCTCACAGAGATATCATAGCAATTCGCCTGGTCATCCAGACAACATCAGCATGTCGTAGCCACAGGCTGGCAGCGTGTGGCTACTTCGGTTGCTACAATCTTCCTGGAAGACAACCACGAAGTGAGGAGACGGGCACATGAGCGCGGCAGAGATCTACTCCCCGGGACTGGAAGGCGTCATCGCCGGCGAGACGGCCATCTCCACGATCGAGGGCGGCCTGCGCTACCGCGGTTATCCGGTCACCGAGCTGGCGGAATCAGCCACGTTCGAGGAAGTTGCCTATCTGCTGCTGCACGGCGAACTGCCGAACAAGACGCAACTTGCCGACTTTCAAAAGCGCACCAGCGCCGCCCGCTCGATTCCTCCCGCGCTCCGCGAGCTGTTCAAGGCATTGCCGCAAGGGACAGTGCCAATGGACGCGATCCGCACGGCCGTCAGCGTGCTGGCCCATTTCGACGCGGATGCCCAGGACAGCAGCCCGGCCGCCAATCTTCGCAAGTCCGAGCGCTTGCTGGGGCAGATTCCCGTGGCGGTCGCCGAGCAGTATCGCATCAGCCGGGGCAAGCCGCCCATTGCCGCACGACCGGACCTGGGCCATGCCGCCAACTTCCTGTACATGCTTGACGGCAAGGAGCCGAGCCCGCTGCATGTCCGCGCCTTTGACGTGTCATTGATCCTTTACGCCGAGCACGAGTACAACGCCTCGACGTTCACGGCGCGCGTGGTGTGCTCGACAGAGTCGGATTTGCATGCGGCGGTCGTGGCGGCCATCGGGGCGCTGAAGGGCCGGCTGCACGGCGGCGCCAACGAAAAGGTCATGGACCTGCTCAAGAGTTCGGGGGGGCCGGAGACGGCTGAGAAGTGGATCCGCGACGCCCTGGCCCGCAAGGAGAAGATCATGGGCTTCGGTCATCGCGTCTACAAGACCGGCGACGTCCGCGCCGGCATCCTGCGCCAGTTCGCACGCGAAGCCGCCGAGGCTGCCGGGCAGACGCGCTGGGAAACCGCCGCCGAGATCATCGAGAAGGTCCTGGCCGATGAGAAGAAGCTTTTCCCGAACCTCGACTGGCCCGCGGGCCGACTCTATCATGCGATGGGTCTGGAAGTGCCGTTGTACACGCCGTTCTTCGTCGCCTCGCGCATCACCGGCTGGTGCGCCCACATCATCGAACAGCTCGGGCATAACCGTATCATCCGGCCAAGGGCGCGGTACACGGGACCGGATTTGCGACAGGTCGCGGCGCTGGCGTCGAGAAGCTAGGGTTCTTGCCTCGCAAGACTCATAGTGAATGAGTCAAGTTTTAAGCAACGAGTTTCTCCTCATGGAGCCATTGTTCGATGGCTTCATCCAATTGATCGAAAGATCGGCGTAAGGTTGTGTTGTTAGGTTCGCCAGA
>VGYC01000310.1 GCA_016873095.1 Planctomycetota bacterium | reverse complement strand
CAGCGATGCCAACACTTCTGCCGATACTGTCGGTGGAGCATCCATGCCAACCGCAACAGTACCCGAAACCACGATTCCGAGCTATAGCGACCCGTGACCGGTTACCCGTGATGGGGAGATCGTCCAGAAGAAGAAGTTCGACACCGCGAAGAGCCGCAAGGAGCACTGGGCTTTTCAGCCGCTGCGCGAGGCAGCAAAGCCTGCGGTCAAGAATATCGGTTGGGTGCGAACGCCGATTGACGCTTTTGTATTGCAAAAAATCGAGGCCGCGGGACTTCGTCCGGCGCCGGAGACGGATGCGGCGACGTTGTTGCGACGCGTGTATTTCGACCTGATCGGCCTGCCTCCTTCCCTCGAGGAGCAACGGGCGTTCCTAAAGAACCCAACTCCCCAGGCCTATGAGAAGGTCGTCGATGACCTGCTTTCGCGCCCGCAGTATGGCGAGCGCTGGGGCCGGCACTGGCTCGACGTGGCCCGCTATGCGGAATCCATGGGCTTTGAACATGACGAGACTCGCACCTGGTCCTGGCGCTATCGCGACTGGGTAATCGATGCCTTCAACGCCGACATGCCGTACGACCGGTTCCTCACCGAGCAGCTTGCCGGCGATGAGGTGAAAGACGCCGACGAGCGTTCCCAGTTCGCCACCTCATTCCTGCGGCTCGGCACCTACGAATCCAACGCCGCCGACCACCGTAACGCCCGCTATGCCCACCTTGACGATGTGGTCAGCACGGTATCGATGGCGTTTCTCGGCCTGACCGTGCAGTGCGCTCGCTGCCACGAGCACAAGTTCGAGCCCATCGCGCAGGAGGATTACTACCGCCTGCTGGCGATCTTCGAGCCGCTGGACACGGTGGAGCGCGAGGGGAACGCGCCGGCATTTCAGGTTGGCAACGCGGACCAACGAGCCGCTCACACGCAGCGTTTAAGCGAGTGGAAGGGCCAACTCGAGAAGGCCTACATGCCCCTCGATCGGCTCCGGCTCCGCGTGCTGGAGCAATCTCGCAAGGAACTGCTCGCGGATGCGAAGCTGAAAATCAACGACAAGCAGTTCGACGAATTTCTGACCGCGCTACAGACGCCTGCCGAGAAGCGGACGAAACAGCAGGCCGAATTGCTCTTGGTCGCCAATTCACGAGCCAGTGCCCTTGATGCCGCGATCAAGCGACTCGCTAGCGAGACTGAACAGGTGGAGATGAAGCGGTGCCTTGACGATATCGCCGCGTGTACAAAAGCGCAGCCGCAGCCCACGCTGGCGCACGTTTACCGCGAGAAGGGGTTGCCCGAAACGTGGCTGTTCGGCCGTGGCGAAACGACGCGCAAGGTGCGTTTGGTCCTGCCCGGTACGCCGGAAGTTCTGGGCGGCAGGGTTTTTCCCGAGCCGGAGAAGAAACGCTTCCAGGAGGCGAGCGGCCGGCGGCTTTGGCTGGCGGAATGGATGACCACCGAGGCGCGGCCGCTGGTTGCGCGGGTGCTGGTCAACCGCCACTGGCAGCAGCATTTCGGTCGCGGCCTGGTGGAGGACGCCAACAACCTTGGTCTATCCGGCGGCGCGCCCAGCCACCCCGAGTTGCTCGACTGGCTCGCCAAGGATTTTGTCGCGGGCGGCTGGCGCATCAAACGCCTGCACCGCCAGATTGTTTTGTCCAGCACCTATCGGCAAGGCTCGCGGCATCCGGAAAAAGCTGACGCCGACGGCAAACTCTTCGCCCGCTGGCTGCCGCGCCACCTCGAGGCCGAGGCCGTGCGCGATGCGATGCTCGCGGCGGGGGAGAAGCTCAACCTCAAAATGGGCGGCCCCAGTGACGCCGGGCGTCGAAGCGTCTACGTCTTCGCCAAGCGGTTGAGTCCGATGCCCATGCTCGATTTACTCGGCGCGCCGGATTCGTCTGCGAGCACGGCGAAACGAAGCGTCCCCACGACGGCGGTGCAGGCGCTGCTTCTGTTCAACGGCGATTTTTCCCGCCAGCAGGCCGCCGCCATTGCAGCCCGCGTGAAGCGCGAGGCCGGCCCGGACGCGGAGTCGCGCATTCGGCTAGCCTACGCCCTTGTTTTCTGCCGAACACCCGACGCGGAGGAGATACGGCAAGCCCAGGATTTCCTGCAGCGACATCCCCGCGCGAAAACGGATGCGCCTCTTGAACAACTGTGCCTGGTGCTGCTCAACGCCAGCGAATTCCTTTACTTGAATTAACGGAAAACACCCCTCGAAGGAACCGACTCATGACAAGATCCAACCAGCCATTCGCGTGCGTCCGAACCCGCAGAGAGTTCTTCACGCAGATAGGCAACGGCTTCTTCGGCACCGCGCTGGCCGGGATGCTGGCCCAGGAAGGCTTGCTGGCGGCGGGCGATTCGCCCACGAGCGTCCTTCCGCGACTGCACCACCCGCCGAAGGCAAGAGCGTGCATCTTCCTTTTCATGGTTGGCGGCCCCAGCCACATCGACACATTCGACCCCAAGCCGGAACTGGTGCGGCGCCACGGGCAGAGACACGACTTCGGCGGCGCCTCGCAGATCACGCAATCGGCCAGCGGGCAGCTCATGGGTTCGCCGTTCCGTTTCCCGCGCAGCGGGAAATCGGGCCTGCCCATTTCGGAGATCCTGCCGGCCCTGGCGGAATGTGCCGACGACCTCTGCATTTTGCGGAGCCTGCACACCGACACGGCCGCGCATGGCGCCGCCTGCTTGCAGATGAACACCGGTTTCCCCAGGCCCGGCTTCCCGAGCATGGGTTCGTGGACGCCTTACGGCCTGGGGCTCGCCAACCAGAACCTGCCAGGCTTCGTCGTGTTGGGTGCCACGCCCTTCGCAGGCCGGCTGAACTGGACCAGCGGCTTTCTGCCGCGCGACCACGATGGCACCCTGGTCGCGTCCGGCAACCGGCCGCTGTCGAACCTGCAACCGACCTCGAACAGCACCGAGCAGCGTTCGCAGCTCGACTTGCTCGAGCAGCTCAACCGTCGGCACATCGAGCGTGACCCCGGCAACAGCGAATTGTCGGCACGCATCGCCAGTTACGAGCTGGCCTTCCGTCTCCAGACGTCGGCGCCGGAAGCGGTCGATCTGTCAAATGAGTCGGACCGGACCAAGCAACTGTACGGCATGAACGAGCGTACGACCGAATCGTTTGGCCGGCAGTGCCTGCTCGCCCGCCGTCTGGTGGAACGCGGGGTGCGCTTCGTGGAGCTGTTCCATCAGGGCTGGGACACGCACGGCAACAACGACAACGAGCACCGCCGTCTGTGCGGCGCCGTCGATGTGCCGATCGCCGGACTGCTGAAGGACCTGAAAGCTCGCGGGCTGCTTGACGAGACGCTGGTCGTCTGGGGCGGGGAGTTCGGCCGCACGCCGGTCGGCAGCGGCGGCCGCAACCATCATGCCAACGCCTTTTCGATGTGGGTCGCCGGTGGCGGCATCAAGGGAGGGATCAGCCACGGCCAGACCGACGAGCTGGCTTACGGCATCGCCGAGGATCCGGTCCACGTGCACGACCTGCACGCCACGCTGCTCCACCAGATGGGCCTGGACCACGAACGGCTAACCTACCGCCACAACGGCCGCGACTTCCGCCTGACCGACGTCGGCGGCGAGGTGGTGAGGAAGATCCTGGCCTAGGCGACTTCTCGCTCGAAACTCGCCTACGAAGCGTATTGATCCCGAGTTCGAATTCATCAGGAGAAACGAAACGAAACGGCCATGACACGATATTGCATGCGGTTTTTCGAGCGGCTCGTGGCCTGCCTGTGGTTTCCGAAGGGGGGCTTAGGAGAAATGTCCATGAATCGAGTGAAGGTGCTGGCGTCCGTGACGACGCTCGCCGCGTTGGTGTTGGTCACCGCCGTGCATGCAAACGACTTGAAAGCCGCCATCAGCAAGTTGGCAGGCGACATCAAGGATGGAAAGGGCGATCCGAAAGCTGCCGTCAAGGCTGCTGACGACACGCTCGAAGACGTCATGTATCTGCTGCGTGGCAGGAGGAGCATCAAGATCGGAGAACTCCAAGATCTCGAAAAGCTGGTCGCCAATATCCAACGCGACGGCGCTCCCAAGACGCTGCTCGCCAAGGGCAAAGACCTGGAAGATGCAGGCTACACGCTCGCCGCCATCGCTCGCGTTTCCGAACACCTTCCCAACGACAAGGGCAAAAAAGACAAGAAGGCGTGGAAGGATTTCACGGATCATTGGGCGACGGCCGCGATCGATTTCGCGAAGGCTGGCAAAGCGGGCGACGGCACCGCGCTCAAGAACGCATCTCTCAAAATTCACGAATCGTGCAGCAAGTGCCACAGCAAGTTCAAATGATAAATCCGGAACCAAAACCTTGTGAATGCGTTTAACTTATGGGAAAATGCCTGCCGATCCTTGTGATCTTTTTGGCCGTTCGTTTCGCTGGCGCCCAGCCGGCGCCATTTGCGGACGCCAAGGTCATCCACACCTTGCCGTGGAACAGTGACGTGATTTCCGCCGTCGCCTTCATCGGCAACGACAAGGTGGCGGCTGGCAACAAACGCGGCGACATCCTCATCTGGAATCTCCCCACCGGCGACGGCAAAACGCCCGCCCCAGCCCGCCGACTGCTCGGCCACACGCGCGACATCAATCGCCTCCTCGTCACTCCCGACGGCAAGACACTCATCTCCGCAAGCAACGACCGGACGGTGAAAGTCTGGAATGCGCTCAGCGATGCGGGCGAGCCGGGCACCGTCGTGCTCAACGACGGTGTTTCGCTCAAAGGCGTGGTCGAGAAGGTTGCCCAGTTGCCCGATCCGCCTCCGCCCATCGTCGCGAAAGTGATCGTGCAGAAGCCGCTCAAGGAACTGACAGGCCACAAGGAATGGGTGCAAGGCCTGTCGCAAACGCCCGATGGCAAGCGGCTCGTTTCTGGCGACGATCAGGGTGTCATCATTGTCTGGGATCTGCCGGCCGGCAAGGAACTGAACCGGTGGCAAGTGAAAAACTGGGTGCGAAGCGTTGGGATTTCGCCCGACGGCAAAACCGTTGCGGCGTCGCAACACGTTCCCTATCGAGACAAGATCAAGGTGTTGCCCGGCTTTCATCTTTGGGACGCCGACACGGGCAAAATGAAGTTGGATCTGACCAAGGAGATCACTGGAGGGATGACAGCCGTCGCCTATTCCCCTGACGGCAAATGGCTCGCCATGTGTCGAGGCAATATCGAACTCGAAGGGGCAACGGGAAAGGTCATATTGTTCGAGACGTCTACCGGGAAGAAGATTCGCGAGTTGACGCCCGGCCATTCCCGCGGTGCAACCGACCTCGCCTTCCATCCTGACGGCAAGCATATTTTCTCGGCGGGGCGCGATCAACTTGTCAAGGTCTGGCAACTCGAAGACGGAAAGCTCGTCCGCGAGTTCGGCAAGTTCGTGGATCGAGGCTACTGGATCACGTCGATTTCGATCTCGCCCGACGGCCGCCTTCTCGCCGCCGCCGACGATAACGAACGAAAGGTCGTGATCTATTCCTTGACGGGGAAATAGAGGGAGACCATATTCCCATGTTTCGTTTCTTCATCCTCGCATTTTCCACGGCTGTCATCTTCACCAGCTTCGCGGTTGCTCAGGAAATCCCTCTGCGCATCGTGAAAGCGGTCGATCCCAAGCTAAAGAAGGAATTCGAGTATCTCGTTTTTGACCTGGGCAAGGGAGTTGAACTGAAGCTGGTGAAAATCGCCGCCAAGGGCAAGACCTTCACGATGGGCACCACCAGGGAAGAACAAGAAAAGCTGATTCGCGAGTATTTTGACGGCAAGAAATCCGGTGTGCTTGACAACGAGACGGCAGCCTCGATCACGCTGACTGACGATTACTACATCGGCCAATTCGAAGTCTATCGCGCCCAGTTTCGGCGATTCGTCGAGGAAACCAAATACATCACCGACGCCGAGATGCTGGAGGGCGGCTATGGCTACAACGAAGAAACAATGAAGTTCGAAGGCCGGGACAGGAAATACACCTGGCAGAACACGGGCGTCAGCAGGACCGGGGAAAAGCACCCGGTCACGAATGTCAGCCGTAACGACGCGCGGAAGTTCTGTGAATGGCTGATGAAGAAATGCGATGGCAAAATCAAGCTGCGCGAAGTGCGCCTGCCCGGCGAAGCGGAGTGGGAATTCGCTTGCCGTGCGGGAAGCACCGGGCGTTTTTGCTTCGGCGATGACGAGGAACGCCTGGCGGAATTCGCCAATATCGCTGACGCCACCTGGAAGAAGAAGCTCGGCGGTCCTAACGCCAAGGCCATCCAGGCCAGCGACGGGCATGCTTTCGCCGCCCCGGTCGGCCAGTACAAGCCCAACAATTTCGGCGTCTACGACATGCACGGCAACGTCTGGGAATGGTGCGACGATTTCTTTGGCAAATACTCTGCGTTGCCCAAAGAAGGCAATGCTCGCCAGACCAAGAACCAGGGCGAAAGTCGTCCGGTGTTGCGAGGCGGTTCGTGGGGTCTTCCCCCCGTCGCGTGTCGCAGCGCCAATCGCTACCTCGTGGGTGCCGGCCCGAGTCGATATGGGGCGGCTGGGTTTCGTGTGGTAGCGGTGCCCTGAGGGCTTTTCGCCTTGCAACCGGTACGACGTAGAAACGTGTGTCCACCATATAATCAATATTCTGGAGCAATCATGAAACGTTTCTTTCTGATGGGACTGTGCTTCCTGGTGATGGCTGGGACAATCTTCCTGTCACGGTCCACGCCGGCTGTGGCGGACGATGCGTTGCGTGCTAGCGTCGTCAAACTCTACCAGGCGCTGACGGAGGAACAAAAGAAACTCGCCGTCCTCGATGTCAAGGACAAGGATCGCTACAGCGAAGTGTTCCCGGCGTCGAAGCGGCCAGGCATCCCGTACACGCAGCTCAAAGCCGAGCAAAAGGCGTTGATCGCCGACGTTGTCAAGACCATGACTTCCGAGTACGGCGC
>VGYC01000309.1 GCA_016873095.1 Planctomycetota bacterium | reverse complement strand
CGCGCCAGCAGGCGCTGCCCCAAAGTGGCGGCCAGGTAGACCTCGATGTCGGGAATGCCCGTGGAATGATATGCAGTGGACACATCTCCCCAGGGGATGGTGATCGCCTTGACCGGTCCGATGCCGAAGTCGATGACGCGCGTCTTCCAGGCCAGCGGCACCGACATCAACACGCCGTCCTGGCGGACCACGCCCCGGGCGCCTAGCCCTTCGACCATGGTGGTCGCCGTTCCCCGGGACAGCCGGCCTCCGGTGGACTGAAAGCCGAGCCGGAGCCTGGTCGCCGTCGGCAGCCGGCGTTTCAGGTGCGCGGCCAGGCAGTCGGTCGGCACCACGTCAAAGCCGACACCGGGGAGCAGCAACACGCCTTGGGCCGCGGCCGCCGCGTCTCGTCCGGCCAGGGCCTCGAACACGTCGATCTCGCCCGTGATGTCCAGGTAATGCGTCGCCATTCGCAGGCACGCCTCGGCCAGCGCCAGCGCGGTGCGCGAGAACGGACCGGCACAGTTCAGGACCACGCGCACTCCGCGGCAAGCATCGTCGATGGCCTGAGGAACGTCGAGGCCGACGATGCGCTGCTCCAGCCCGAGTTCCGTGGCCAGGGCGGACACGGCCGCGGCGTTCCGTCCAGCCAGGATCGGCGCCTGCCCGCGTCTTGCGGCCTCCCGGGCAATCAAGCTGCCGGTGTAGCCGTTGGCGCCGTAGATCAGGAAGCGGTTGGCCATGCTCTCTGCGTCCTCGCGGGATCCCGACCGGCAACCTCCGGGCACTCCAGGCACGGCTAGCCACGGATCGGATCGGGCTGCCGCCATGGCTGGGGACAGATCGTGTCCAGCCTGGCGAGATGGTCGGGGGGCACGGCGACCTGGGTGGCGTTCACGGCGTCAAGCAGCTGCGCCATGCTCTTGACGCCGACGATGAGCGAGCACATGGCCGGCTGTGCCAGCGTCCACGCCAGGGCATACTGGCTCATGGGCACGCCGGTCTCGGCGGCCAGCGCGGCGATGGCTTCAAGCCGGTCGAAAAGCGCATCGTCCTGTGGCCAGATCCAGTCCGGCTTTTCCACGGCGCGCGAGTCGGACGGCGGTTTCTGGCCGCGGCGGTATTTCCCCGTCAGCAGGCCGCCCTGCAGCGCCTGATACGGCGTGACAGCGATGTCGTGCTCCGCACAGAAGCGCAGCTCATTCTGCAGGTCGCGCCGCAGGAGGCTGAAGGGAATCTGCGAGCTGACGACACGTGCCAGCTGCCGGCGCTCGGCGAGCCACAGCATCTCGCACAGTTGCCAGGCCGCATGGTTGGACGCACCGAAGTAGCGGACCTTGCCTTGCCGGATCGCCGTGTCGATGGCCGCCAGCGCGACCTCCAGGGGAACCAGCTTGTCCGGCCAGTGGACGATGTACAGGTCGATCACGTCCGTTTGCAGGCGCTGCAGGCTGCGGTCCAGTTCGCGCAGGATGTGAACGGCCGAGAGGCCGCGATCCTGCGGTCCGGGACCGACGGGAGCGCCGACCTTGGTGGCCAGGATCACGCGCTGGCGGCAACCGCGCAGGGCCTTGCCGGTAATCTCCTCGGCCACGCCGCCGGGACTTCCCAGGTAGCGGGCATAGCCCTCGTAAACATTGGCGGTGTCGATGAAGTTGATGCCCAGATCGATGGCTGCATGGACGAGACGGATCGACTCGGCCTCGCCGACGGGTGTGCCGAAGGTCATGGTGCCCAGACAGATGGGCGAGACCTGCAGGCCGCTCGAACCTAGGGCACGCACGTGCATGGCATGATGCTCCTGGCTGCTCCTGGCTGCTCCTGGCTGCTACCGTGGCCGCAGAGCCGCTTGCTGCGCCAGCCAGTCCGGCAGACGGGCGGCGTAGCGGCTGGCCTGGTCGACGAAGTCAAGGCCCGCCAGCTGCTTCCAGGCAGCCAGCAGGCGCCGAAAGACTGGTCCCGGTCCGCCGTCGGCGATCGTCTGGCCCTCGAACGTCGTCGCATGGACGAGCGCGTAGGTGGTGGCCGTGCACAGGATCTCGTCGGCGCGAAGCGCGTCGTAGCGGCCGAGGTTTGTCTCGCGCACCGGGATGCCGAGCTTGCCGGCCAGCTCGATGGTCGTGGCACGGCTGACACCCAGCAGGATATTGCGTGGCTCGGGCGTGAGCAACGCGCCGTCGATCACCAGGAAGATGTTCCAGCCGGGCCCTTCCGCAAGGTAGCCGTCCGGATCGAGGAGAACGGGCCAGCGGCCGTCGCCCATGCGAGCTGCCTGCAGGTTGGCGAGCTGATAGTGGAGCCGGCTGCGCGTCTTGGCCTTGGGATCGACGAGATGGGCCGGTACGGCCTGCTGGGCCGGAATCACGACATCGACGCCGCTTGCGTACCTGGAGGCGAAGCGGCCCATGTGCGTGATGAGCGGCCAGCAGTTGATCGAGATGGTTGCGCGCAGCCCGTCCGGAAACGCCGTGCCGTACAGATCCAGCGGCCCGCGCGACACGTCGTGCATGATCTGCCAGTCCATGTCGGCCGGCTCGGTGGCCAGGTTCCGTTCCAGTGTCTCCAGCGTGAGGCGCTCCATGTCGTCGCGCGACAGCCCGCAGTCGATCTCGAGCAGCCTGAGCGAGCGGTACAGCCGATCCAGATGCTCGCGGAGCTTGAAGGGCCGGTGCTGGTAGGTCCGCGTCATCTCGAAGGCCATGTCGCCATACATCAGGGCGGAGTCGAAGATCGACACCCGTGCCTCGGACTCGGGCACGAAACTTCCATTGAAGTAGACCACTCGTTGCGGCACGCACGGCTCCAGTCGGCGTCGGCGGCTCATAGCCAGGCGGGCTCACACAACCCGCGTTTCCAGATGGTGGTTGATTGTAACCGATGGACTGATAGCATCAATGCAGTTTGCTGATGCCGGCCGCCGGAAGTGCTGCCGCGCGGCAACGGTCCACGTCAACGGGAGGTGCGATCGTGTACGCAACCATGATGCTGGCGGGACTGGCCCTGGCCTCTGGCGCTCCAGCCATCCGGGCCCAAGGCAACGACATTGCCGTCACGGCGTCGAGGCGCGTGCAGCCATTGCTGATTCGTAACGAGGCCGGCGCCTTGCTGCAGATCGTCGTGGAAGTGCCATCCGGCAAGGATGTGCGGTTGCAGGCGCTGCACGTCACGCTCGACGGCACGGACGACCCTGGCGACCTTGAGTCGCTCACCGTGTTCGCCACTGCCGACAAGCTGGAGTTCACACCAAAAACTGCGGTCGGCAAGTCGCTGGCGGCGGCACGCTCACTGACATTCCGCGTGGACCGGGCACTGCGGCCCGGCAAGAATGTCTTCTGGCTTTCCGGTCGTCTGCAACCAGCCGCCGACCTGTCACACAGGGTGAGGGCAGTCTGCACGTCGGTGGAGACCACGGCCGGCAAGCATGCGGTCAAGGATCTGTCGCCGAATGTCCGGCAGCGCATCGGCATCGCCTTGCGCAAGCACCGGGACGACGGTGTCCATACCTATCGCATTCCGGCATTGACGACGACATCCAGGGGGACGCTGCTGTGCGTCTATGACATGCGCCGGCGCATGGGGCGCGATCTCCAGGAGGACATCGACATCGGCCTCAGCCGCAGCAGCGACGGCGGCAGGACGTGGGAGCCGGCGCGAGTCATCATGGACATGGGCAAGTACGGCGGTCTGCCCGAAGAACAGAATGGCTGCAGCGATCCGGGCATCATCGTCGATCGCAAGACCGGCGTCATCTTCTGTTTCGCGGTGTGGATGCACGGCAACCCCGGCAAGCATCAGTGGACAGGCGACGGATCGGCGCCGGGCTACGAGATCGGCAAGGCCGCTCAGCTGCTCATGGTCAGCTCGAAGGACGACGGGCGCACCTGGTCAAGACCGGTCAACCTGACGCGTCGGCTGAAGCCGGCCGCATGGTGGCTGCTGGCGCCGGCGCCGCAGCAGGGCATCAATCTCCATGACGGCACGCTCGTGATGCCCGTGCAAGGGCGCGACGCCAAGGGGATCGAGTTCTCGACGATCATGACCAGCCGCGACCACGGCGCGACCTGGACCGTGGGCACTCCGGCCTACAGCGGCGGCAGCGAGTGTCAGGCCGTGCAGCTGGGCGATGGCGCCATCATGCTCAACATGCGCAACGAACACGAACGCTTCCGGGCTGTCTACGTGACCGGCGATCTGGGCAAGAGCTGGCGGCCCCATGAGACGAACCGAAAGGCACTGATCGAGCCGAATTGCAACGGCAGCTTGCTCCGCGTCGACTTCACCCGGGACGGCGGCAACGCGCATGCCCTGCTATTCGCCAATCCGCACACGCAGAAGGGCCGCACCCACCAGACGATCCAGGTGAGCCTCGATGACGGCCGCACCTGGCCCGCAAAGTATCGCTGGCTTCTCGACGAGGGCCGCGGCGCCGGCTACCCCAGCCTCACGCGCGTGGATGATCGTCACATCGGCATCGTCTACGAGGGCAGCCAGGCGCATCTGGTGTTCGAGAGGATCCCGCTGGCGGAACTGCTCGATCCGGCCCGACGGTTCGCCGACAAGCCAGCGAAGTGACGCATGAGCCACGTGCCAAACATGCCAGCCGTGCGTGCGATGAAGTGCTAATCCGGGTTGTCGCGGAAGATGCGCTCGAAGTCGGCGGCGCAGTGGTGGAAGACCTTGACGAGTGCCGGATCAAACTGGCTGGCGGCGGCCTCGTTGATGATCTGCACGGCGGCAGCGTGCGACAGGCCTGGCTTGTACGGCTTGCGCGACCGGAGGGCGTCGTAGACATCGGCGATGGCGACGATCCGACCCGGCAGCGGGATGGATTCGCCGACCAGCCGGTCCGGGTAGCCAGTGCCGTCGTAGCGCTCGTGATGCGAGCGGGCCACGTCGATGGCCATGTGCAGGAACGCCATGGCCGACCCATGGGTCCGGGCCACCTCCTGCAGCGTCTCGGCGCCGACGATGGTATGCGTCTGCATCATCTGCCGTTCATCCTTGTCGAGCTTGCCCGGCTTCATGAGGATGTGATCGGGCAGCGCCACCTTGCCGATATCATGGAGCGGTACGCAGCACACCAGCAGGTCGACCAGGTTCTCGTCGATGGCGTCGCCGAACTGTCCGGAGCGCGCCGCCTCGGTGGCCAGGCAGCGCACATAATCCTGCATGCGTAGCAGGTGGGCGCCGGTTTCGCTCGCGCGCTGCTCCACCAGCTTGGCGAGGGCCAGCACCAGGGCATTGCGGGCGTCGACGATGTCGCTCTGCCGGTTGTGCAGGGCTTTTTCCAGTTCGTGATTGACGGTGCGCAGGTGGCGCTGCAGGCTGTCGTTGCGGTCCTGTACCTGCTTCAGGCGCAGCGCGGCCTTGATGCGCGCCTTGAGCTGCGAGATGCTGAACGGCTTGGTGAGGAAATCGTCGGCGCCGCTGAGCAGCAGATGCGACAGCACCTCGACATTGGCGTTGCCGGACGCCATGATGATCTTCAAGTTGGGCCAGGGCGGGGCCTGGCGTAGCTGCTGGCAGACTTCCGGGCCGGACAGAGCCGGCATGTTGACGTCGAGCAGCACCAGGTCGTACTTCTTGTTGCGGATCATCTCCAGGGCCTCGTTGCCGGAGCCCGCCTCGTCGCACTGCAGCCCTTCCGTCTGCAGCACGAAGCGACCGAAATTGCGAATGCCCGCCTCATCGTCCACCAGCAACACGTGAAAGCAGCCGGTCTTGCCGTCGGCCTCACGTGTATCACTGCTTTCCTGGAAAAGTGCGAGCGGCTGGGTCTCGACGAGGCTGGAACGCAAGAACGGCAGCAGGGCGCGCATGGCCGCCTGCGGGTGCGGATAGCGATCCTCGGCGCGGATGGCCATCAGCTTCTTGAGCACATCGTTCAGATCCGCTGGCAGGTCGAGCCCCGTCTGGCTGAGCGAGGGGGCCGGTTGCGTCAGACGCATGGCCAGGTCGTTGATCAGACTGCCCGTGGAGTTGAACGGCGTCTTGCCCGTGAGGCACCAGTACATCACGCCGCCGAGTGCATAGAGATCGCCGCGGATATCCACTCTGGAGGCATTCTGAACTTGCTCGGGTGCGACATAGTCCAGCGTGCCCAGCAGTGTGCCCGGTTCGGTCATGCTGGTACGGAAACGCCGTGCCAGGCCGAAGTCGAGAAGCTTGGCCTGTCCCTCGGGCGTGACCTGGATATTGGAAGGCTTGATGTCGCGATGGACCAGGTTATGCTTGTGGGCCTCGGCCAGGGCGGAAGCGACCTGATAGATCAGGTCGCACGTCTTGTGCACCGGCAGCGGCCCGTGGTCGCGGACCAGTTGCTCCAGATCCTGCCCCGGCACGTATTCCATCACGAAGAAATGCAGGATGGTATCGGTGTCCTCCGGAGAGGCGGTTTCGCCGACGTCGAAGGCACCCACGATGTTTGGATGCTGCAGCTGCGAGACCGCGCGGGTCTCGATGAAGAAGCGCTGGAGCAAGCGCGGGTCCTGGCTGGGACCGACCGGCAGTACCTTGATCGCCACCTGCTTGCGCATCTTGATGTGCTCGGCGCGGAAGACCACGCCCATGCCGCCGGCGCCGAGCCGGTCGAGCACTCGATAGTTGCCCAGGACCAGTCCAAAAGTCGTGCCTGCGTCAATGCGGCCGGCCTGGTATTGCGTCAGGAGCTTGTGGTGCACCAGATTCGACAGCAGCTGGCTGCTGCCGCGGCTTCGCAGGATCTCGTCACGACTGTCTTCCGCAAGCGCCTCCCAGTCTTCCGGCACGATCAGTGACTGGCCGAGCATCGACTGCACGCGTTCAGGCTCGACGGGCGGGAGATTGCCCTCCCAGACCGGCGACCGGCCGTTGGTGATGAGTCCGGACCGGGAGCGGCCAGGCGGGAAAAACGTCGTGATCGTTTCTTTCATGAGTCACCCGTGACGGGGTAGAGCGACCAGTTGCGCAGCCTCAGCGGCTCTGGATCTCAGTTTGCAGGCGCTCTACTATAGGTCACGTGAGCCAGTTGCGTTGCTGGGCCGGCGGGGGGGGGCAGGCGCGGGGCCGCGGGGTGATGGGATGACGCGACGCGGGCGCGGAGAGGCCGGGCACGCGAT
>VGYC01000308.1 GCA_016873095.1 Planctomycetota bacterium | reverse complement strand
TGAGATACTTATCAGACTCCCGAAAATGCCAGGGGTTTCGAGTTTTTTCAGAAATCTCCGCTGCTAAACGCCTCCGGGTTCGCTTGGTTGAGGCCTAGGAGGCCTGTACGCGTCCTTGGATGTTGCTGCGAGAAGAGCGCCGCCTTGGTAGCCCGGCTAGCGGTTCAGACTTCGGAGTCGCCGCGGCACACTCAATAGTAATTTAAGTTGCTTGGCGCCGCTGCCGGCGGCTCTATTTCCAGTGGGTTCTTGACCTGGCTGAGTCCATGGGCGATGCAACGCCTGATGCTACCGATCAGATAGAGGTACCAGAAGAACAGGATCAAGCTGCCCGCGCCCAGCATCGCTGCTATGAGGAGCAGTCGCTCCGGCGCCAACCTTGAAATAGCAACAATCACGGACTGTGCTATGAGCAGACCGAAGAAGAAGAGATAGACGAGCACGTGCACGGCCCGGGAGTGGTCATCAAAGCACAGGGCGACGGCACGCAGGAACAACATGAAGCAGGCCAGGCTGGCCGCGCTGGTAAGCCCACCGGCTATTTGCAGCTTCCTGGCAAGCGGCGTCAGTTCGAACCCGGCCAGCCCCTGCGGGCCCTTCTTCAGCTCGATGCCCTTGTCCATTGTGAAACCGGCGACCACGTTGATGGCCGGTCCGATGAATACGCAGGCCATCGAAACAAACAAGAGCCAGCGCGCGCCGTTACGTTCCGGGACGTTGATGAGACAGCGCCAGTAGCCAATGACGATCGATCCGTAACCAAACAAGCTGACGACGCTCAACAGGCCCAGTCCGCCGTAGAAGAGCCACAAGATGCTGATGTCCAGCTTGCGCAGGGCCACGCCCTGAGGCCCGCTCGCCTTGATGACTTGCACGATAGCCGCTGCGAGCAAGGCGCCCGCCAGAATATACCCTCCGACAAGAATGAAATAGCCCAGCAGGATTCGCCCCAGGCCGCTGCGCACTTCCGACCAGCAAAACTCGCGGCGCAGGTGATCATTCGTCGTCGGGGGACGCTCGATGTGCAAGAGTGCGAAGCTCATGAGGCATGTCTCCAGCGCTGCTCAGATCTGCCGACTAGGAAAGCCTAGCTCATGAAATGAGCCGAAGCAAAAGAGCAACTTGATGTGACGTGAGAGTCACAATCCTGGCGAAAGCAGGCAAACGTGCACGAAGTCACTTGGGCTGCAGGCGCAGACGGTGCTGTGTCACTTCTTCGACTTTCTTGCGCGAGTAGGCAAGCGGAAAGTATTCGTCCTGGGCCCAACGTGGCAACAAGTTGGCGTAGAAGGGACTGCCCGGCTGGCCGGATTGACCGGGCGTACTGGTGGCCAGGCCGCGGTCCCAGTCAGCGAGATCGAGGACGTGGCGGTAACTGGCGCCGTGCAGCTGCTGGAAACTCTCGTCGTGACGCGTGTTGTTGGGAGTGTTGCCGTCGCCGGGTCGCGGAACGGGGCGAAGATTGAACGCCTGCGCCCAGGCAGGGTTCAATGCTCCCAGTGGGTGCCGCACCGTCATCGTGTGCACCTTGCCCCAGGACCACTGGGCCGAATCGTCGCCCAGCCGCTTCCTGACGCGATCGACAGCCAGCGCGAAGGTCGTGCGCAAGAGCCGATCACGCGCTTGCTCGGGTTGCGCGCCGAACCAGACCACGTCCGGATCCGCCAGTGCCGGCAACATCACCGGCAGACCCGAGAAATGCCGTACCGTCTCCACGAGTTGCTTCGGGACATGCGGACGGTAGAAATCGTGCTCCAGTTCTTGAAGCCAGGCAGCGTACAGGGGCCCAGCCGCAGCGTTACGCGTCAGGACCCCGTCCCATTCAGCCATGAGCTTCAGGTACGGCGACAGCGACTCGTCCACGGCGAGCGACTTCGCCAGCCTGGCGAGTGCTTGCCCCGGCAACGAAGTGCTTTCGTGCTGGATGTCCTGGAAGTCGCGCAAGGCGTGCTTGTCCTTCGCTTCCAGGCGCTGCTTGATGCGCTGGTAGCGATAGCCGGGCGCCCATTCGTAGGAGATGGCATACTTGTAGCCCGGTGGCAAGATATTGTGATTGGCGGTGGCGAGAAAGCCCTGCGGTGGGTCGAAGCTCTGGGGCAAATCGACAATAGGCAAGTAACCCTTCCAGTCATATTCGCCGTTGCCAGGAACCGGCAGAAGACCGTCGTGATTGGGCCGGATCGGAGTCGCGGCCGCCGCCACCCAGCCTATGTGCCCAGCCACGTCCGCGTAAGCGAAATTCAGGCACGGAATCTTCCAGCGCTGCAGCGCGTCCAGAAACTCGCGGCGGTTGCCGGCTCGATCGACCGCCAGTGAGGCCAGGTACGCCGCCCCGCCCGGTTCGCTGCCTGCCCATTTCAGGGCAAAGGCGCGGTGCCGCGCCGCCTCCTGATGCAGCACCGGACCGTGCCGTGTGAACCGCAGCTCGATCTCGACCGGCTCGCTGCCCTTGACTTTCACCGTCTCACGAACGATGCGCATCTTCTCCCAGGTATTGCCGACCCGGTAGGCGCTCGCATCCGCTGGCGACGTATCCTCGACGAAAATGTCGGCCTGATCGGTACCAACTATGGTGAAGCCCCAGGCGATATTCTCGTTGTGGCCGATGGCCACGCCCGGCAAACCCGGTTCCCCGCTGCCGATGACGTTCCAGCCCGGCGCATGCAGGTGCACCAGGTAACGCAGCGACGGAATGGTAATGGCTCGATGTGGATCACTCGCCAGTAGCGGCTTGCCGGAAACCGAGCGGTTGCCGGACACGACCCAGTTGTTGCTCTGCGACTTGGCCGGCTGAAAACCCATGACCTGCGTGGCGGCATAATAGCCGGCCAGCACGTCCCGGCCGATGCCGCGCAGATCGAGTCCCGGCGCCGGCGCGTACGCACGCGGTGGATCGGTCGGGGCAATGGCACGTGCCCTCTCGACGCCGATGGCCGCAACCAGCTGCGCACGCAGCACCTCCTGCTGAAAGTTCCGCGACATGATGATGCCGGACATTCGCCCGAGGATATCCTCCGGTCGCCATTTCTTCGGCGCATGGCCCAGCAATTGAAACTCAATGGGCAGCCTGGCTCCGACATGATCGATGCAGGCGTTGATGCCGGCAGTAAACGCGGTTGCGATGGCGCGGGTATCTGGTGAGTAGCTTTTCCACTCCGCGTCCATGTCGCCGCGATACTTGATGAGTCGGGCAAAGCGATCGGCTTCAATGGCCTTGGCGCCGAGCACCTCGGCCGTCTCGCCCTGGCCGACGCGCCGCCACCAGTCGAGCTGGAAAAGTCGATCCTGCGCCGCCACAAAGCCCTGGGCGAAGAAGAGGTCCTGCTGATTCTTCGCGTAGATATGCGGAATGCCCCAGCTGTCGCGCAGCACTTCAACCGGCTCCCTGAGCCCCGGCAACGACAGCGGGCCTTCTAGCTGTGCCAGCACCGCCCGCGCTTTGCCCAGCAATTCGTCAGGAGAGGGATCATCGCCGGCCGCGCACGGTACAATGGCGATCGAGAGAAGAATCCAGGCAAACCATCGCGGCATGAGCCTCTCCTTGTTCGTGCTGCTGACATTGCGCTCCGTTCCGGACCGCGTCGCCAGCCTACAGTTGCAAGCCCGGCAGCGGCGCCGGCACTCCGGCGGCGGCGATCTCGCGAGAGACAGCGGTGGCCAGTTCAAGATACGTCTTGGCCACCGGAGAGTCGGGATGCTTGTGCACGATCGGATCGCCCAGGTCGCCCGACTCGGCAACGCGCGGATCGATTGGGATGTCGCCCAGAAACGGCACGCCGGCTTGCTCGGCCAGCTTGCGGCCGCCGCCGCCGTGGCGGAAGATCTCGTAACGCTTGCCGTCCTCACCCACGAAGTAGCTCATGTTCTCGACGATGCCCAGCACCGGCACGCGAACCTGGTTAAACATCTCCAGCCCCTTGCGGGCATCGATCAGGCTTACTTCCTGCGGCATGGTGACGATCACCGCCCCGGACAGCGGCGCGGTCTGCGTCAGCGTCAACTGGGCGTCGCCGGTCCCCGGCGGCAGGTCGATTACCAGGTAATCCAGCTCGCCCCAGGGAATCTGCGTCAAGAACACGGTCAGGTACTTGTGCACCATGGGCCCGCGCCAGATCATGGCCGACTCCGGTTTTACCCAGAAGCCCATCGACATGAGCTTGAGCCCGTAACGCTCGAGCGGAAACGCCGTGGTGTTCGGATCGAATACCTCGTTGATACCCATCATGATGGGAATGCTGGGGCCGTAGATGTCGGCGTCGAGCAGCCCGACTTTCCGCCCGTGCATTTGCAGCGCCAGCGCCAGGTTGGTCGCCACAGTGGACTTGCCCACGCCTCCCTTGCCGCTGGCGACGGCGACGACGTGCTTGACCCCGGGCAGGACGATCTTCTGTGGTTCCTGTGGCGGTGGCATGATGTTCCTTTCGTGTGGTCGTCAATCGGCGGCTCAAGCTGTCGGTGGCTCACGCTTTTGTTTGCCCTGGCAACTCGGGCATTCGCACAACTCTCGCAAATGTTCCAGCGTGAAAATGCCTGAATCGTGACCGTCGCTCCAGACGATCTTGTAGCCGTAGTGCCCGACCGGTTCCAGGCGCACTGGCTTGAGCGGGCTCAGTTCACTGGGCTTGAGTATGCGAAACGGATCAGGCGGCTGCTGGCGCTCCTCCCGGCAACCCGCGCACGGGCAGTTCGTCCGCAGGTGTTGCCAGGTGTGGACGCTGTGGTGGCCGTCGCTCCAGTCGATGGCCAGGCCCTCGTCGCCTTGTTTGCTCAGACTTCGTGCAGATAGCGACGGCATGCAGTCATTCTACCGGAGAGATGGCGACTCAGTAGGTCTGCGCTCGCGTTTCGTACTGGGCGGCAATTCTGCAACGTGTAAAGCAGGAATAAGCGCGATGCAGGAATCGAATGCTACTTCTTCGGCCCCCAGCGGCGCTGTGCCCAGTTGCGTTGCATGACCAGGAAGAGGAATGCAGCTGTCCAGGTAATGAGGACCAGCCCGGTGATGGCCTCGACGGCCAGGAAGACGCGCAGGTCTCCCTTGGGGAGGATCTCCGAACCGAGGGAAGTATAGGTTACGGCGGACAGGTAGAAGTAATCGCGATGCTCATCCTCGATGTGCCCTTCGAAATGGCCGGCGTGGCCGGAGATCAACAGCAGCCGTATGGCCAGGCTGAAGAGCCAGATCTCGACGCGATGAGCGAAGAGGGCGCCGACGACGGCCAGGCCGATGTGGTCGTGGCGAATGTGTTGCCGCCGGTGCAGGTAAGTACTGATCGCGTGCAGCGCCACCAGATGCGTGCCCACCACGAAACTCACCAGCAGGATCGCTGCCGCGATGACGATTAGCACGAAAACGCCCTCCAGGGCCGTTCAGTTGCCGACGCGCGTGAAGTCTCGCCCCAGCATCCGCAGCGTGGCCACCGCGCCGTCCGGACCCAGCACGAACACGATCGGCGTGTCGATGAGCACGTCGTCGTTGCCCAGGAAGGTATCGTAGTGGAAATGTTCGAGCGGCCAGCGAAAACGGCTCCAGTGCACGACCAGCCCATCCTTCTCGTGCGTGACGCGCGCCTTGCCGTACGCAATATCCTCATACGTGCCGGCGTAGGCCGGCAGGGCGCGGGAAGTCCGCGTGCCGCGCTGCTGGTGCTTGCGCAGCATCAGCGCATGCATCTTCTGCTCTTCGACGTCGGCTTTCTGTAACTCCAGGAAGTACGCGTTCCAGTCCTTGGCAGGCAGGCCCAGAAACAGATCGACAAGCGTGTTGCTGATGGCCAGGTTCATCTGCGTTTCGTGCAAGTTGTTGAGCAAGACAAAGCCGAGACGCGCTTCCGGGACGAGAGTGAAGTGGACGCGGAAGCCGTCAATGGCGCCGCCGTGCATCAACAGCGGTTTGCCGCGATAGTCCTGAACGACCCAGCCCATGCCGTAACTCATGAAATGCGTTTCCGGATTCATGGCCTTGGCAAAGCCCTCGCGGCGCAGCAGGATCTGCGGCGTGTGCAATTCACGCAACCCCTCGGCCGAAACGAGCCGCTTGCCCTGCCAGCTGCCGTCGCCAAGCTGAAAGCGGATGAACTGCGCGAGATCGCGAGCCGTCGAGTTGAGGGAACCGGCCGGGTCGGGTTCCGTGATCTCGTACCACGGCAAGACTTCGAGGCCGCGGCCGCTACGATGCGGGCTGGCCCGATCGCTGATTTTCTTGGCCTCAACGGTAGTCAAAGTGGACGATTTCATTCCCAGCGGCGTCAGGATTCGTTGGCGCACGAAATCTTCCCAGCGTCCGCCGGCAGCCTTGCCCACCGCCAGACCGACCGCACCCACCAGGATCGCCTGATATTGAAAGCCCGAACGAAAAGACCGACCCAGCGGCAGCTTGCCGAGCTTGCGAATCCGCTCTTCGAGCGTCCAGGGTGCCCGATACCAGAGGAAGTCGTGGCCATCGACGCCACTGCGGTGGGCGATCAAATCGCGTAGCGTCACATTGGCATCCGCCAGCGCATCGGACAGGCGAAACCAGTCGAGGTGCTTGCGCACCGCATCGTCCCAGTCCATCTTGCCCTCGTCGGCGAGCATGGCGACTGCCAGCGCCGTGAATGACTTGGTGCAACTGGCGATGGGAAAGACGGTATCGGCGGTGACGGCCGCCGGCTTGCCTTTTTCTCGAACCCCAAATCCTTTGAGGTAGATAACGCGATCATCCTTGACGATGGCAAGGGCAGCGCCGGGAACACCCCAGCTCTTCAGGGATTGTTTCATGAGGGCGTCAATCACGTCGGCGCGGACGGGTTGCACGGGCTGAGCAAATGCACCTGCGAAAAGGGCTGTCAGTGCGGCGGTCAGGGAGCACGCCGCCAGGCAGCGAAATTGGAACATCGACATGATTGCCTCGGCTACGAAAAAAAGGGCCTGCAACCGAAGTTGCAAGCCCTGTGAGAACCAGCGTGTGTTAGTCAAGCGGCGAATCTCCGCGGAGCAAATGCCATGGCTCAGATGCCGTAGCGACCGCGGCCGGTCATGCCCATCATCCCGAACTTGCCGCCGCCCATGCCCATCATGCCCATGTTCATGCCACCCATCATCATGCCGCCGCCCATGCCCATCATGCCGCCCATCATCATGCCACCGCCCATCATCATGCCGCCG
>VGYC01000307.1 GCA_016873095.1 Planctomycetota bacterium | reverse complement strand
TTCATATGGCTTTCTGGATGGCAGACCTCAATTACTTGAGCCGAGTAAATCTTGGTAACTGGCCTCAGCGGGATGCCGGCATAGTGCTTTGGTCGTTGCCCGTTTCCGCAAATGACTGGACACCGCCCGAACGCCTGGCGCGGCTATGTACCATTCCGATAAACGGGGTCCTCGATCAGCCATACGACAAAGCAAGCTACGCCACAGAGGGCGTCATCCTGCGCCCGCTCAACGCATTCGGCCTTCTACCAGGCTGTTGAACCGACATGCCCTGCCCCTTCTCGGCCGCCGGCAGCTCTCGACGCTCACTCTGACCGACATTCAAAAGTTCCAGCGCGACGTCACCGAAGGCAAAACGAAGGCGGACGAACGGACCAAGAAGCGCGGCCGCGCCATGGTGAAGGGAGGGCCGGCGGCGGCCACCCGCGCGACGCTCGTCCTTTCGGCGATGCTCGAGTGGGCCAAGTGGCGCGGCTACCGGGCCGACAATCCGTCCAAAGGGGTGAAGCTCAACAAGCCGAAAAAGCGCGAACGGTTCCTGTCAGGCGATGAGCTCGCCCGCCTGGGCGACGCCCTGACCAAGGCCGAGCGCCAAGGGATGAACGCGAACTCGCTGACCATCCTGCGGCTGCTGCTGCTGACTGGTGCGCGGCGGAACGAGATCGCCTCGCTCAGATGGGGCCACGTCGATCTAGACCGACGTGCCTTGCGCCTCCCGGACTCCAAGACGGGAGCGAAAATCATCCCGCTCGGGTCGCCGGTACTCACCCTGCTCGCTGGCATGAAGCGGGGCGAGGACAGCGACTGGGTGTTCCCTGGCGCGAGGGGCGACGGTCATCACGTCGGCATGCCCGCTATTTGGCGTCGAGTGCGGGCGATGGCTCGCCTGAACGACGTTCGCATGCACGATTTGCGACACGGCTTCGCCAGCGTTGCGGTCGCAGACGGTAGCTCGCTGTATCTGCTCGGCAAGGTACTGGGGCACACGCAGCCGACAACGACAGATCGCTACGCTTGACCTGACCGGGTGTTTTTGGACCAGGCTGATTGAGATAATCAGTTTGGAAAGGAAGCCCGAGGATGCCGAAGAAGCGGAACAATGCGGAGCAGGCTGTGACGAAACTGCGCCAGATCGATGTGCTGGTGGCGCAGGGCCGAACTGTGGCTCAAGCCTGCAAGGAAGCCGAGATCTCCGAGCAGAGCTACTACCGCTGGCGCAAGGAATATGGCGGCTTGGATATCGAGCAGGCTAAGCGGTTCAAGGAGCTCGAGCGGGAGAACGCCCGGCTGAAGCGGTTGGTCGCGGATCTGTCGCTGGAGAAGCAGATTCTTAAGGACGTCGCTGAGGGAAACTTGTAGCGCCCGATCGACGCCGGCAGGCGGTCGAGGCGATCCGACGGAAGTATCGCGTGTCGGAACGCCATGCCTGCCGGATCGTCAGCCAGCCGCGAGGGACGCAGCGATACGTTCCGACGGTACGTGCTGACGAGGATGTGCTGACCAAAGCCGTTGTCACCCTGGCGTCCGAGTACGGGCGCTACGGCTACCGTCGGGTCGCCGCGCTGTTGCGGTCCGGCGGCTGGCAGGTAGGCAAGGACCGGGTTCAGCGCATCTGGCGCCGAGAGGGCCTCAAAGTACCGAAGAAACAGCGCCCGAGAGGCCGACTGTGGTTGAACGACGGCTCGTGCGTTCGACTGCGGCCGGAATATCCCAGGCATGTCTGGAGCTACGACTTCGTCTCGGCCCAGACCCACGACGGTCGATCAGTCCGTCTGCTCACGCTGATCGACGAATACACCCGAAAGTGCCTGGCGATCCGAGTAGCTCGGCGGATCAACAGCTTCGGCGTGATCGAAACGTTCGCCGATGCGATGCTGACGCACGGCATCCCCGCCCACTTACGATCCGACAATGGCCCGGAGATGACGGCGAAGGTCGTGCGCGACTGGCTCGCCCAAATCGGCTCGAAGACGCTGTTCATCGAGCCCGGTAGCCCGTGGGAGAACGGCTACTGCGAGAGCTTCAACGGCAAGCTTCGCGACGAGCTACTCAACGGTGAGATCTTCTATAGTCTGAAGGAGGCACGGATCGTCATCGAGCAGTGGAGACGCCACTACAACGAGAAGCGGCCGCACTCGTCGCTTGGATATCGACCGCCAGCGCCGGTGACGTTCGGCAAGATCCCCCCCTTGAACAAGCCTCCGCGATGCAGTAATCTCTCACTCGGCTTGGTTCAGAAACTCGGTCAGGTCCGGGGATCGGACGGCTTCGACGCTGAGGGCAGATTTCTACTCGTCGAAGACCCGCCTGAACGTCGGCGACCTAATCGACTCCCCTCGGCGGGACCGCCTGGGAAATTGCGTGGGCCGCCCATGGCTTCCCCCGAACCTGGCAGAATGCTAGCGTTCGCACCGTTCCACGGGGTCATCTGGGCAATGTCGGTTCGAATGAATCAGGCCATCAGCCGTCCGGTCGTCTTGCGAAGCCTGGCACAAACCAATGGCGCCCTGCTCTGGGTCTGCCGCTGGCTGTCGATCGCACTGGTCGCCGCGCTTTCAGTAATCGTGATCGCCGCCGTGCTGTTCCGTTATGTGCTCAACGATTCCCTGGCCTGGGCCGAGGATGCCGCCAAGTTCCTGATGGTCTGGTTGGCCTTCGTCGGCGCGCCCCTGGGTTTCCGCCATGGCGCACATGTCGCCATCGAACTCCTGCCGCCAGGATTACCGCCTTTCGTGCGGCGTGCAATTCGCATGATGGTTCATGCCGTGGTGCTAGGCCTGATGTTGACGCTCGCCTGGCAGGCCTGGCGCTTCGCACTCAACGGTCGATCCCAGATCGCCCTCACCATCGGCGATATCTCGATGTTCTGGATATTTCTCAGCATGCCGATCGGCGCTGCGATCATGGCCTTGGTGGTCCTTGAACTGCTCGTGACGGTAGTCCTTGGTTACCCCGAGCCGGAGATCACCGAGGATCAGCAGATCTCCACCCAGGGCATGTAGGCAGGGTAGAACATCGTGAGCTTAACTTTCCTCTGGGTCTTCCTGGTGGTGATGGCAATCGGTGTACCGATCGTCTTCGCCCTGGCCTTTGGACCGCTGATCGGCTTCATAGTCGACGATCGCACCTCGTTTCTGCCGGTGATCGCCCAGCGCCTCTTCGTCGGAATTAATGTGTATCCGCTGCTGGCCATTCCGCTGTTCATCCTGGCCGGCGAGATCATGAATGTCGGCGGCATCACCGAACGGCTGGTGCGCTTCTCACAGACCCTGGTCGGCCACATGCGCGGCGGCCTCGGTCACGTCACCATCGTCTCGGCGACGATATTCTCCGGTATCAGCGGTTCGGCCGTTGCCGACGCCTCAGCACTCGGCAAGATCCTGATCCCGAGCATGACGCGGCAGGGCTATAGCCGGGGCTACGCCGCCGCGGTTACCGCTGCAGCCACGGTGCTGGGGCCGATCATTCCACCCAGCATCATCATGGTGATCTACGCCTACATCATGCAGATCAATGTTGCGGCCCTGTTTGCTGCCGGCTGCATTCCCGGACTGATCATCGGCATCGGCCTGATGTTCGCCAACAAGATCGTCTCGCAGCGCCGCAATTACCCCGTGGCCGAACGTCGTGCCGCTTTCGGCGAGGTTGCCCAATCGTTCCGTGGCGCCTTCTGGGCGCTGATCGCCCCGTTCCTGATCCTCGGCGGTATCCTCGGTGGCGTCTTCACGCCGACAGAGGCTGCTGCTGCTGCGGTCCTTTATGCCACAGTCATTTCCCTGCTAGTAACGCGCGAACTGCCACTGCGGGAAATGCCCAACCTACTGTACCGTACCGGCGTCACCTCGGCGGCGCTGTTGCTGGTAGTCGGCACGGCCATGGTGTTCTCCTGGGTCGCCAGCCTGTCCGGCTTTACGCCCAAACTCGGCCGGTTTCTGTTCTCGATCTCCGATAATCCCTATGTGCTGCTGCTGCTGATCAATATCCTCCTGTTCATCGCCGGCATGTTTCTCGACGCTGGTCCGGCAATCCTCATTCTCGGGCCGATCCTCGGCCCAACCCTGATCCAGCTTGGGGTCGATCCGCTGCATTTTGCCATTGTCATGTGCGTCAACCTTTCGCTTGGCCTTGCGACTCCGCCAATGGGGCTGTTACTGTTTGTGGTGTCGGCCATGAGCCGTACCTCGGTGCTTGAGATCACCCGCGAAATGGTGCCGTTTTATCTGGTGCATGTCGCCGTCATCTTTCTCGTTACTTACCTGCCGCAGACGGCCCTATGGCTGCCGCGCGTTCTCGGTTTCTGAATTGCCGCTCTTCACAATCCCGAGGGAGGAATCATGAAAATTCTGCGCACACTCGCCGCTGCCAGTATGGTCTGGCTGTCGGCCACAGCCGTGTCGGTCGCACAAACCTACACCTTGAAGTTCGGCCATGTCGCCCCGGCCAGTGACATTGCCGACGACCATGTCGCAGCCCTGTTTCTCAAGTTTTTCCTTGAAAGCCGCTCCGCCGGCCGGATCAAAGTCGAGATTTTTCCGGCCTCGCAGCTCGGCGATTTCCGCGCCCAGGTCGAACAGGTGCAGCTCGGCACTCTGGAGGCGACCCATACTTCGGTCGGCGGCATCGGCCAGTTCTTTCCCGAAATCCAGGTCCTAGAGCTGCCCTACATCATCCCGGACGACCTGATTGCCGAGCGCGTCGCGCGCAGTGCCTTCATGGCCGAGATCCGCGATGCCGTGCTGAAGAAGACCAACAATGTCCGCCTGATGTCGGCCACCAATACCGGCCGCTTCCGCAGCTTCTTCACCACCAAGAAACAGATCCTTTCCGCCGCCGACCTCAAGGGCGTGAAAATGCGCACCGTCGATTCGCCAGTCGAGATGGAGTTCGTACGCTTCCTCGGCGGCAATCCGACCCCGGTGGTATGGGGCGAACTCTACACGTCGCTGAAGACCAATGTCGTCGAGGGTACCAAGAATGCGGCGACCGACATTATACCGACCAATATGCACGATGCCCTGAAGTTTGTCGTGCTCGACGAGCATTCCTATCTCTGGGGCTTCAACTGGGTCAGCGACAAGTGGCTGAAATCGCTGCCCAAGGATCTTCAGGACCTGGTTGCCGATGCCTTCGTGCAGATGGCAGATGTCCAGTTCCAGTACAACAAGCAGTACGAATCCAAGAGCCTCGAGCTGTTCGCCAAGGCCGGCGGCAAGATCCATGTACCGACGCCCGAGCAGCGCGCGACTTTCGTTGCCGGCGGGACGCACATGAAATCCTGGTTCGCCCAAAAATACGGCAAGGACTGGGTGGATAAGCTCGACAAAGCAGTTGCCGAAGCGCAGGCCGATCTGGCCAAGCAGCGCAACGCCCTGCTCGGCCGCTAGCAGGCTGTTGAATAAGTTGGTAGCGAGGCAGGAGCAGACCTGATTCACTTGGTGCATTCAGCATCGAGGATCTGCATGCGTGGTTCGGACGTCAGATCGGGCTCACTGTTTTCGTACGTGGACCTGGAAGGGCGGGTTCGCCCGGATCATCCATTGCGGGTGATCCGGGAGATCGCGAACGCAGCCTTGGCGTCGCTGGACGGGGATCTCGAGGCGCTTTATCCGCGTCGATTGGGTCGGCCGTCGATCCCGCCGGAACGGCTGTTGCGGGCGATGCTGCTGCAAGCGTTCTACGGCATCCGCTCGGAGCGCCAGCTGATGGAGCGGATGGAGTTCGACCTCCTGTTCCGTTGGTTCGCGGGCTTGGGGGTGGACGATCCGGCTTGGGATCATTCGAGCTTCACGACGAACCGTGACCGGCTGCTGGGCGACGAGATCGCGGCCAAGTTCCTGCAGGCGGTGCTGGCCCAGCCGCAGGTCAAGCGGCTGTTGTCGACCGACCACTTCTCGGTGGATGGGGCGCTGATCGAGGCATGGGCGTCGATCAAGAGCTTCCGCCGCAAGGATGGCGGGGACAACGACAGTTCAGGCCCGGGCCGCAATGCCGAGCGCAACTTCCACAAGGAGAAGCGCTCCAACGAGACGCACGAGAGCACCACCGACCCCGATGCCCGGCTCCACAGGAAGAGCGACGGACAGCCGGCCAGGCTCTGCTACATGGGGCATGCCCTGATGGAGAACCGCCACGGCCTGGCGGTGGATGGGGGCATAAGCCTGGCGACGGGCACGGCCGAACGGGAGACCGGGCTTCAGCTGGTGGATCGCAGGCCCGGTCGAAGGCGGATTACGCTTGGAGCCGACAAGGCCTATGACGTTCGACAGTTCATCACCGATCTGCGCAGCCGTAAGGTGACACCCCACATCGCTGTCGACGGTCACGTGCGCATCAGCGGCAAGCCGCGCGCGACCGCCATCGACCGACGCACGACACGTCATCGCGGCTACAGCGTCAGTCAGCGTTGCCGCAAGCGCATCGAGGAAGTGTTCGGCTGGATCAAGGCTTCGGCCGGCCTGGCCAGGATCAAGTTCCGAGGACGCGCCCGTGTGGACGCCGCCTTCACCCTGGGCCTGGCCGCCTACAACCTGATCCGGCTACCCAAGCTCCTCACCGCCCCAGCGCAAGCGTTCTGAGCAACAGCGGGTCGTGACGATGCCGGACGATACCGAGGCGTGTGGCGGCGGAGAAGCTAGGTTCCGGCCACAACGCCGGCCTCCATCCCTGGCAACGAGACCTTCTGCCCCGCCGCTAACGACTTATTCAACAGCCTGCTAGTCCTCTGTTGATACACGGGGTGACGCCCGGTGCCACGCCAGACGTCACCACTGCCTCAATCAACTGTCAGCCTCATACCGCAGTCTGTCCCAGCCCATGACTTGACCGAACCGACGCGGCTTCGTTGCCAGCCTAGTTTCGCTGCCGCTAGAGCATTATGGCTCTAGGTTCGAGCGTAACCGGCTTTGACGAAGAAGTTGGCGCACACGGTTGGCTCGAGGTTGGGCAGGAAGTCGGCGATTGATCCACCTCCATTGAATTGGTCCACCTTGAGAGTTGGAATGTTTCGGAAGGAGGATCGAGATGGCAAGGAAGCGATACAAGCCTGAGGACATCGTGACGAAGCTGCAACAGGTCGATGTGCTGCAGTCGCAGGGTCAGAGCACAGGCGAAGCGGTTCGCCAGATCGGGGTGACGGAGACGACGTACTTCCGGTGGCGCCGCGAGTTCGGCGGCCTTAAGACCGACCAGGTGAAGC
>VGYC01000306.1 GCA_016873095.1 Planctomycetota bacterium | reverse complement strand
GTCCCGATTTGGGCTTGGCTGCTGGCTTCTTGTAATGCGGATGCGTGGTCGATGGCGGCTTCGACGAGTTGCTGGGATTCTTGCCGAGCTTGGCTTCGAGTTCCGCCACGCGCGCGGTCAGCACGCGAATCTGCTCCGCCTGCCACTTGATCAAAGCAAGGACTTCAGGCGGCAGCGATGCCAACACTTCTGCCGATACTGTCGGTGGAGCATCCATGCCAACCGCAACAGTACCCGAAACCACGATTCCGAGCTATATCGACCCGTGACCGGTTACAATTGGAACCACTAATATTGGCGCACCGAGCCGCCATGGCAACTGCTGGGCCGAAAACAGAACAATTGTACTTAATCGGCGTTCCGACATAGCCGACAGTTACCGGGCCAGCTGCAACACCAATATGCGGTTCGAAAGCAAGGGCATCATTCTCGAGCATCCATCTTCCCGCTTGTAGTGCCTCAGCGAACGGATCGTCTGATCCAAATTCTTTCGAGAAGACAACCATGATTTCGTCGCCGATATACTTGTCGACGATACCGAAACGCCCGCGCAAAGCCTCTGCGCTAATCCACGCGAAGAAGTTGTTGACGCAGATCAGCATTTCGGTTGGAGACAGATCCAAAGTTCGTTTGGAGAATCCGGAAATGTCCGCGAACAAGACGGCTGCTTCGATTTCCCTGCCCTTGACTGGAAAGGGCGCGCCCCAGCCATCATCAGCCTCTCCGTCTACTGAGAGAGGTTTTGTTGCAAGAAAATCATCCAACGAGTTGTAGCGGTATTTGATAGTCGTCACGTGTTCCTCCTTCGTTTGACCCGTAATCGATCATCGTGGCATTTGGTCTGAAAAACGGTGATATCTTATCACATCGACCTTGGTGGACCGCTGCTGCCCAGCTCCTTTTTTCTCGTTGCACACGCCGATATACTCACCTCAGACCTAATGACAGCACGCGAGGAATGCCCTCATGGCGAAGGCGATTCAACCGGAGGAACTAGCGCTGGCGGCGCTTGGCCGGATAATAGGTGATCCGGCGCCGCGAGTACTGCACGGCGGCAAGGGGCTGGTCGGCGTGTTCGCGTCAACTGCCGCCGCGGAAAAGGCGGCGGCGAACCTCTGCCTCGACCATGGCTGGCTCGTGAAAGCCGGCGAATTGCCCGGGAAGGGCAAAGCTAAAAAGGAACTTTTCATTCTCTCTCCTGCCGGCATCCAGGCGGTGCTCGCGCAAACGGACCCGAAGCCGATTCTGGAATCGCTGCGGGCAGGGCTCGAACGGATCGAATCGCAATCGGCGAACATAGTCGGCGAAGTGCGAGGCAACCTAATCGCAGTGTTGGAAACGGTGAAGACGACTCTTCTGGGCGCTCTGGAGCCACTGGCGGCGTTGCGAGACTTGACATCCATCAAGCAGAGCATCTCTCAGGTTCTCGAACGCATCAAGCCAGTGGATGTCGGGCAGTTTGTGAACAAGGCGTCTGGTCCGGTCCAGTCGGATGCTGCCGATGACCAATGGCTTGAAGTAGTGCTGCGCATGGCCGCTGATCAGCGACAAATGAATCCATTTCAGCGCCTTACCTTGCCGCAGATTTTCGAGCGGTTAAAAGGAGAGCGGCTGAATCTGTCGCTTGGCCAATTTCACGATGGGCTGCGGCGATTGCACCAGCAGAACCGCATTCGGCTTGGTCCATTTACCCAGGCGCTGGCCACGCTCGACGATCCCCGAAACGCCCTGTACCTGGACCGGGAGGTCAAGTATTATGTCGAGCTTCCCTGACGATGGCCCGGTGCATACCGCGCTCGATATTCTCCGTGGTAAGGAAAATCCATTCGAGAGCCTGGCCCGGCCGCAGCGGCTCGATGATCGTTTCCTTGACCTTCATGTCCCAGAGATGCTCGCCCAGGAACGGGACTTGCTATTGCAAGTCATCGATCGTTATCGGACCGAAGAATACTCGGGCTCGGCCGATCTGCTGCAGACACGCGTCGTTACGGTTCTCGGCGATCGCGGCTCGGGCAAGACGCACCTATTACAGTCTCTCGCCTACCGCGAAGACGGCAAGTCGCAGATTATCGTGCGGCCCAAGTATTTCGATCGCGACCTGCCCTTCGAGGAATACGTCCTTTCGCAGCTGGCGGCGGCCCTGACGGAGCCGGACGATGTCTATCGCAGCCGGCCCATCGATGACCTGGCGCGGCCCCTGGTGCGCCGCTTGCTGCGGCAGGCCATCCGCAGCATGGGGCCGACCGACCGCATCTTTGCGCTGGCGCCTGGCCGCTGGCAACGGCTGCGTCTACTTTGGGGCGGAGGCCGTCGGCTGGACCGGAAACTCGTAGCGCTCGCTGACGCGCTGGCGCCGGGCGGCGGGGACTTGCGGCATCTCATTGGTCGGCACGAGCTCGACATCGAATTGTGCGTTCGGCTCATCCAGGGGCACCTGCGCCGCTTCGAGGTCGGTGAGGGGGTGCTGGCGAGCCTGCGGCGGGCCTTGTACGGTGCGATGGTTCGTGCGGTCTTACTCGAAGAAACCGACCCGTTGTTCCGATTTCTGGACGGCGAATACGCGCAGCTTGCTGCTCCCGGCATCCGTCGGGAGCTTGCCGCGCGGATGCTGCATGCTCTTGTCGAAGTGTGTGCCTTGGCGCGGCAGCCCGTGATCATTGCCTTTGACAACCTCGAGCTTCTTTTCAGCGTGCGTAGCCAATTCGACGGCGAATTGACACGGAGCTTCTGGAATGTGCTGGCGCAGGCGGTAGACAATACCCGGGGCCTGCTGGTCCTGCTATTTGCCGAGAGCGGCTTGCTGGAAAGAGCGGCCGGATTCATGGATTCCTTTGCTCGGGACCGCCTGCTGCAAGGCGTGCCGCTTTTTGCGCGCGGCCCGGTCAGCCAGCTCCGGCTCAGCCCGCCTTCGCCCGCTGCGGTCCAAGACCTGATTCGCAATCGAGTGCGGCGTTCGCTGGGTCCGTTGCCGGACGTCGAGAGGTTGCCGACGAGCTTTCCTTTTCCGGCGGGATTCTTGCAAACGGATGGCGCGTCCGGCCAGAATCTGCGCAATACGCTGGTACGCCTGCGCGATGCCTACTCCAGCGTCGTGTATCAACGAGCACCGCATGCGCCGGCTCCGCCGCCGAGCCCAGCCGATCTGGACTGGAATTCGCTTCTTCAGTCGGCCTGGGACCGCGCCATGGAACATGACTCGACTCCATCGGCCAGCCACTTGCAGCAGATGCACGCCGGACTTGCGGCCCTGTTGGAGCCTCTGTTGCCGTTTGCATCTGACGGCTGGGAGCTCACCGCTGTCCAGCCGACCTTGGCAGTGGGAGACCATCCCACTTATGGCCTCGTGTCGATGCTGCGCTGGCGCGAGCAGAGAGGGTCCGGCACATGTCTGCTGGGCATTGGCTTCCTGCTCGGCAGAGCCCGCGGCATGTCCGTGGACCTGGGCGCCAAGTTGGATTTCTTCCGCCACCCATCTCGGGGCGACCGCCTAATCGTACTTTGGCCACCGACGACGGAGGGCGACAATCTCGTGGAATTGCTGCCAGCGGCAACACGAGCGGTCTGGGACCAGTCACGGCAGCGCTCACGGACGACGCTGCGACGCATTGAGCTTTCCGAGTTGCGCATTCTGATGGCGCTTCCCGAATGGTTGGGCCAGGTTGTTTCGCTGCCCGGCGCGCCGGCACCCGTCGAGGCTGTGCGGGCATTCATCACGAAACGCTGCGAGACGCTGCTGCATTTGCTGACGCTGCCAGTATTGCAGGCGTGTAATGACGAAGAAGAGACCAAGTCGGCCGGTTCGACCAGCAGGAGGGCATTCGCCCATGAAAACTGAAAGCATCCAGCGCACGCTAGCCGGCAACGATCCACATGGCATCTCGCGGGCCCTGCAAGACCTGACGCCGGACGACTGCACGATCGTCGATCGGCGTGGCAAGCCTGTACCGCTGAGCGGCGCCGGTTACGTCCTGCACTTCGGACGCGCCTACCACTTGCGCATCGTGTCACCCTTCGCCGACGACGACCTGCAGGAGGTGTGCCTGGTAAGCGCTCCGACGTTTCTGACAACCGCGCCGGCATTCACAGACGTCGATGAAAACGGCCGCAATGTGCACGTGTTGCCCATGCGTGTCACATCCGACTGGCTCTCGATCTGGTCGCTATTGCGGCGTTTTGGACTCGGCATCGATTGGGACGAACTGGAAATCTCACAGCGGTTCAAGCCCGGAAAGCTTCGCGACGCAAAGCCATTCCTGTGTCCTGTCGTTGCACGACCGCACTGGAGCGTGTTGCTTGTGCTTGCGTTGTTTGGAGTACTCGCCCTCTTTGTCCAAAAGACGCTAGATCACGTGATCGATCCAGAAAAAGGCGACCGGCTCGATGCGTTGTTGCAATCATTGCAACGGTGGGATTCCTGGGCATTGATGTTCGGAGGCGTTTTCGCGCTTTGGTGTTTGGTTAATTCTCTGAATCTGTGTTTTCTCTACCAACGGACGCGAGAACTACGGAGGAACTACCGGGAGACCTATTCATCGTGAGCCGGCGTCGCCAGAACCGAGAATTCGTGAGTTGAGAGCTATCACGCGATTCTCGCGCGGAACTGGCTCGAGACTGCTCCTGCCCAAACCGGGTTCGCTGTCGCCCCACGAGGCATTCGGCGAGTTAATTCGGACGACTGACGCGGTGATCCGTGCCCTGGCGATGATGCTCTTGAGCCGCTTAAGATATATGGTATTTTCATCGTGAAGGGCAACCGCACCGCAGAGCCGCGCGAACTTCACATCGCCGTCTTCTCCGGATAATCGCACATGTCCTTGATCGGGCACTTCGGGCAGGCCGGCTTTCGCTTCATGCAGATGCGGCGGCCGTGATACTGCAGCAAGTGGCAGAATTTGACGCGGTCTTTTTCCGGGACGATGGCTGTCAGGTCGGCCTCGATATCATCGGGATCATCGTGCATCGTAAGGCCGAGGCGTGTTGAAACGCGGCCCACGTGCGTGTCCACGCCGATCGCCGGCTGCGCGAAGGCATTGCCCAGGAGCACATTGGCGGTCTTGCGGCCGACGCCCGGAAGCGTCAGCAACTCGTCCAGGGTATCAGGCACTTCCCCGTCGAACTGTTCCAGCAGCGTGCGGCACGCCTTCTGGATGGAGCAGGTCTTGTTGCGGTAGAAGTTGATCCGCCGCAACTCCTCGTGCAGCACTTCCTCTTTGGCATCGGCCCAGTCCTCGGCAGTGCGGTATTTGCGGAACAGCACCGCAGTGATGGCATTGACCACGTCGTCCCGAGCCTGGGCGGCCAGGATCAGGGCGATCAGCAGTTCCAGCGGCGACTCAAAATCCAAGTCCAGCCTGGCATCGGGATGCGCCTTCTTCAGCGCACGCATGATCCTTGTCACGCGCGCTTGTTTTTGCTTGAGCGATTCCATCGTCGCCGCCTTTCGAGATGCTCCCGATCACCTCATGGCCGGGCACGTTCCGTCGCGATGCCATGCGCGATGCCATCCTATTGTACGCTGCCGCCTCGCCTCCAGGTCGTCCCGAAAAAACCTGGATCGTCGACCCGCCGTGTGCGATAATCTTCTTGCATGATCATCACACAGCGGAGCGTCCATGCCCGGGAATGATAATGCGGAAAGCACGGTCACGGAGGCGCCGTCGAAACGCATCGAGAGCGCGCTGGCCCGCTTCGAGGAGGCGTGCCGCCAGGACGGATCGCCGGATCTGGCGGCGTATCTGCCGGCGGACGCTGCCATCCGCCGCGCGGCCCTGATCGCGCTGGCGCGGGCCGATCTCGAGCATCGCTACCGGGTCGGACAGCCGGCTCGTGTCGAGGACTACCTGCAGCGCTTTCCGGAACTGGCTGACGCCGACGCCGTGCGGCAACTGGTGGCTGCCGAGTGCCGCGTTCGTCGGTTCCGCAATCCCGTCAGCATGACCGAGTATGAGGAACGCTTTCCGCAGTTGAAGGACGATCTGGCGGGTTGCCTGGACACCACGCTCTTGACGCTGCCATCGGCCTTGCCGCCGCCGGCCGCCCTGCCTGGCGAAAACGATGTCGAAGGCCGTTACCGCATTGTCGAGGCCCACGCGCGCGGCGGGCTGGGGCAGGTCTTCATCGCGCTGGACAAGGAATTGCATCGCCAGGTCGCCTTGAAGGAGATCCAGGCGGAGCACGCAGGGGATCCGTTCAATCGCAATCGCTTTCTCCTGGAAGCGGAAATCACCGGAACCAGAGGGGACTCTTTTTAGATCGACGCAAAGCCCTGTAAATGCATGTTGTTACGGCGGAAATATCCAAGAGGGAAAATCGGCGGAAAAATCAAAAATCCGACAAAACGGCATCAAAAATCCGACAATCCGATACGCCAGCAAAGGGTATCTCCACCTTCCCCCGATAATTCTTCAACGCCTTCGCCGCACCATCTGAGAGAAACCGCAGAGTCTCGAAGGTCAGCAGTGTGCCTCGGTGTGCGGCGATTGCCTCTGCCACGTCTTCGGGCAAGTACAGAAGACCATCGAGCATCAACTCGCCACGATGCCGGGCCAGTGCCTCGGCGACTTCGACAGAAAGGGTCTTGATCCCGCCCAAGGAAAGCAGCTTCGGAAAGCGGGCAAGAATCGCACCGACTTCAGGGGGAAGGTCGGTCAGGCCGTCCAGCTTGAGGCACGATCCCCGAAAGCCGGAAAGGATCGTGGCGAATTCAGGTGAGATTTCTTCTAATCCGCCAAGGCTGAGGTAGCTGACCGGCGATTCAGCGAGAATGCGGACGACTTCCGGTGAGATGACCTTCACCGAGTCCAGAAAGAGAATGTCCATGCCGCTGGTGGATGAGTTTCGGCAATCCGAGGAGGAAGGACCGCTCGAAAAAGCAATAAACGATCAGGGGTGGCAAGCTGGCTGGGCCATGCGTGCAATGCGGACAGTCATCGACTGATCGCCAGGCTGGAGCAGGAATGGGTTTTCACGAGGAGAGAGACAGCTTGATTTTCGCTGTTGCCCACAGTTTTTTCCCACCGCCAGATTTTTTCTGAAACCGACTTCCGCAAGTTTTCCAGGCCCACATCCGCACATGCGTGGACGCGTAGCTGTCCATTCAGTGCGCGCGCCGATGCCTTGGTTCTGGCGAGGTGGAGGACTTGTTGTTGATGGTGCTGCTGCGAGATCGGTGAGTTGGCCTTAGCCGCTGGGAGTGGGGAAGAGCTGCTCCA
>VGYC01000305.1 GCA_016873095.1 Planctomycetota bacterium | reverse complement strand
TCGCTGGGCCACGGTCAGGTTCGACTGTCTCGGCATGAGCTTGACTCCTTCGGGCTCGGTGACCATAGTCTATCCGCACCGCCCAAAGACTCACACACGCCGATTCCCAGGAACCCTTAGCAATACACCGTCCTGGTAATCCTTGGCGTGATCTGGTGGCACAACCGACAGTTGCAGCGGTACAATCACACATTGGAAATTGACCTGGCGAAGTTGCAAACAGATCTCGCGTTGGCCGAAGAAAACAACAAACAAGTGAAGCTTGCTGTAGAGAAGAAGGAAATTGAGGCCAGGTTGAGCACCGCAAAGACTCTGGAAAAGGCGAGGGCCACCGTTGATCGTCTGGTTGCCCTGGTCAAGACTGCGCAAAATGACCGCAACAAGCAAAGAATCCTCGCTGCTGAACGGTTGCACGAGAAGTTCAAACGCGATTTTGACTCGGCAGTAGTGCCACGTGAGAAGTTGCTCATTGCCCACAATGCAATTGTTAGTCTGAAAAGCTACGGAAGTCTGTTAGGCAGAGTCGCTCAGCAGGAATTCCAGCGGGAATACGATGCATTGCCTGGTTTTGTGGTTGATAACGGTTTGTTATTTCCATAGCTGCCGTTGCAACGGAAGACTGGGCCCTGAGAAAGAGACTCGATGCGGTAGTGTCTGGTCATACGACTGGAACATGGCAACAGCGACTGCTCGGCAGCAACTTGCCAGTCAACTCGGTGCGAGCGTGGCCAGCTCGTTGCCGAGCAGCCGGCGCAACGGCCATTGGCGCTGGGCCCGCGTCACCGCGTCAGCAAATCCGGGCGGACGAATTCCGCACCTTGCACGCGAATTCGTTTCAGCGGCCAGTTCTCGGTCGGCGTGAGGGACATCGGGCCGTCGTCGGTGATGAGGAAGGTGTCGGCGCAGAGGGCGGCGCCGACGTGGACGTTCCAGGTGACGGCCCAGTTCGCTTGAAAGAGATCCTCGGTGCTGGGCGTGAGCGACAGGTCAACGGCCTCGTGCCCGGTGATGTGACCTTGCGGGGCGAGCAGCCATTCGTGCTCGGCGCCTGAGAGCTGGAAGACGCGGCGGCCGGTGGCCAGGATTTGCCTGGGCATGGCGTCGGGCCAGCTGCCGGCGACATAGGTGGCGGTGACGCGGCAGGCAGCGTCGTGCTCCTGGCGAAGCTGGGCATCCGGCTGCCCGAAGGTGATCGACCGGCTGGCGTAGGCCGTCAAGCCATACTTCCGGGCGGCGGCGGCCAGCACGCAAGAAGACCGGATCGGCGCGCTCGTGAACCCGCACTGCCGGTAATGTCGCGAGCGCCCATCGGCGGCGATGGAGAGCAGCACCGGTTGCACGCCGCGATGCAGCAAGCGATGGCTGAGCTGGCCCGCAACCTCGCGCTCCGAGTCATCCAGGCTAAGAGTGCGGCCGGTCGCCTCCAGGGCATGGCTCAAGATCTGCCCGAGGCCACGATAGCACGCCTGCTCGTAGTCGGTGAGGGCGCGGCGCTGACGCTGCAAGATATCGGTGATCACCTTGCAGGCGCCGAACGGGCGGTCGCAGGCGACATTGCGGCCCTGGCACAGGTCGGCAAGAAGCTGCTCGCGGCCCCAGTGCCACGGCCACTCCTTGAGCTGAAAGCCCAGGCCAGCCACCTCCTCGTCAAAGATGCGCTGCGAGTCGACCCGGGAGCAAAGGATCCAGCGGCCCTCCGGGGAGAAGTACAAGGCCGGCAACGCGGCTGGGTCGAGGACGGCACGGGAAACACCGCCGCCGGTCAGCCAGGCGAAGTTGGCCGGCTCGAGGATGAGCAAGCCGTCGCAGCCCACGTCGGCAATCAGCCGGGCCACCATGAGTTGCTTGGCGTCCACATCGCCGCGCCGGTCCGGCAAAGCTCCCAGCTTGAACTCTTGCGAGCCCTCTGATAGCGGTTCCGGGTTTTCCTGGACCATGGACATACTCAAACACCGCTTGCGGAACGGCACACGGAGCGGGTATACCCGCGAATCAGGCGTCCCAGGGCGACACAAACGCCCCCTGAGCATAGCGCTTGGCCATTTCCAGATAGTGGTCGCAAATCAGCCTGGTCCGTCCCAGTTCCTCGCTGGTGATGGCCCGGACCACCTTGCCGGGGATGCCCATGACGACCGAGCGCGGCGGGATGCGCCGCCCCTCGGTGACCACGGCGCCGGCGGCAATCAAACATTCCTCGCCGATCTCCGAGCCGGACAGCAGGCGGGCGCCGATGCCGACCAGCGTGTCGCGGCCGATGAGCCGGCCATGCAGGATCGCCCCGTGGCCGATGACGGCGCCTTCCGCGATCGTCTGCGGAGCGTCGGTGTCCGTGTGCACCATGCAGCCGTCCTGGAGATTGACGCGTGGACCGAGGAAGATGCGGGCCAGATCGCCGCGCAGCACCGAGCCGAACCAGATGTTGACCCCGGGACTGAGCACGATGTCTCCCATCACGACCGCGTTGTGTGCAATGTAGTAGTCCTTGATCGCGCGCATGAATTCCAGTCTTTCTCGGGGCCCTTTTTCGTTTCCTTGATTGTATGATACCTGTCGCGATAGTAGAAGCATCTGTATTTCACGACGGTCGGGCGGCACGCTTGACCACCGTCAGTGGACAAGCAGCCGCCTGTCCTACGGAAAACTTCGATGGCGAACAAGACGACGGCCGTGTTCTTTCCGTTCGATCAGTTCGGCGGCGGCGGCGCTGCCGCGGGGGCGCGGCTGCTGGCCGACGCCTTTCGCGAACTGCTGGACGACAACCGCCGCGAGAAGGTCGCCACGCGGGCCCGCTGCTACGCCGGCAAGGTCCGCCTGCACGAAGCCGCCTTCGATGATCTCGATGCCCTGCAAACCTGGCGCGAGACGGGACAAGAGCTCGTCCGGCAGGCGCTGGCCAGGGGCGACTTCCTCATCTGGGCGGCCGGCAATCACCTCGGCGTACTGCCGGTCTATGATGAGCTCGCCGGGCGCGACATGCTGGTCGTGCAGCTCGACGCCCATCTCGATGTCTACAACCTGTCCGACTGCACCAAGGAGCTGTCGCACGGCAACTTTGTGCGGCACTGCGAGCGGCTGCCGCCGCTCATCAACGTCGGCCATCGCGAGTTGCTGCTGCGGACGGAGTATGTCGCGAAGTTCTACCGGCAGACGTTTTCGGCGGCGGAGTTGACGATCCATCCCGACAAGACCCTGGCCGCCATCGGCGACGCCTGCGTGCAGCCGGGGCGCGTGCTTGTCGATCTCGATTGCGACGTACTCGATCCGGCGTTCTTCCCCGCGGTGAGCGAAGCCGTGCCGTTCGGCCTCACGCCGCAAATGCTCTTGCGCGTGCTTGCTGCGATCGGGATGGACCGACTGGCCGGCCTGGCCATTTCGGAGTTCCAGCCGGCCCGCGATGCCGCCGATCGCTGCCTGGAGACGCTGATGTGGCTGCTGGAACATGTGCTGCTGGCGGTATACGAGAGATAGCCGGACAGCCTGTCGGAAGTCCCTGGTTCAAAAAAGCGACGGGGCCTCTGTCGAGGCCCCGTCCGCCTGCTTCGCGAGGAAGCACCCCCTTACCGGCCATACCAGTACGAAGGAGCGTTCCCGTAGTAGCTCGCGTAGTTCGAGTAGCTAGCGGGATAGTAGCTGTTCTGGTAGGGGACGTAGCTGACAGGCTGGTAAGGGGAATAGCCCTGTCCTTGATAGGAGATCTGGTTGCCGGCCGGCTGAGCGGCTGGGGCGCTGGGGGCCGGCTGGGCGCCGTTCGGGTACTGGCCGAAGTACTGGAAGTCTTGCGGGCCATAGAACGGAGTGGTGTTGGGGAACGTGCTGGGGTGGCCGTAGGGGCCGGCGCCCGGGTGCATGCCCGGATGCGCGCCCGGATAGGCTACTTCAGGTCCTGGAGGCTGGCCGTTGCGGAACAAGCCCCACAAGAGGTTGTTGCCGCCGCTCTGCAGGCTCCAGTTCAAGCCCACGCCAAACTTGCAATTGACCCACGCCGAGGCCTTGTGCTCAGAGACCAAAGCCACAGACAGGGCCAGCGCGCTCAATGCTAGCATCTTTTTCATGGTGGATTACCCTGTGTGTCTGAATCCCGAGCGGCCTCGACCTGGAGACCTGTTCCTTCTCGGGCATGTAAACATTGCTCAGGAGCCGATGGCAAGCCAGAGAAAGTAGGACAACCCAGGAGTGAAAATCCGCCACACGAGCGCGCTGGACAGCGAAAAACTCGCTTTTGTCTAAAGTCGCTCTTGACGCTTTCCGCGCTCATTTGTCTCAGCCGTCACAACGTGAACGCGGACTGCACTATTTTCCGAAGCGCGACTGATTTTCGACGGCAACCCGGCCGCACGGCCGCGACCACACGTACAACCGGACACGCGGCAGCGAGAAAAAACCGAGCGGGCGGCGGACTCGTATTGATCCGCCGCAGCGCCCGACGCGCAACGCGTCGGGCTCTGACGTTCGGCGTCATGTTTCCGCGACGACGCAGTGGACAGCCCATACCGGCGGCAGCCGATCCACCGCCAGCGTGCGCAGGAGGTGTTGCTGCGCGGCGATCTCCGCGGCCGAGAGGATGCCGAGATCCGTCAGGCGGTCGCGGACCTCGTCGTAGAACATGAGCATGTTCTCGACCATCAGGCCGTCGGAGCGGCACTCCTGGGACCAGGTGCGGACGTTGCGGCAGCCGGCCAGCTCGAGGCTGCTGGCCAGGGTGGCGCCCACGGCCGGCGAGATGCGATTGGCCTGGTAGAGCTGGTTGATGGCCATGCCCCAGTTGCGCAGCGGCGCCAGCTCCGGCCGGCCTGTGGCTTCCTGGTAGGCCACGCGCGCCAGCGGCGTGCGAAAGTCGGGCTCGATGAAGCCGAGCCGCGTGCCCGGGCGCAGCATGGCCCGCAGCCGCCCCAGCAGGAATTCCACCATCGGCACGTGGTGCAGCACGGTGCGGGCCACGACGGCGTCCGCGCCGTCCAGCCAGGTTCCGGGACTGGCGATGTCGGCCTGGACGACCTCGAAGCGCCCCAAGCCAAGCTGAGACAGGCCGTGCCGCGCCTGCTCGAGCATTCCCGGCGCGGAATCGACGCTGACCATGAAGCCACGCTCGTCGAGCCGTCGCAAGATCCGGCGGCTGAAGCTGCCGGCGCCGCAACCCAGCTCGACGACGCGGTCGTGCGGGCGCAGCGGCAACTCGTCGAGCAGCTTCTCCGACACGTCGGCGAAGTGCGCGTCCTGTATCTCGAGCCGGCGCGCTGCGTCCGGCGACTGACCGAGAATGTACTCTTGCGGATGGCTCATGATGACATGATAGCGACCGGCGTCGCGCGACAATGCATCCCTGGACGCCCTGAACGAACTGAACGAACTGGACGGGCTTGCAACTTTGCGCCTCGGGCCGACAATGTTGCGCATGAGCAGCGAATCGCCGTCGGTTACCATCAGTGGCCCGCACGTGCAGCAGACGCTGGCGGCAGTGGTCCGCGCCCTGCGCCAGGGCGAATCGTGGTCGCAGGCACGCAAGCTGATCGCCGCGCGGCGGGTGCGGATCGGCGGCGAAGTCTGCCTGGACGCGGCGCGGCGGCTGAAGGAGGGGGACATTGTCGAGGTAGTCGCCCAGGCGGCGCCGCGGCCTGCCGGGCCGGACGAGATCGTCATCCGCCACCTGGACCGCGACATCGTCGTCGTCGAGAAGCCGGCGGGCATGTGCACCGTCCGCCATCCGGCGGAGCGGGCCTGGAAGGACCGCCGCCGGGCGCTGTCGCCGACGCTGGAGGATCTGGTTCGCTGGCAGATCCGCCGCAAGGAGGAGAGCAAGGGGGAGAGCAAGGGGGGCAAGCGGCAGCGGCCACGGCTGCGCATCGTCCATCGCCTCGACAAGGAGACGAGCGGGCTGGTGGTCTTTGCCCGCACCGTGCCGGCCGAGCAGGGGCTGGGCAAGCAGTTTCAGAAGCACACGGTGATTCGCAAGTATCTCGCCATCGTGCCGGGCCATGTGAAGGCGCAGACCGTGCGCAGCCAGCTGGTCCGCGACCGCGGCGACGGCCGCCGCGGCAGCCGCGGCAGCAGCCACACACCCGGTCTCGGCAAGCTCGCGGTCACGCACATCGACGTCGTCGAGAAGCTGGCGGCGCACACGTTGCTTTCCTGCCGCCTGGAGACGGGACGCACCCATCAGATCCGCATTCATCTGGCGGAGCTGGGACATCCGCTGTGCGGCGAGAAGGTCTACGACCGCAAACCGGGCGCGCCGCCTGCCCCCGATCGCGCCGGTCAGCGTCTCGCGCTGCACGCCGTCGAGCTGGGTTTCGTGCATCCAACCAGGGGCGGCAACCTGCACTGGACGATGCCGCTACCGGCCGACCTGGAGCGACTGCTGGATGCCTTGCGGGCACGCTCGACACGGGCGAAATGATCTTGCCACGAAGCAGAGCGGATCGGTCCAGGCTGGCCGGCCAGACGCCAGAGTTGCCGGCCAAATGCGCACCCCCCCATGTGGCCGACCACTCGTCGTTGCAATGCACTGTTCGCCAGCCACTTCCGGCACGCATCCGAGTGCCCGGCCAAGTTTCGCGAGAGTCACGGCTGAGGCCGAGCCAACCGATGCGCGCCAAAAAAGTGGGGGGCTTTTGCCGACTTTCGGTGAACCTTTTTCCAACTCATGCGTCCGCGTCGGAGAAACTGGAAACCGAGCCTCAACTGTGTTAGGTCAACGCCCCGCTCACCGTCGCCGAGGAAGCCGCGATTCGCCGCGGCCAGCCATTCGGCAAGCAAGAATGGCTGGACAACGCCGTCCAGACCTTAGCCTTGCCAAGCACCCAGCGTCCCCCCGGGCCAACCGTCCAATCACACTCCGTCAGGCCCATGCCGCTTGTTTGACGAAAACGGTTCCGGACACTGGGTGTTTTCTCACCGGGTGTTTTCTGTGAACCTGACCGTTGGCACGGCTCCAGCCTGCTTGCCTCACAGCTTCTCAAACACCGAACCCTGTCGCGACCCGAACAATCGCTGGTGAAAACGAGCAGCGAACACGTCCGTCATTCCCGCGATGTAATCGCAGACAACTCGATGCATGCACTGTGCTGCTTCCAGACGCCTGCGATAGGGCTCGTTCAGCAACAATGTCGGATCGGAGATGAACGCATCCAGGGCGAAATCGTCAAATTCTCTCCAGCTTGGCTGCGCCGGCCAGCGTTTCTGCGAGAAAATCTGCATTTAGGGCGGCGGCTTTGCGCTTGCGGGCG
>VGYC01000304.1 GCA_016873095.1 Planctomycetota bacterium | reverse complement strand
GGTATTTTACTCGCAGTTAGTTTTTCCGTGCCTTTGCGACCTTCTCCTGAACAAGCCCTTCGTGGCGAAGCACCGCCGTGAGTTGCTCGCCCATGCCTGCGGCGAGATTCTGGAGATCGGCTTCGGAACGGGCCTGAACCTGCCGCACTACCCATCGCAAGTTCGCAAGATCACGACGGTCGATCCGAACACCGGCATGCACCGACTGGCACAGAAGCGAGTGAAGAATTCAGGGATCGAGGTCGACCAGCGGATTCTCAGCAGCGAGAAACTGCCCTTCAGTGATGATGCCTTCGACAGCGTAGTCAGCACATTTACGCTGTGCAGCATCGAGAACGTGCAACAATCGCTGGCGGAGATTCACCGGGTGCTGAAGCCGGGCGGCAATTTCCTGTTCCTGGAGCATGGACTCAGCCCGGTGCCTGGTGTGCAAAAATGGCAGCGCCGCCTGAATTGGCTGGAAATAGCCCTGGCTGATGGGTGCCACCTTGATCGGGACATTGAGCGACTGGTCACTGCGCAGCCTTTTTCGTCGGTAGAGGTGACGACTTTCTATCTGGAAGGGATGCCGAAAACGCACGGCTACACGTATCGTGGCCTTGCTACGAAATGACGCCTCAGGATGGGAGGCAAGATTCTGTCTGGAGTTGAAAAATCGGTCACGAAGAGATCGAAAAGAGAAGGCTCCAGGTTCCCCTGGAGCCTCCCGATTTTACACGTCAGTTTTACACGTCGGCTTACACGTCAATTTACACGTCACTCATTCGTTGTAAGTCGTTGCGTGTTACTGACTTCTGACTACCCCCAAGGGGACTCGAACCCCTGTCTTAGCCTTGAGAGGGCTATGTCCTAGGCCACTAGACGATGGGGGCCTCTTGGGCGTCGGGCCACTGAGTTTACCGTAGCGGCGCAGCGCCGGCTCGTCAAGGCAACTACAGGCCCACAGGCCCACAGGCCGTTGACAGCGCTCGAGTTTGGCGGGCTCTCAGAGGAATGTGTTCAGACGCAGTAGCCGCACAGCGTTGTCGCGCAGGATGAGTTGCTTGTCGTGGTCGCTGATGTCGGCGCAGTCAATACGGCTGCGCTGCATGGCCGTGAAGTAGAGAGGCGTATCGGTGCCAAACAGGATGCGCTCGGCCCCCACCTCGCGGACGCCCCATTCGATCAGCTTGGGCGTGATCGAGCGGGCGCTGGACGTGTCGGTGACCAGGTTGCCGTGCTTGTTCTGCTGGATGGCTCGGACCTGATGTGTGAGGTCGCCGTCCCAGCCGCAGCCAAGATGGGCGATGATGAGTGTCATTTCCGGGAAGGCGTTGGCGAACGTGACGTAATCCGAGGCCAGGCTGCGTTGCTCGCTGCTGTGGGCCAGTACAACGGCGCGATGTTTGGCGGCAAACGAGAAGAGAGCCTCGCCGTGCTCGGCAATAAAGTAGCCGTGTTCCTCCGGATGGATCTTGATGCCGACGCACTTCGGCAGTTGCAGCATCTCGTCGGCCTGGGCATAGGTCTCCGGCTTGAGCGGATCGACGACAACCCATTGCAAGAGACCATCGGTTTCAGCCACGACACGGGCGGCGTCACGATTGCCGCCGACGGGGTCGCCGCCAAATCGCGGCAAGAGCGCCTGCAACGGCGACACCACGGTCAGACGGATGTTGGCCTGCCGGGCCCGGCCAACCACGACCCCGGCGTCGCCAGTCATGAAGTCGTTGCTAACGTCCGCCTTGCCGCGGTCGTACTTGCCGTAGTGAGCGTGCACATCGATGGCCTGAATGTTCTCGGTGGACACGGAATCTCTCCTGGAACTACGATGTTCGTGGAGCGGGGCTACAAGCCCATCGCGCTGAAACGCCGGCAACCTGGATGTCAAGCCGACCCGCCCGAACAATCATCGCAGGCCGCTCCGAGTCGCACGGACCCCGTTATTTTAGGGCTGGCACTTCTTTTTGCACGAAGTATAATACTGTGACCTGCCGGAAGTCCCGTTCCATCCGGGATTCACGTATCCTGCCGCATTGTTAAATTGGGGGGTAACGACATGTTTCAGCTCGACCTTGGCTCGACCGGCCGCTACTGCGATGGCCTGAATCGCCGTAGCTTCCTGAAGCTCGGCGTCTCCGGCATGGCCAGCCTTGGTCTGGCCGACGTATTTCGTGCGCGGGCACTGTCGTCGCAGACGGGCAATACGACGCGGAGCACGTCGTGCATCCTGATCTGGCTTGACGGCGGCCCCAGCCACATGGACCTTTATGACATGAAGCCCGACGCCCCGGCGGAGTATCGCGGCATCTGGCGGCCAATCCGCACTCGCGTCCCGGGCTTCGATATCACCGAACTGTTTCCCAAGCAGGCGCGGATCACCGACAAGTTCTCGATGGTCCGTTCGCTGCATCACAACACCGGCGACCACTTTGCCGGCGGCCATCGCATGCTGACGACCAAGGACATGGGCGTGAGCGGCGCCAACAATGGCCAGCGTTTTCCCGGCATCGGGGCCATCGTGGCCCGCGAGGTCGGCGCGCGTCGGCCGGGCTTGCCCGCGTACGCCGCCGTCCCCAACGCCAGCAGCATCGGCCTCACGCCTGGCTACTTCGGCGGGCACATGCTTGGCGCTCACTTGAACCCGTACCAGACCGGCGGCGACCCGAACAGCCCAACCTTCTCGGTGCAGAATCTGAACCTCGCCCAGGGGCTCACGCTGGATCGTCTGGAAGAGCGCCGGTCGCTCACGCGGCACTTCGACTCGGCGCGGCGCAGCCTGGAACGCAACGGGACGGTGCAGGCCATGGACCGTTTCGCCCAGGAGGCCTTCGAGTTTGTCACTGGCCCGACGGCCCGCAATGCATTTGACATCAACCGCGAAGATCCACGGCTGCGCGACATGTACGGCCGGCACTCGTGGGGACAGAGCACGCTGCTGGCCCGGCGTCTGGTCGAGGCGGGCAGCACATTCGTCAACGTCCACTTCGGCGGCTGGGACCATCACTGGGATCTGCAAGCCGGCATGGAACGCTATTTGCCGATGGTCGATAGCTCGGTGTCGGCGTTGTTCCAGGACCTTGATGAGCGCGGCTTGCTGGAGACGACGCTGGTCGTCCTGTGCGGCGAGTTCAGCCGCACGCCGCGGATGAACGACGGCGGCAACGGCGGCGCTCCGCGCAGCATGGGCACGCCCGGCCGCGATCACTGGGGCGATTCCATGTTCTGCCTCCTCGGCGGCGGCGGCGTTCGCGGCGGCATCGTCGTCGGCTCCACCGACCGCAACGGCACCCGCCCGCACTCGCGCCCGGTGACACCGGCGAACATCCACGCCACCATCTACCAGGTCCTCGGCATCGACCCGCGCCTGCAACTGCTCGATCCGTCAGGCCGGCCGGTCAATGTGCTCGAAGACCCGACGTCGATCAGCGAACTTTTCTAGGCCAATGTGACAGGGCACAAGCAGAGCCCGACACGTCAGCGAGGATTGCACCTCGCTTACGCGTCGGGCTCTTTCGTTGACTTTGCGGTTATTTGCCCGTGTCCGCCGCCGGTCGCACGGTTCCCGTGGTATCCGGCATGATGGCCACCAGGCGGTCGCCGTCGTAACGGGCGAAGCTCTGCGCCAGGTTGAGCGTTCGCCGTGCTTCGGCGATCTGGCGAGAAAGTGTCACTTCCTTGGTCATCAGCGTCTCGAAGATCTTGCCGGCGTTCGACTTGATGTTGTCGCGGGCCGCCGCGCCCATGCCATAGACTCCTACCAGTCCGAAGCCGGAATAGGCGGCGAAACCGCCCAGCGAACCGTAGCCCCAGATCGGGTTGAAGTAGCCGGCCGACGGGTACATGCCGTACATGAGATATTGCGTCATGAGCATGTTGCGCTGATCCTGGAAACGCAGATCCTGGCGGATTGCTTGCAGTTCGTCGCGCAGGGACGCCATCAGCAGACTCATCATCTGCTCGGCGCGGGCCATCTCGTTCTCCGCGATTTCAAGATCCGAAAGCCGCGAGCGCTCCGACGTGGAAAGTGCCGCTGCGAAAAACTGCACCTTGCGGAGGTTGCCATTGACCACGGACACCTGGTGGATTTCCGGCTCGTCGGGCTGAGGGTCGCCGGAGTCGTTCACCAGGCGGATGCGCTGATACTCGGCGATGTCCTTCTCCATGATTTTTCTGGGCAGGGCGCCGGGCCGGCTGCGGATCATCCAGTAGCCGCCGGCCTCGTCGGCCCAGACCAGCGTGCCCTGGACATGCGACTTGTCCTTCATGGTGACGCGTAATCTCATGCCATGCTTGAGCGTCTCCTCGCCTGCCGCGGCCGGCTTCACCTTTGGATCGATGTTGATGTCCTTGCCCCTGGGGGGCAGGCCCCAGACACTTGCCGAAACGGCGACTGCCGCCACGGCGCTAACCAGAAACTTTGCGGACGGGTGCAACAAGTTCATGGAATGTCCCCTCTCCCGGTAAACAAGTGATTACCGCGATTTCCCGAAAAGGGAAAGCACCCCACCGATATGAGACGACCCCGAGATGATCGTCTAGGAATATTGTCCGGGGTTGGCCGGGCCGGGTCAAGGCCGGGGGCTCTATTGCGCCGGGAAGATGGTGCCGCAAGCAATGGGCGGGTTACCACAAAGCGATGCAACCTGCATCATTGCACATGAACGCCTTTCGGAGTCTTGCCGGAAGGCGACAATTCCAATGGCCCCCTGGCTTCCGGCACGATGGCTTGTTCGACATGGACGCCCGGCACGACGCCCATCGCCTTGATTACCTTGGCCACGTTGCTGTCAATGATGCCGTCGCCGCGGTAGACGATGGACAGCTTCTTGAGGCCCATGGCTTGCTCGGAATAGGACAGGCCCTCGACGACCAGGTGGGCGTAGTGCCTGGCGTCCTCGGGGACGACGACCTGCACCATCGGCGGCGCGGGAGGCGGCGCCAGTCGCGGGGCCGGGGCATAGCGCGATTGCACGAAGGTTGACTTCGTCGGTTTCGCAGTTGATGCCGGCCGGCGTGCTTTCTTGGGAGCGGGAATCTTTGCCGGCTTTTCAGAGTTCGACGTGCGGCTGCCGATCGCTGGCTCATCATCTTCGGGCATCGATGCCGGCCCATCCACCGGACCGGGACTGACGGGTTTGGCACCTGGTTCCAGCGGTGTCGCCGGTTGCCCCGGCACAGTGGCAGGCGCCGGCGAACTGCTCGGCTTGTTCAGCGACTTGATCAGCTTCGCCAGCGTGTCGTCGATGAGGCCTTCGCCGCGGTACATGATCGAGAACTTCTTGAGCTTGAACTCGTTCTCCTTGACGGCGAGGCCTTCAAGGACCAGGTGCCCGTAGTGCCGGGCCGGCTCGTTCATGAACTGTGGCTGGAACGCCGGATCGGGAACGGGGAGCGTGGGATCCTGGTCTGGCGCGGACAGGCGGACTGGGATGATCATCGCCTTGCCGGCCGCTGGCTTCTCCTTCGCGGACACACTCTTGCCGCGTGGCAACTCCTTCTTGAGGCCGTCGAGGAACGCGCGAACCTGGTTCTGCACGGCCGGCTCGTTGGAGACGACCAGCAGCTTACCCTGCGCATAGTAGCTGAGCGTGCCGGCGCCGCCGTCCGGCGACCAGGAGCCCGGCGCGATCATCTGCGGCACAGTCTTGGCAAGCCAGTCGCCGATGGCTGGATCGCCGGCGCGTGTCGCCAGTTCGCCAAGCGCGTAGACCTTGACCTGCTGCTTGTCTTTCGACGCCGCTGTCTGCTTGCGGCCATCCGGCCAGACGCGTCCCGTCACGGCCAGCAGGAGCGCCAGCGCCGCCACCAGGGCCCAATCACGCGATCGAGTCATATGCGAACTCCTATTCAGTTTTCAGTTTTCAGTGTTCAGTTTTCAGCAATGCAGTTTTCTGAAAACTGAAAACTATTTTCACGCCGCATACAGGTGCGGCGGCACGGCCTGTCTCGCCATCCAGGCGAGACACCGCGCCCAGTTTGTTGTCGAGCCAGGGGTGATGCTACCCAGCAAGCGTGTGCCGCCGGCGCCGGTGACAGGCGGCAGGTTGGCGGGCACGTTGTCCATGATGAGGGCGGCCAGGCCGGCCGAGGCGACCGCCTTGCGCATGTGCGCCGGCACGCCGTGGTTGTCCGTCTTCTCCAGCGGCACACCAGGCAACTGCTGCGCCAGCAGATGCCAGAGGAAGCCGTTGCGGATGCCGCCGCCGCTGAGCAGCACGCGCGCCGGCGCGCTCGGCAGAAAGCGTTTCAGCGCGGAGGCGATGGCGCGGGCGACGAAGTGCGTCGCCGTGCACAGCAGATCGTGCATGGGCCAGTGATTCTCTTGCGCTTGCCGGACGGCCTGGGCGACGAAATCGTCGCCGAAGGCATGTCGGTGGAGACTCTTGGGCGGCTTGCGCAGCAGCGCCGGATGGGCAAGCCACTGTTGCAAGATCGGTTCGATGCAACGTCCCTGCACGGCATGCTTGCCGCCGGTGTCGAAGAGCTCGCGGCCGTTCGTCAGCTTGCGCATCAGGCCGTCGAGCAAGATGTTGCAAGGCGCGGCTTGAAAGCCAACCACGTCGCGCAGCAGTCCTCCGGCCGGTAAGCCGACGAGCGTTGCCAGTTCTCCCAGGTGCAGCAAGACACGATGCTCCTCCGGACGTCGGAAGAGCAGGAAATCGACGATGGCGGTGAGGGGAAAGCCCTGGCCGCCGGCCGCCACGTCACGAGTGCGGAAGTCGCTGATGGCTGTCAGGCCGGTCCGCTCCGCGACCAGCGGGGCCATGCCAAGACACAGGGTCGAAGCGTAGCGTCCCTCGGCGTCGTGCCAAATCGTGTGCCCCGGAAAGCCGATGCACTGGATCTGCTGCATGCTGAGCCGGCCTTGCTCGGCGACCTTGAGCGCGGCCATGGTAAAGATCTCGCCCAGCAGGCGGTGTAGCAGGCCGGCGTGCTTGCCATAATAAGTGCGCCGCCCAAAACTCGGCGGCGACTCGGTTGCGCCGTCACGTGCTGCGTCGGCCTCAGCCGACGCCGTTTCCACACGCACGATCAGTTCGCGCAGATCGCGCGGATAGTCTTGATGGACCTGGTGCGCCAGCCGCGGTTGCATCTCGAGGCCGATGCCCTCGACCTCGACCAAGGCCGCTTCCACGCCATCCAGACTCGAGCCTGAGGACAGGCCGATGATCCAGCGCTTGTGCATCTTCAGTTTCAGTTTTCAGTTTTCACTAAAGTTTTGCAATCTTAAGCCAACCCCAGCTGAGCGACCACATGGTCCGGACTCTGCGAAAACTCGGTGACCTGCTTGATGGCCCAGCCCAGGGTT
>VGYC01000303.1 GCA_016873095.1 Planctomycetota bacterium | reverse complement strand
TGGCGACCAAGAACTATGTTGCCGTCGATGACGTTGCCGGACTCATCTCTCTGGCGCAGATCAGCGCCCTGGAAGTTCATGCCTGGGGTTCGTGCGCCGCTGACCTGGAACATCCGGACCGCCTGGTATTCGATCTGGATCCTGGGGCCGATGTTGCCTGGCCGCGCGTCGTCCAGAGCGCCCACCAGGTACGCCAGTTTCTCGAGGAGCTTGGCCTGGCAAGCTTCGTCAAGACGACGGGAGGCAAGGGATTGCACATCGTCGTGCCGATCGAGCGCCGGCACGACTGGGAGGAGGCGAAAACCTTTTGCAAGCGCGTCGCGGAACTGATCGTCGCGGCGGATCCGGCGCGGTACACGGCCAACATGTCGCAGGCCGCGCGCGGCGGCAAGATTTACCTCGACTATCATCGCAATGGTCGCGGTGCGACGGCCGTCGCCGCGTTCTCGACACGAGCCCGGCCGGGCGCCCCGGTTTCCGTTCCGCTTGCCTGGAAGGAGCTGACCGCGCGAACCATGTCCGATCGCTACACCATCCGCAATATCGGCAAGCGACTCGCCTCCCTGAAACATGACCCCTGGGAAGGCATCGACAAGGTGCGGCAAACGCTCGCAGGGGCTGCCGGTAAACTGCAAGCTCTATCGGGCAAGCGCCTGTAGCCCTTGGCATACCACTTGCTAATCCTTCGTGCGTCTACCTATCCGAGGCAGCGCCGGTGAGGGCCTGTTTTTGCCGTTTCCTGGGACGAACTCATCTCCAAAGCGGAACGGCGTCAGGAGATGAGGCCGGCGCTGCCTTTTTCCTCCGCCTCTTCGAGTTTAGCAACAGGCCCGAGCGCATGGCCCGGCCGCGAGGCGCGAACCAGCACTAGCGTTCGATTTCCTTCTGGGTCAGGCCGTGCTGGGCACGATGAAACGGGCCGTCGAAATGCTGCGTCGACTTGAAACGCTCGTGCCGTCCGTCGCCGGCATGGGGGCGCACGCGGGCAACCAGCTTTTTCAGCGCTTCGGCGTCCAGCGACGGGAAGCGTCTGACGATGGCCAGGTCCTGCTTGAGCACGGCCATCGAGTCGATGCCCACCACCAGACTGGCGATGCGCTGGCTGAGCGCGTAATTGATGGCTTCCTCGACCGAGCACACTGTCTCCGCGATGAACCGGCCGCGGCCCGCTGCACCGCCGCCCAGGCTCTTCATGCCGAGCACGGCGATGTTGCGCTTCGCGGCTTCTGGAATCACCTCGCGCACGAAGCTGCGATAGTGATAATCGCAGACATTCACCGGCATCTGCACCGTATCCCAGTTGTGGACGCCGAGCATGCGCAGATGAATGTGCGGCGACTTGTGGCCCGTGTAGCCGATGAAGCGGATCTTTCCTTCTTTCTGCGCGCGCAGGGCCTCGCGCAGGGCGCCGCGCTCGACGATCCAGTCCGGGTCGTTGTCGTAGTTGATCTCGTGGAATTGCCAGAGATCGATGACATCGGTCCGCAAGCGTCGCAGGCTGTCCTCGAGGTGTCGCCGCGTCCCGGCGGCATCGCGTGCGCAGTTCTTGGTCATGAGAAAGACTCGCTTGCGCCGGCCGTCCATCGCCAGCGCCCGGCCCATGATCTCCTCGCTGCCGCCGTCGTGGTAGTCCCAGGCGTTGTCGAAGAAGGTGATGCCCTCGTCAATGGCCGCATGCATGATGCGGATGGCTTCTTTCGGCTCCTTGACGGCGCCGATGTGCCAGCCTCCAAGACACAGGATGGAAACGTTTACCCTGGTCCGGCCGAGCGGGCGCGTGGGCACGCCCGGCGCCGGGTCCGCGACCGGCGCCGCCTGCGCTGCTTCTGCTGCACCGACCCCTGCCGCGCCGGCCCCGGTGGCCGCCACAGCTCCCAGAAAAGATCTGCGATCTTGCGACATGGTGGATCCTCGCGGGTTGGCCATCGGACCTTGGCTTGCCAGACACGGCTTGCCAGACACGGCTTGCCAGAAACGGCTAGCCGACTCGATAGGGTGATGTTACGCGTGGCGCGAGAATCGGCCATTACCGGTCACTCGGCAGCAATCTTCACGCGATAATGACCCGTCGAGGGGCTGTCCCACGCACTGGACACGATGCGCAGCTGCAAGCCGCCCTCGGTCGCGGGAACGAATGTGGACCGGGCACCGATGATGAGTGGCTCAACGTTGCCGATCCTGCCTATCAGGGCAGTGGCCGGTGCTCGTAATAGCGACTCAGGGCGCGCACGCGTTGCACCTGGTAGGCCAGCATGGTTCCTTCCAGCAACAGCCCCAGGCCGAAGATCAGATGATAGTGCGGCATCGCGGGCGGCAGCCCTTGCCGTAGCGCGACCAGCACCAGCCAGCCGTAGCCGAGCAGGCAGCCTGCCGTCGTGAACCAGACCAGGGACACGCGAAACCATAGTCCCGACGCAGCCACCAGCAGCGGATAGCCGATCATCAGTGGACTGTCCAGCGCCTCCATGATCTGCATGAGCCACGTCAGCAGCAGCAGGTCAGCGCCGGCCCAGGTGTAGCGGACCAGCATCGGCGCCTTTTCCAGCCGCTGCCAGCGCTGCAGCAGCGCCGACGCCACGGCCCACACGCCGAGTACGCCCAGCACTTCATGATGGAGGCCCGGCGACGCATCGGGCGTCAGCAGATAACGAACCTGGGCGATGACCGCCGATGTTCCCAGCGCGAGCAGCCGCAACACCAGCGCCGGCTCGCGGCGCAGCCAGCGGCGCAGGCGCTGCGGCAATGCCGGACTGCGCGCCTCGACATCCTCGCCGCGTAGAAACCGCTCGAGATCGTCGGCCAGGGCGGATGCGGACTGGTAGCGCTCGCGCGGCGACTTCTCCAGACATTTCAGGCAGATCGCCTCCAGCGCCGGCGGAATGTCCGGGTTGAACCGGCTCGGGGCGGGCGGCTCGCTTTCCAGCACCTGGGCGAGCGTGTCCAGCGCCGTCGCTTCGGCGAACGGCGGCCGCGACGTGAGCAGCGCGTACAGCACTGCCCCCAGGCCATACACGTCGCTGCGCGGACCGACCAGGCTGTTCGGACCGCCGGCTTGCTCCGGAGACATGTAGCTGGGCGTGCCCACGATGGCGTCCGTTGCCGTCAACCGGGTCCCGCCTTCGATCAGCTTCACGAGCCCGAAGTCGGTGACGATGGGCTGCTCCTTGTCGTCGAGGAGGATGTTGGACGGCTTCAGGTCGCGATGGACGATGCCGTGGGCGTGCAGGTGCGCGACGGCGCGGGCGACAGCGGCCAGCAGCCGTGCGGCCCGCTCGGCCGGCAACGGATGGCTCCCCGCCAGGTCCGCCAGGCTCGGCCCCGCGAGATACTGCATCGCGAAGAAATGCGGGCCGCGAACCTGATCGATCTCATGCACGGCGACGATGTTGGGATGACTCAGGCTGGCCGCCGCCCGCGCCTCGGCCTGGAAGCGGGCCACGTCTTCAGTCGACGCGATCAGGCTGGCCCGGATCATCTTGATGGCCACCAGCCGGTCCAGGTCCGTTTGCCGCGCCTTGAAGACAACGCCCATGCCTCCCCGGCCAATTTCCTCGAGCAATTCGTACTTGCCGAATCGCGTGCCGGACGGCAGGGTTGACGGTGGGCCCTCAGCGCCGGTGTCCCTATCTTCGTCGGCGCGAAAGATGACGGTGGCCTCCTCGCCGACTCTGCCTGCCGCAATCGCGATGCTGTCGAGCGCTTCCATGCAGTCGAAAGCGCCGGCCAGTTCCGGATGGGCGCGCAGCAGACCGTCCCGGTCCGGCGCCTGGCCGCCGTGCAACTGCTCGAGAAAGTCGTTCAGGGCAGCGAACGCCTTCTCCTCCGGAGCATCATCCCGAGAGGGATTCATCATGGACGAGGGTCTGGAGTTTCTTGATGGCGCGCATCCACAGCATTTGCGTGGCCGGTCGCGACTTGCCCAGCCGCCGGGCCACCTCGTCGAACGGCAGCCGTTGCACATTGCGCAGAAAAACGACCTCGCGATACTCGTCCGGCAGCCTTGACAGGGCGTCGGCCACTTGCAGCTCGCGCTCCTTGGTGACTAGATGCTGGCTGGGCGTGTCCACCGGGGCCGGCAGGTTGACGCTGGCGCTCGACGACGCCGCCAGCTGATCGATGCCGATTGCCCGGCCCGCCTGTCTCTTGTCCGTGCCGTGAAAGTGCCGCGCTGCGTCAGCGGCATTGTGCGCCAGCATGCGCTTCAACCACGCCAGCCATTCCGCCTCCGTCGCCCCTTCGAAGCGCTGTAACCCGCGATACGCCTCCAGCAAGGTCTGCTGAACAATGTCCGACGCATCCACCTTGGCCCGCAACCGCCCCTCCACCTGGGCCCGCGCCAGCACCCCCAGGTAGCTTCGGCACGAAGCGAGCAACCGGTTCATGGCGACCTCGTCGCCGGCCCTGGCGCGACAAAGCAATTCGGGAATGCTTGGACGTTCGGTCATCCGATGATTATACGACGTGCGGTCGCGCGCGATACCGTGGGCGAAACCGCCAAGCGAGCTGCAACGACACTCGTCCGGGTTGGCCGTTGTCGAATCTGTCGCGGCCGCTAAACCATCCTCAACTTGACCCGGTTGTCTTCCTCATTGAAAAGGCATGCCATGTCCTGCACACGACTGACGGTTCTGGCCAGCGCCCTTGTCGTCGCCGCCCCGGTTGCCGCCGAGGACTGGCCGCAGTTTCGCGGGCCGAATTGCAGCGGCATCTCGCTCTCCAAGAAGCCGTTGCCCGTCGAGTTCTCCGCCAGGAAGAATGTTCGCTGGTCGGCCGACATCGGCGAGGCGGTCAGCTCGCCAGTGGTGGCGAGCGGCCGCGTGTTCACGACGGCCATGATCGGCGACGGCGACCGGCACAACTTCGCCATCCTCGCCTTCGACGCCGCCACCGGCAAGAAGCTCTGGCATCGCGAGTTCGACGCCGGCCAGAAGCCGTTGCCCTACATCGAGAAAACCAACAGCTACGCTTCCTCGACGCCCGCCGCCGACGCCGAGCGCGTCTACTTCTACTTCACGCGCCTCGGCCTCATGGCGCTCGACGCCCGGACCGGCGGCATCGTCTGGCAGTACAAGCTGCCGGAGCCGTTCTTCATCTTCGACTGGGGTCCGGGCATGTCGCCGGTACTGCACAAGGACATGTTGCTCTTCTGCCAGGACGACGATGTGTTCCCGGCCCTCTACGCCCTCGACAAGAAGACCGGCAAGCGGCTGTGGAAGGACGACCGCAGCGACATGGCCGTCAGCTATTCGCAGCCGGTGATTTGCGAGACGCCCAAGGGCCCGGAGATCGTGGTGGCCGGCACGGGCAAGGTGATGGGCTACGACCCGGCCAGCGGCAAGCGCCTTTGGGCCGCCGAGCTGTTGTGCCGCAACATCAAGACCACGCCCGTCAGCTCCAACGGCGTCGTCTACATGTCGGTCGAGAGCACCGGCATCTCCTATCAATGGCGGGCCGTGGCCGACGTCAACGGCGACGGCAAGATCACCAGGGACGAGATCAAGAACAGCCGCAAGGACAAGGGCGCCGGCATCCCCGACGCCTTCTGGAAGAAGTTCGAGCGCGGCGACGTCAACAAGGACGGCGTCCTCGAAGGCGACGAGATCGACAAGGCTTTTCTCGACCCGACCAACCAGGGCGGCCTGCTCAACCGCGAGGTCACCGCCCGCGCCGGCAAGGAAGTCGACTGGAAGAAGTGGAACGACGATCTGCAAAGCGAGTCGTACATCCAGGCCGTCCGCGGCGGCGGCCGCGGCGACGTCACCAAGACCCACCTCGTCTGGCGGCAAAAGAGCAAGGCCCCCGACGGCATCTCCTCGCCGCTGATGCTCGACGGCCGGCTGTGGCTCGTCAAGTCCGGCGGCCTGTCCAGCGCCTTCACCGCTGACAAGGGCAAGCAACTCTGGTTCCGCCAGCGCCTCGGCAACGAAGGCGGCTACTTCGCCTCCATGATCGCCGGCGACGGCAAGATCTACGCCGCCGGCCACAACGGCACCATCGTCGTCCTAGCCAACGGTCCCGAGCTCAAGGTCCTCGCCAAGAATGACATGGGCGAGGCGATCCTGGGCACGCCGGCCATCGCGGACGGCAGGATTTTTGTGCGGACGAGGGGCAAGCTGTACTGCGTTGGGAATGGCACGGAGCGCTAGCGCTCATTCTTGAACAAGAATCCATGCCCCGCTATCATCAAGACATGCGTCACGTGCTGTCTGCCCTGGTACACAATCAGCCCGGCGTGCTGGCCCACGTTTCCGGGATGCTGGCGTCGCGCGGCTTCAACATCGATAGCCTGGCCGTCGGCGAGACGGAAGATCCAAATCTCTCGCGCATGACCTTCGTGGTCCATGGCAATGACGCCGAGCTGGAGCAGGTCCGCAAGCAGCTCGACAAGATCGTCTCGGTGGTGCGCGTGCAGGACATCAGCAGCGAGGACTTCGTCGAGCGCGACCTGATGCTCATCAAGGTCAAGGCGTCGCCGGCACAGCGCATGGAGATCGTCTTGCTGGTCGAGATGTTCCGGGCCCGCGTGGTGGATGTCAGCCCCAACGACTTGCTGGTCGAGATTTCAGGTCAGGAGCGGAAGATCGAGGCGTTCATCGACCTGATGCGGCCCAACGGCATCCTGGAACTGGCTCGCACCGGCCGGATTGCTCTCGTTCGCGGCATGCGCGCCAGGGACTCAAGCGGGGACGTGCCATGACCGAGGCAGCGCTGCCGTTCACGACGATGACGATCAAGCCGGAGCTGGCGGGCGTGTTACGGCAGCTTCGCCCCGGGCAGAAGCTGCGCATCACCCATACGGTGCGCGTCGGCAGTCAGTCGTGGCCGGCCGTCGTCACCGGCACGTTCCGGCACCTGGGTTCGCTGGCCACAGGCATCGCGACGCATCGGCTGCCTCAGGATGATATCATCATCCCCACGATTCATCTCACCAAGGACAACCAGGAGCTGACCAGCGTGACCCTGGATGAGCACACGCGCATCGAAGTGCTGGCGTAACCACTTGTGAAGGCAATCGTCAGGATTGCAAATCATTTCAGAATGGCCCCGACTTCATCGCTGACAAGAAACAGGGTCGATCGGCAGGGGAGAAAAGAGCTATTTCAGTATCTGTATGTCTACCGTACCGAGTTCGCCCGAGACGGGGGAGCCGCTCGAATCAAGGCCCTGTGCTTGGATTGTTGCTGTCACGTCTTGCGGCCACCTGTATTGCTAAGGGTTCCTGGGAATCGGCGTGTGTGAGTCTTTGGGCGGTGCGGATAGACTATGGTCACCGAGCCCGAAGGAGTCAAGCTCATGCCGAGACAGTCGAACCTGACCGTGGCCCAGCGA
>VGYC01000302.1 GCA_016873095.1 Planctomycetota bacterium | reverse complement strand
AACGATATTTGAGATACTTATCAGACTCCCGAAAATGCCAGGGGTTTCGAGTTTTTTCAGAAATCTCCGCTGCTAAACGCCTCCGGGTTCGCTTGGTTGAGGGCTAGTATACCGGTGTTGACGGCTGCGGCCGGAAGCCTTGCAAAAATGCACGAAGGCGAATGGCCGACTGCGTCATGGCCTTTGAGCTTAGAGTCGTTCTACAATGACCTCATGGCGTCAAGTCCACTCCGATACAACTCGATGGAGCTGATGATCTGCTGTGCCGCGCGGGCGCTCGAGGATGGCCGCACGGTGGCAGTGGGCACCGGCGTGCCCTGCGCGGCGGCGATGCTGGCGCAGCGGACGGCGGCGCCGAACCTGGTGATTCTCTTCGAGGCCGGCGGCGTCGGCCCGCAGCTGCCCACCATGCCCATCAGCGTCGGCGATTCGCGAACCTTTCACCAGGCTCTCATGGCCACCAGCATGGCCGATGTGATGGAAACCGCCCAGCGCGGCATGATCGATTACACCTTCCTGGGCGGCGCCCAGATCGACGCTTATGGCAACCTCAATTCCACGATCATCGGCTCGGACTACGCACGGCCAAAGGTCCGGCTTCCAGGCAGCGGCGGCGCCAACGATCTCGCCTCACTGTGCTGGCGCATCCTGGTCGTGACCACCCACGATCGCCGTCGTTTTGTCGAGAAGCTCGATTTCGTGACGACGCCCGGCTATCTGGCCGGGCCGGGCGCGCGCGAGGCGGCCGGACTGCCGCCCGGCGCCGGGCCGTATCGTGTCATCACCGATCTTGCTGTCCTGGGTTACAACGATGCCAGAAAGCGCATGGAAGTCATCAGCGTCCATCCGGGCGTCGCGCTGGAGCAGGTGCGTGCCGCAACGGGCTTCGAACTCGGCGTGCGCGAGCCGCCGCAGGCGACGCCGCCGCCCACCGAGCAGGAGTTGCGCATCCTGCGCGAGGAAGTCGATCCGCGGCGATACATCATCGGGCGCTGACCTTGTCAATCTTGTCGAAGCAACTCGATACAGTTAGAGTGGAGAAGTGTTGCCAGTCAATGAGATTCGGGACTGTCGAGGCGAGCCCATGTCAGCGGAGAGTCCAGCGAAGATTTGCGTTGTCATTGGCCGGACTCGCCACAAGATAATGCAGGTCGAGATTCACGAGGCGGCCAAGCGCGGCGCGCGGCTGATGGAGTTGCGCCTCGATTTCCTCGCCAAGCCGCCGGATTTCAAGCGTCTCCTGGCCAAGAAGCCGTGTCCCCTGATCGCCACGGTGCGTCGGCCCAGTGATGGCGGTCGCTACAAGGGCAGCGAGGACGATCGGCTCACGCTGTTGCGCCAGGCCATCGTCGGCGGTTTCGACTGGGTTGACATCGAAACCGACGTCATCAAGCAGATCCCGCGCTATCGCGACGTCAAGCGCATTGTCAGCTATCACAACCTGCGCGAAGTCCCGGACGACCTGGAAAAGATTCACGCCGCCATGTGCAACCAGGACGCCGACCTCGTCAAGCTGGCGATGGCGGCCCAGCAACCCGAGGACAACCTGCGCGTGCTTGAGCTGGTGAGGAAATCGCACAAGCCGACGGTGGCTTTTTGCATGGGCGACATGGGCTTTCCCAGTCGCATCCTGTCGGTGCAGCTCGGCGCGCCCTACACCTATGCCGCCTTCAACAAGGAGCGCGGCATCGCGCCGGGCCTGCCGTCGCATGACGAGCTGAGCAAGGTTTACAACGTCGATCATCTCGATCGCGATACCAAGGTGTACGGCGTTATCGGCGATCCGGTGAGCCACAGCCTCAGCCCGCTGATCCACAATCGCTGCTTCAAGGAACTGGGCATCAACGCCATCTATCTGCCTTTTCGCGTGCCGCGCGGCGACCTGCCGGGCTTCATGAAGGCGTTCGACGCCGTCCCGGTGCACGGTTACAGCGTCACCATTCCGCACAAGGAAGGGGCGGCAGAGCTGCCGGGACAGAAGGACCAGCTGGTGACGCTGATTCACGCTGCCAACACGCTGGTGCGCGGCAGCCACGGTTGGCGCTCCTTCAACACGGATGCGGCGGCTGCCGTCGAATCCTTGAAGGCTCACTTGCCGCGCACCGACGGCCAGGTCACCATGCTGTCGTCGCGCTCGATTCTCATCCTGGGCGCCGGCGGCGTCGCCCGGGCCGTTGCCCATGCCCTGCATCGGGAGGGGGCCAACCTGATTCTCGCCAATCGCACGCATGACCGGGCCCAGAAGCTGGCCGAGGAGCTCAACTGTCGTGCCGTGGACTGGAATGCGCGGCACAACGTGCTGAGCGATACCGTCATCAACTGCACCTCGGTCGGCATGTTCCCGAACATGGACGAGAGCCCGCTGCACGGCAGCTACCTGAAGCCTGGCCTGCTGGTTTTCGACACCATCTACACGCCGGAGAACACGCTGCTGATCAAGGAGGCGCGCGACCGCGGCTGTCACGTGCTGACCGGCGTGGACATGTTCGTGCGTCAGGCCGCGATGCAGTTCAAGCTCTTTACCGGCGTTGAACCGCCGCTGGAGCTCATGCATACCACCATTCGCCGGGCGCTGTCCCCCGTCGCCATTCGCGACGAGACTTGAAGATGCACCAGCTCATCTACCTGATCGGCTATCGCGGCACGGGCAAGTCCACCCTTGCGAAGCTGCTGGCGGAGCGGCTTGGCTGGACCTGGCTCGATGCCGATGCCGTCCTCGAGGCTCGTCACGGCAAGTCGATTCGCGCCATCTTCGCCGGCGAGGGCGAGGCGAGCTTCCGCGCCAGCGAATCGGCCATACTCAGAGAACTGAGCCAGTCGAAACAGCAGGTGATCGCCACGGGAGGCGGCGTGATCCTCAGCGCTGACAATCGCGCCCTCTTGAAGACGACGGGCTGGACGGTCTGGCTTACAGCGAGCGCTCAGGAGTTATGGAGGAGATTGCAAGCAGACGCCGGCACCGTCGAGCACCGCCCGGCGCTAGCGCAAGGCGGACTCGCCGAGATCGAAGAATTGTTGCAAGCCCGACAGCCTCACTACCAGGCCTGCGCCGATTTGCAGGTGGGCACCGAAGACCGGTCGCCGGAAGCTGTCGCCGATCTTATCCTGAGCCACTGGGAGATGGCGAAAGGCTAGGAGGGAGGCGGTTTGCTGGTTTACTGGTGGATTCTCCTTGTCTTTGTGATCGGGGCGGCGGTGGGGAGTTTCCTCAACGTCGCCATCTCGCGCTTGCCGCTCGAGAAGAGCCTGCTTTGGCCCAGTTCGCGTTGCGGCAACTGCCTGCAGACCATCCGCTGTTACGACAATCTGCCGCTGCTCAGCTATCTTCGACTGCGTGGACGTTGCCGCAACTGCGGCGCCCGCTTCTCGATTCGCTACTTCATCGTCGAGCTGGCCACCGGGCTCGGCTTCGCCGGCTTGTTCTATCTGGAAGTGGTCGTCAATATCCATGAATGGCCCAACCAGCGCGGAGCCTGGGCCGTGCAGCAAGGCTTCTTCCCCATCGAGTGGTGGCTGGGATTCGGCTACCATGCCATCCTGTTTTCTCTGCTGATGGTGGTCTCGATGTGCGATCTGGATTGCTTCGAGATTCCCATCCAGGTAACGCTGACGGGTGCGGCGCTTGGCTTGCTCGGGTCGCTTTTTTTCGCCTGGCCCTGGCCGTGGACGCCGGCACAGGCCGTGCCCTTCAATGTCAACATGCTGAATCCCTGGCAAGTTCCGCAGGCCGGCTTGAAAGCAGGACTGCAACCCTGGCCGTTGTGGGGCCCGCTCCCGCAATGGCTGGCGCCGGGCGGCAACTGGCAGACGGGCTTGGCGACGGCCATTGCCGGCGGCCTGGCGGGCACGTTCCTCTTGCGGGCGATCGCCTTTCTCGCGGGCAAGGGGCTGGGCAAGGAAGCCATGGGTCTGGGGGACGCCGATCTGATGATGATGGCCGGCTGCTTTCTCGGCTGGCAACCCGTCGTCATCGCCTTCTTTGTCAGTGCCGTGCCCGGACTCGTGTTCGGCGCGCTTTCCCTGACGCTGCGCAAGGGCAGCGAGATTCCGTTCGGTCCGTCGCTCGCCGTCGGCCTGCTGGGCACCATGCTCTCGTGGCGCTGGATCGGTCCCTACGTGCAGCCGATCCTCTTCTGGGACACGCTGCTGCTTATCCTGGCTCCGGCTTGCATGATCTTCATGTTTGTCTTAACCTTCTTGTTGCGACTGGCACAGCGCTGACAATCCCGCCGGGACCGGAGCGCGAGCAGGGCAACGTGTCAGTGAAGCTTGACCTATCGGTGACCGCGTGACAAAGATCCTCATCGTCGATTACGGCATGGGCAACCTGCGCAGCGTGCAGAAGGCCTTCGAGAAAGTCGGCTTCGCGGCCGAGATCAGCGGCGATCCCAACCGCATCGGCGACTTCGACAAGCTGGTGCTGCCCGGCGTCGGCGCCTTCCGCGACGCCATCGCCCGGCTGCGCGACGCGGACCTGGCGGCGCCGATCATCGAGCACGTCCACAAGGGCAAGCCCTTCCTGGGCATCTGCCTGGGCTTGCAACTGCTGTTCACGACCAGCCACGAGGACGGCGCGCACCGCGGTCTGGATGTTTTTGCCGGCGAGGTGGTGCGCTTCCCAAGGCTGCCGGGCATCAAGGTCCCGCACATGGGCTGGAACCAGCTGCGTATCATCAAGCCGGCACCCGCACTGGCCGGCCTGCCCGAAACGCCGGCCGTCTACTTCGTCCACGCGTACTACGTGGTCCCGCGTGACAGGGAACTGGTCGCCACCGAGACGGATTATCCGACGCCGTTCACGTCGGCCATCTGGCGAGACAATGTCTTCGCGACGCAGTTTCACCCGGAAAAGAGCCAGAAGGTGGGCCTGCGCATGCTGGAAAACTTCGCGCGCGGCTAGGAAGAGCTGCCGATCTGACGCGCGGCCAGATTCGCACGGAATCGCGCGCGAAAACCGAAAACGAACTTGCTTCATCTCGATCAAGAGATTCTGATTCTTTCTGGACGTACTCCACGGATTCGGTATTTTCAGTGACAGAGGCCAGTCTGATTCGCAGCCTTGACGATGGACAATTGTGCTTGAAATGGGCGTGGTATTTCGTACACTACTCAGGAGGAGTGCATGCCATGGAGTTGAATCGCCTGTTCCAAGGTGATTGTCTGGAAGGGTTCTTGAGGCTGGAGTCCGCCGCCGTAGATTTGGCATTCGCCGATCCGCCTTTCAACATTGGTTACGAATACGATTCCTACGATGATCAAAAGGACTCGCAAGAATACCTCGCGTGGTGCAGAAAATGGGGACAGGAGATCCATCGGGTTCTAAAGCCGAACGGCACGTTTTGGCTGGCGATCGGCGACGACTTTGCCGCCGAGCTGAAGGTGGCTTTCAGTAAACTGGGCTTTCGCTGTCGCAGCTGGGTGGTCTGGTACTACACCTTTGGCGTGCACTGCAAAAAAAAGTTTAGCCGCAGTCACACGCACCTGTTTCTCTTCGTGAAGAACCCAAAGGCCTTCACGTTCAACGGCGACGCCATCAAGGTTCCCTCGGCGCGTCAACTCGTGTACGCCGATTCCCGTGCCAAGGAAGGAGGCAAGGTTCCCGACGATACCTGGTTCTTGCGCCCTCAAGACCTCCAGCAGAGCTTCACGCCCGAAGAGGATGTCTGGTATTTTCCCCGGGTCTGCGGAACCTTCAAGGAACGCGCGGGTTGGCACGGATGCCAGATGCCGGAACAGTTGCTCGCACGGATCATCAGAGTGTCGTCGAATCCGGGCGATCTCGTGCTGGATCCGTTCGCCGGAAGCGGCACGACCTTGGTAGTAGCGAAGAAACTTGCTCGGCGCTGGCTGGGATTCGAGCTTTCCAAAAACTACGCCGACCAAATTCACGCCCGCCTCGACGCTATAAGCGAGGGTGATCCGTTGGTTGGCTCCGACGATCCCGTTACGAGCGCGCCGAGCACGGCAGATGGAAAGAGGTTGAAGGGAGAGCCGCCGCTGATCTTGGCAAGACCTCGCGGCACAAAGACGGAGATTGACCGCGGAATCCTTGAGGCTTATCTGGCCGCCCGAGATGGTTTGTCCACCGACCGGGTCATCGCGGATCGCGATCTGAACCGCGAATTTGTGGGCCTTTGCGAACGATTGGGTGTTCCCGGTCAGCCACGAGAGTGGAATAGGCGACTCTTCAGGCTGCGGAAGGCAGGTCGTCTGGCAGGTATGCGATCGCGAAAGACCGTGATCAATGCCGTTGCGATGGATTGCTATGAATTTGCTTGCGAGATTGCTATTCAACAGTTTTCGGAACACGGCTGTACTCTCGACACATTGCTTTGTGACCCCAACACGGCCGACGAGTTTGACCGAAGCGTTCGTCATATTGCGAAGTCCAACCTGTCGTCATTGCTTATTCGTTGGACTGCATTGAGGTTTCGCAAACGTGCCCGCGACATTCGCAGGAAGAGGGAGAAGCTCTTAAACCATATTAGGCGACCGCGAATCGCCTATTTGGCTCACGATTTTGATCTGCAGAGCGTGAACGAAGAACCTGGGTTGTACTGGCTCCAAAGTGCCGACAAGCAGAAGCGACTGTACGTGGGAAAGACGAAGAACCTACGACAGCGCTTTCGATTGCAGATCAAGGAATCGACTTTCGATTTCTGGGAAACTCCACGCCAGCATCTTGAGATTTGCTTTGCTCCTGCCGACTCCGAGGTCTTGGCGGGGAATCAGTCGTACTGGATCGGTAAGTGGCAACCCCTCGGAAATTACAGCAAGTTCGCCGCCTCATGAACCGCTCATTGATCGACGCGTACGTCGCTATTCCTGGCGATCCTTCCGAAGACGCAGCCATCGCCGATCCGGACTTGAACGCGTTGTTCCTGCGAAACTGTTCCGCCCTAGGCCTTTCCGAATCAGCCGAGGCGCTAAATCGTTCATTGCTGAATTCCAGAAAACGGGGAGATCTAGAAGGAATCCGAAAGTCCAAGAGAACGATCGTTAGAAACCAAGGCGAGTTTCGCTTCGCAAGCGAGATCGCAGTTCGATTCCTAGAGCGGCGAGACAGCGTCACGCTTGACCAGGTGATTTGCAACCCCGAACGCGCGGCGGAATTCGACAGTCTCGCTCGGCAAATCTCGCCTGGATTCTCGTCGTTTGAATATCGCTGGGCGGCCTTGTGTCTTCGCAAGCAACGCAAGCTAAAACCGGAGTTATTGGCTAGCGAGGCTTCGCCTCAGACCGACGAGGCGTGCCCCGATGCAGGTCAATATAAAAGGCTCCGGTCGAGCCTATGATGGGTCTGCCGAAGCAGGCCCGTTTTACCGCATGGCGGTGATGGTCCCGA
>VGYC01000301.1 GCA_016873095.1 Planctomycetota bacterium | reverse complement strand
GTGCCGCCGCGGGGGACGCCGGTCGCCCTGCCGTGGCGGACCCTCGCCGGTTGCCGGCGCTTCGGTCCGTTCGGCGCGGCCTTGCTGGCCCTGCTGGGCAGGTTGGCCCTGCTGGCCTGGTTGCCGCTGCTGGCCCTGCGCTCGGCCTCGTGCCGGCGGCCGCTCACGCTTCTCGCCCGCCTTGCGCTCGGTCCCGGGCTTGATCATCGTCAGCGACACACGGTGCCGTTCCCGATCGACAGCCAGCACCCACACCGCCACCACGTCGTTGACGGCAACCACGTCGTACGGGCTCTTGATGTAGCGATTGGCGAGCTGGCTGATGTGCACCAGACCGCTCTCCTTGAGACCGATGTCGATGAAGGCGCCGAAATCGACCACGTTCAGCACGGTCCCCTTCAATTCCATGCCGGGCTTGAGATCATCAAATTGCAGGACGCCCTTCTTGAAGATGGGCGCCGGCCGGTCATCGCGTGGGTCCCTTCCCGGATGGGCCAGCGCGTCGAGAATGTCGTCGATGACGTGCGTGCTCGCGCCGATCTTGCCCGCCAGTTCGGCGCTGTTCACGGCTCGCAACTTCGACTGAAACTCGGCGGCCCGGCCGGCATCGAAGATGACGTCGGCAGCATGGCCCAGCTCGCTGAGTACTTTTTCCGCCAGGCCGTAGCTTTCCGGATGGATCCAGGTGCCGTCGAGCGGATTGTCGCCTCCCTTGATCTGCAGGAAGCCGGCAGCCTGCGCAAAGCGGATCGGGCCGACGCTCGCATGCTGCAGCAACTGCTCGCGATTCCGAAAGGGGCCGTGTTGCTTGCGATGGGCCACCAGGTCGCGGGCCACCATCTGGTTCAGTCCGGACACGTAACGCAGCAGCGGCACGCCTGCCGTGTTCACGTCCACGCCGACGTGATTGACGCACGACTCGACCACGCCCTCCAGGGTTTCCTTGAGGTCCTTGCGCTTGACGTCGTGCTGATACAGCCCGACGCCCACGTTTTGCGGCTCGACCTTGACCAGCTCCGCCATCGGATCTTGTAGTCGCCGGCCGATGGAGATCGTGCTGCGCAGCGCCGTGTCGTGCTCGGGAAACTCCTCCCGGCCGATGGGGCTGATGGCGTAGACGCTGGCCCCGGCTTCGTTGACGATGGCGTAGACCAGGTCGGGCAATTTGCTGGCGATCAGCTCCGAGAGCATCTCCTCGGTTTCGCGACAGCCCATGCCATTGCCGATGGCCACCACGGACACGCCGTGCTTGACCACCAGTTCCTCGATCCTGGCCTTGGCTTCGTCGCGGCGCGACGGGGTCGGAGCTTCCGCCTTGGCCGGTGCGTCTTCAGTCGTGGGCGCGGCCGGCGTGGCTTCGATCGCAGCCGCCGGGGTTTCGCTCGGGGCGGCCGGTGCGTCGACGGCCGGTACTTCAGCTGCTGGTGCCTCGGGAGCCGAAGCGGCGGCGGGAGTCTCGGCCGGCGGCGGCGCATCGGCCGCGACTGCCGGACTCTCGTTCGCAGGTGCCGCCGCAGGCGCCGCAGGCGCAACAGGTGCCGTCTTGTCGGCCGGAGTCTGCTGGCTCTTCGCGCTGCCCTTGGGCTTCTTGCCGTGCGGATGCATCACGGCGTTGTCGAGCAGGTTGCCGGCTTCATCGAGCACGGCCAGCCGGCAACCGGCACGCAGGCCGGGGTCGATCGCCAGGACCCGCCGGTTTCGCAGCGGCGGCTGTAGCAGCAGGCTGCGCAGGTTCACGGCGAATACCGTCACCGCGTGCCCTTCCGCCTCGTCGGTCAATTCCTGACGGATTTCCTTCTCCAGGCCTGGAATCAACAGCCTGGTGAGCGCGTCGTCGATGACTTGCCGCAGAAAGCTCGCGTGCGGCGTCCGCAAGGGGCAGCCCTCGAAGAGCGGCTCGCCTTCCTCGGCCGGCAGCGCGGCGGCATCCGGCATCGGCGCTGGCACGGCCGGCGCCGGAGGCGTCTCGACGATCGCCGCCGGAGCCGACGGAGCCGACGTTTCAGCCGCCGGCGCTGGGTTTGCTGGCGCGCTCGCCGCGCTTGCTTCGGGTACCGGCCCGTCAGTCGGCGCCGCACCGCTCTCCGCCGGCACCGGCTCGCTCGTCGCTGCCGGCTGTTCACTCACCGCTGCCGGCTGCTCGCTCACCACGGCCGGCGGTTCGCTGGCCGCTGACCGCTGCTCGCTCGTCTGGCTGCGTCGCTGACCTTTCATGGCCAGCTCCGCAACCGCCTTCAGCACGGCGTGCTTGAGCGCGTCGGCGTTGCACTCGAAGCGGAGCTTCAGAGTATTTTCCTTCTCGCCGCGGTTGAGGGCCAGGATGCGATGCGCGGGGATCTGCCGGAGGGCCTCGCTGAAATTGAAGTAGTCCTTGGATTCGTGGCCCTGGCCCTCCTGCAGCGTGTCACTTTTCGCGGAGTAGATCTTGCCGGTCTCCCAGAAAACGGCGCGGGCGGCGGCGCGAACCTCGACCGCCTCAGCCAGCATTTCCGCCAGGATATGGTGTACCCCCGTTTGCACATCGGCGACGGAGGCCAGTCCTCGATCCGGATCGACGAAACTCGGCAACGTCTCGACCAGGTTGCCGACCGCCACGTCGCGACTCCAGATCGCCAGCGCCAGGCGCTCCAGGCCGGCCTCGCGGGCGCTCGTGCCCGGTGACTTCTTTTTTGCCTTGTACGGCAGGTACAAATCCTCGAGACGCTTGGTTGTCTCCGCGGCGCGGATGGCGGCGCGCAGTTCCTCCGTCAGCCGGCCCTGGCCCTCGATGCTCTTGAGAATCGTTTGCTTGCGATCGGACAACTGGCGCAGCAGCGCGATGCGCGTCTGGATGTGCCGGATGATCTCTTCCTTCAGCCCGCCTGTGCGCTCTCTGCGATAGCGGGCGATGAAGGGAATGGTGTTGCCTTCGTCCAGCAACTGCACCACGCCTTCGACTTGCACTTTTCGGATTTGCAGGTCCTGAGCGATCCGGGAACAATCCAGTGTGGTGACGTCGTGCATGGTGCCTGCCCGGTGGCCCACCGCGGTGAAACGGGGATGCCGGCCGCATGAAGGAGTTCAGTCGGCTACTCTAGAGCCATTCGGATGGGCTGTCAAGTCGCGGGACATTTCGGCCGGTAGGCCGTAGTCTGAAGAAAAACACGTTGCAACGGAGAGCCCGATGTCAACCGCGAGCCAGCAGATCGACTCATATCTCCGCGGCGCCGCCATGCTGCGACAGGCCGTGGCAGACATGACCCGCGAACAGGCCCTGGCCAGGCCGGTGCCCGGCCGCTGGAGCACGCTCGAGGTCGTCTGTCATCTCGCCGATTTCGAGCCCGTGTATGCCGATCGCATGAAGCGCGTCATCGCCCTCGAGCAGCCCACCTTGCTCGGCGCCGATGAGAACCGCTTCGCCGCCACGCTGGCTTATCACGACCGCGATCTCGACGAGGAACTGGACATCGTCGACAGGACCCGCAGCCAGATGGCGCGCATTCTCAGGACGTTGCCGACCGAGGCCTTCGCCCGCGTCGGCGTCCACAGCGAGCGCGGCCCCAGGACGCTGGAACAACTCCTCGAGACTGTCACCAACCATATTCAGCATCACGTCAAGTTCATTCACGAGAAACGCAAGGCCCTCGGCCTGAAGTAGACAACCCTGGGCTAGCGTGATCGAAGCCTGTCTGCGTGGTTACCTCAGCGTCAGCAGATAATCGAGCACCTGGTCGACTTCGTTTTCCGAGAGTTTCATGTCGGGCATCAGGCAGCCGGGCTTGATCTTCTGCGGGTCCCGGATCCACTGGCGCAGGTTGGCACGCGTGTTGGGGACCATGCCGGAGGCAAGCGTCTCGCGGCTCATGAGGTGGGTGAGGTCCGGGCCGAACGTGCCCTTGGCCGGCGTGCCGCGGATGCGATGGCAGTTGACGCACGACTGGGCCAGGAACACGTCGCGCTGCTTGCGCACCGCCGGATTGTCCACGGCGTCCTTCATCTCGTCGGCCAGCCAGCGCTCGAATGCCGCGGGCGTGTCCACGATCACGCGCAGCAGCATGTTGGCATGCTGGGTGCCGCAATACTCGGCACACTGACCCAGATACGTTCCGGGCTGGTCCGTCTGAAACCACATGTGGTTGGTTCGGCCGGGGATGAGATCGGTCTTGCCGGCCAGGCGCGGCACCCAGAAGCTATGGCAAACATCCACCGACAGCAGCGTCAGGTACACCGGTCGAGGCGTCTTCGCGTCGCTGGCGGGCACGTGCAGTTCGTTGGCGGTGATCAACTCCAGCTTCTTGCCGTCGTTTCGCTCGTAGATGTATTCCCACCACCACTGGTGGCCCTTGACGGTGACATACAGCGGTCGCGACCCCGGCGGCGGCCGGTTCGGGTCCACCTGCACTTCCAGTTCCGTGCGAATCATGATCAGCACCAGCACGAAGACGACCAGCGCCGGCCCCACCGTCCAGGCAATCTCGATCGGCAAGCTGCCGTAGACCTGCGGCGGCTCGGTGCCGTCCGGCGTCCCCCGCCGCCGAAACATGACCAGGCTGTAGATCAAGATGCCTTCCACCAGTACGAAGATGCCGCCGGTGATGGCCAGCACCAGGACAAAGACATGACGGATGGCACTGCCCGACGGAGAAACCGGATCGAAGATCGACAGGTTCTCCGCCGCGCGCAGCGGACTGGCCAGCGCGAGCAACAGCAGCAGCAACCCGGTGACCCGGCGGAGCGATTTCATGATGACAGGTATATCGGACGCTGACGGTTTTTCGAGCATCTCCCGCTTTACGTTTCGCGCTCGCACGACGCCATCGACGAAGATCGCTTCGGAAGCCGAAACCCGGTCACGGCAAGCTCCAGATCTTCGCCGTCCCGTCGGCGCCGCCGCTGGCCAGGGTCTTGCCGTCAGCGGCCAGGGCGGCAGCCAGCACGCCGCCTTCGTGAGCCGTCAGCGTGGCCGTTAGCGCCAGGCTGGCATCCCATACCTTGACGAGCCCATCCTCGGCGGCAGTTACCAGTCCGCCCGCCGGCGTACAAGCCAGCGCAGAGATCCACGCGGAATGCGCCTTCAGCGTCGCGCGTTCCTTGCCCGCTTCCAGGTCCCAGAGCTTGACGGTCCCGTCCTTGTCCGCCGAGGCCAGGGTCTTGCCGTCGGTGGCGAAGGCAATGCAGCAGACGCGCCGGGCATGACCGGTCAGCAGGTTGCGCCCGCCGGCTTCGATGTGCCAGAGGCGAACGGCGTTGTTGCCGCTACCCGCGCTGGCCAGCGTCTTGCCGTCCGCTGCAAAGGCGACCGACCACACTCGCCCCGTGTGTCCGTCGAAATGCTCGCGCGGCGCGCGCTCCGGCACGTTCCAGACCTTGACCGACTTGTCCTCGCTTCCGCTGGCGAGCATCGAGCCATCCGGGGCGAAGCACAGAGATGTGATCGCGCCCTTGTGCCCCTTGAGCGCGGCCAGTTCCTGCGCCGTTGCCACGTTCCACAGGCGGACGAGGCGATCTTCGCCGGCGGACGCCAGCAGCGTGTCGTTCGCTGCCAGGGCAAGCGCACGCACCGCGCCCTTGTGACCAACCAGGGTCGCCCGTTCCTCGCCGGTTCTGGCGTCCCAGAGCCTGACCGTGCCGTCCCGTCCAGCAGTGACCAGCAGGCTGCCGTCCCTGCTCAGGGCCGTCGCCCGCACCGGTCCGTCATGCGCCGTGATGCTCAGCCGCTCCTGCCCGGCACACAGCCACCACCACAGCCCTGCCAGCGCCAGCAACGCCACCAGCAGCGCGGCTAGCGCGCTCTTCACCCACCCGCGCCGTTGTCCGCGACACATCATGCCCGTGCTCCTCAAGCCATCAGCTTCAGCGGTCAGCTTTCCGCGTTCCGAGTTGGACGATGGCCGACAGCGGCAAGCCGACCGCTGATAGCTGATGGCTGAAAGCTGCAAGCTAGTCGTTGAAGGAATACGGCTCGTTGCCGTTGCGGGTGGACAGGGCGGACCAGACGGCCGGGTTGATGGCGTTGCTGATGCTTTGCACGGAGCCGTCACCGAACAGGGAATTCACTCCCTGGGTGTGCTTGCTCCAGAAATCCTCCGGGTGCGCGGCGGGATGGTTGGGCGTGTGATCGGCGCTGCCGAGCACCAGCGCGGGCGCCTCGTCGGCGCCCGTCACGGCTCCCGTCCAGGAAGACATGGCGATATTCATGCTGCGTTCGCCGACAAACATGGTGTTGCTCAGCCCGTCAGTGATCTCGGCAAACCTGGTGCGGCTGTTGCGGTAGAACACGCCGTTGCCCAGGTCCGGACCGTCTTCGATCTCGTTGTTCCCGAAGACCGCAACGTAGTTGCTTGGCCCGATCAGCACTGGATTGCCCGCCGTGGTGAACGGCGAATGATGGCTGTCCGATGGACATATCAAGATCTCCAGGCGTTGCAGCCGCGACGTCGAGTGGGCGGGGTCGCCGATATCGACACCGAGGTTGAGTTGCTTGTAGAGGTTTACCTGCTCGAGGTAGGGCAGGATGTGCGTGCACCAACCCCATCCCGGTCCCAGGTCGGATCCATCGGCCGCCACATCCGACGCGTAGCCCGGCGGCAAGCGGTAATTGACGTCGTGGTATTGATGCAGGGCAAGCCCGATCTGCTTGAGGTTGTTCTTGCAATGCAACCGCGCCGCTGCTTCGCGCACCTTTTGTACCGCAGGTACCAGCAGCGCGATCAGAATGGCGATGATGGCAATGACCACAAGCAATTCGATGAGCGTGAAGGCCGGCCGAACGGTGCGCGCCATGGAAACCTCGCTGGTAAAACTTAGTTATACCGGTATAACCTGGTATAATCTTCTGACTTGGTGAGTCAAGGCACGTAGCGAGATTTTTTCCTGGCTCGTGGGAAATGGACGCAACATATCTAATATGTTGCGACATAAGACTGTAACTTCTCAGTAAGTCTGGGTTGAAGCGCCAAAGGTGCCATGGGACGCGCGTAACGCAATCCAAAATGCCGCACCCAGGGATCAGAACCCACCCAAGACCAATCTGTAATAAACTCAGGGAGTTGCTGGCAACCGGGTGTGCGTCTTTTGCTTGGGTGGGATCGCGACCACTCAGCCCCGTTCACGGGGCTTTCAGCGAAGCGGTGCTAGGCCCGCCGTTGACGGCGGGTAAAGCGGCGACGCGAGAGCCACCAGGCCCGTTCACGGGCCTTCTCGCTGTTCCGCTTTTAGCGAAGGCTGAAGCCAAACTCCGAAAAGCCCCGTCAACAGACAGTCTCATTTTTTGGGTGATCTAGGAGGGCTGCGTAAGAACATTGGTCTCCCGGCATTGGCGCGTTTTGGGCAGAGTGGTGTGACATAACCGACTCTGCGACTCGCCAGGCAAGGAGGCCG
>VGYC01000300.1 GCA_016873095.1 Planctomycetota bacterium | reverse complement strand
CACGCGCACATCAGGAAGCGACTGAAAGTACAGCTTGATCGACTTGATTGGCCCAAGGGTAGTAGTAGCGACCATGCGTTCCTATCCTCCGGAAAAGAGATGGGACGGGACAGGCAAAACTCCGGAGAATCGTAGGGGCTGTACAGTAGTCAAAATCAAGCCCGCGGCGATAATTGAGGCAGAATTTGGCGATTTCGCCCTGGTCAGTTTTTGACCGGAAAGCGCAATATTAACCTTGAGAGCCCGCTGGACGGGAACTCCGGCGACAGCTGGATGGCTCTGGCTCGCGAGCCGACCCCTGCGGAGGCCGCCGTCATGAGCGCCACCGTCGAGGAGATTCTCGCCGGCCTGGAGGGCAAGCCCCGGCAAATCGTCGAGCTGACGTTGCAGGGCTTGGCGGTCCCCGAAGTCAGCCGCGAGGTGGGGCTCACCGAACGATCCGTGTTCCGGCAACTGGAGCGGCTCAAGAGCCAGCTGACTGCCAGGTACCGCGATTGAAGCAATGAACAAGACAATCATCCAACCCGCTGCCGAGCTATCCCGGGAGCAGGAAGACGCCCTCCTGCGATTCGATGAGGCCTGGGAGCAGGGTGAATCACCGGACTGGGAAAAGTACCTCGCCGTCGATTCGTCTGAGACGTTTCTGCTCGAACTCTTGCACATTGACCTGGAGCGAAAGCTTAAGGCGGGTCTGGCAGCGCGGGTCGAAACTTACCTCGAAGCACATCCGGAGCTGGCTCATAACGACGAAGCGCTGATCGACTTGATCATGGCGGAGTATCGCCTGCGGGCACAATATGAGCCGATCGCAGCCGCGGATTTCGTCCACCGTTTTCGTCATCTGGGCACGCGTCTCGACAACCGACTAAACTTGCTGAGCCAGATGTCCCCGGATTTGAGGAACATGGCGTTGCCAAGCATTGCCCATTCGGAATCGGCTGGGTCAGAGCCCGGTCAGGGGAATGGCGGCTTCTCGCACACGTTGGTGCCCCGGGTACCGAACGTCGTCGCCAATCCCCCCTCGGCCGAGGAACGCTACGTCATCCAAGGCAAGCTTGGCGAGGGGGGGATGGGGGCCGTCTAGCGGGCTCGTGACCGTTTTCTCTGCCGCCCTGTCGCTCTAAAGGTGATCCGGCCCGAATTGATGTCCCCGGCCCTGCGGGCCCGGTTCGAGACCGAGGCCCGCGCCATCGCTCAGCTCGATCATCCCCACGTTGTCAAGGTCTTCGATGTGGGCCAGATCTTATTTCCCAACGAGAGCCAGGCGGTGCCCTTCCTGACGCTGGAGTTTGTCGAGGGAGGCAGCCTGGCACAACATCTGACAGACGAACCGCTCGCTCTCAGCACGGTTGTCACTCTGGTCGCTATGCTTGCCCGCGGACTTCAGCACGCCCACGAACATGGCATTATCCATCGAGATCTCAAGCCCGATAACGTCTTGCTTGCCCCGCCTTCGACCGTCGCCGCCCTGAACACTCCTCTGGGGGTGCCGCGTATTACTGACTTCGGCCTGGCGAAATGTCTGGCCGGCCCTGGCAACGAGTTTGGCAAACCATTGACGCAGCCCGGAGACCTGCTGGGGACTCCGAAGTACATGGCCCCGGAACAACTCGAAGGGAATCTGCACATCTCGCCCGCCGTCGACGTCTGGGCCCTGGGGGTGATTCTTTACCGACTGCTGAGCGGCAGGTTGCCCTTTGTTGCGCAGTCGCACGTCGAACTCATCCTGCGAATCTGTCGGGAGGAACCAACGTCGCTGGAAGAGTTGTGCCCCGGCACGCCGCCCGCGTTGTCCGCGATCGTCCGCGACTGCTTGCAGAAAAGCCCGGAACTTCGCCCCTCGGCCGGCGCCTTGGCGGAAAGGCTGGAACGGATCAACCTCTCTGCGACAACCAGCAACGCCCCATCGTTCGCGGCAGCCACCTCTCACTGCTCTCCACGGCGACACAGCAGAAACCATTGGTTGCGTCCGCGCTGGCTATGGGCAGCCCTTGTGTTGATTGGGATCATCGCGTTGACGTTGGGCCTGCGGGACCGGTGGCCCAATAGCGTCGAGCCCACCGGCATGTTGCCCATCCAACCGCTACGGGTAACTCACTTCGAAACCTCGGGCCAGGAAGCGATTCTTCGGGGCTGCATTGGGGAACAGTCTTTCGCTACGCGCCACGGCGACGCTGTGACACTTACCGTAGAGCCGTCGGAACCGGCCTACTTCTATCTCATTGGCTTCAACTTTGATGGCCGCGAACAGCTTTTGTGGCCGGTGGACGATCAAAATGCACCATCGGATCAGCTACCGCCGCCGAGGGTGGCCGCGATGCGCTATCCGAAGGCCGGCAACCGCCTGTACCTGGACGACCCGGCCAAGGGCGGACTGCAGTGCTACGTCGTGGCCGCCTCACGCCAGCCGTTGCCAGCCTATTCGGTCTGGCGCGCAGGCCGTAAAGGCGTAAGCTGGACTTCATTTCCGATCGGGAACAGCGTGTGGCAGGCCGACGCGGCCGGCGCCTACGAGGTGATCAAAGGGCTGGGAGTCGATCGCGGCACGATTCGCCCGGCCAGGAACACGCCTCCACTGTCGGAGCTGTGTCGGGCCTTGCTCGGTGACGGCATCGAATCCGTGGAGGCAATCGCATTTCCGGTGCTGCCGCAAGGGGGCGGATGATGAGGACGATGAGGACGCTGGGTTACTGGTGCTGCATGCTGATGTCGGCGCCCTTGCTTTCCCAGTCACCGGCGAAGGCTCGCGAACTCTCCGCGGAGGAAAAGAAGGAGGTCGGGCGCCTGAGAGAAGAGGCGGACCGAAAGCTCGAACGGGGCAAGTTCGCGGAGGCCGCCAAGACGCTGCAAGCTTTGGCCGATTACCGCGCCGCGCGGCAAGGCGAGAGCCATTGGGAAGTCGTCAGTGCACGCTGGAGCGTGAAGAGGTGGCAGCGCTCCGATGAGCAATGCGCGGAGGTGCTACGATCTTCCCGGTTGATCAGCGAGGGTGTGCAATTGCTTGGGAACCTTCGCCATCGCGAAGCGGAGGCCAAAATGCGCCAGGCGCTGGGCATCTACCGAAAAGTGCTCGGGGAGCATCCGGACATTGCCACGAGCTACAACAACCTCGCTGTCTGCCTGGTCACTCAGGGCAATTACGTCGGAGCGCTGCCGCTGCTCGAAAAAGCGTTGACTATCCAAAAGAGGACACTGGGCGAGCAGCATCCCGACACAGCGAGGAGCTACCACAACCTGGCCGCACGTTTAGACCATTTGAGCAGATACGCCGAGGCTCTGCCGTTGTACCAAAAGGCTCTGGCTATCCGCAAGCGAGTTCTGGGCGAACAGCATCCGAACACCGCCTCGAGCTACAACGGCCTCGGTTTATGCCTGAACCAGCGGAGCAAGTACGGTGAAGCCCTGCCGCTGCTGCAAAAGGCGTTGACGATCCGCCAGGAGGCGCAAGGGGAGCAACATCCCGACACCGCCGAGAGCTACAACAATGTTGGCCTCTGCCTGTACTCGCTAGGCAATCCTACCGAAGCATTGCCGCTATTGAAGAAGGCGCTAAACACTTGGCAGAAGGTGCTGGGTGGGCAGCATCCTCATGCTGTTCGTTCCTACAACAACGTGGCTTCCTGCCTGAAAGCCCATGGCAAGTACGCGGAAGCGTTGCCACTGTTTCACAAGGCGCTCATTATCTCCCAGAACGTTTGGGGCGAGCAGCATGCCGACACCGCCGTGATGTATCACAACCTGGCCGGTTGCCTGTGCGAGCAAGGCAGACACGCCGAGGCGTTGCCGCTGTACCAAAACGCGTTGGGCATTGACCAGAAGGTGCTGGGAGAACTGCATGCCGACACCGCCGCCTGCTATAACGGCTTGGGGTTATGCCTGACCACTCAGGGCAAGCACTCCGAGGCCCTGCCTCTGCACCAGAAGGCGTCGGGCATTGACCAGAAGGTGCTCGGAGAACAACATCCCAATACCGCTTCCAGCTACCAAAACCTGGCCTTCTGCCTCAACTCCCAGAGAAAACACGCTGAGGCGTTGCCCCTGTACCAAAAGGCGTTGGCCATCCGCCGCAAAGTGCAGGGGGAGCAGCATCCGAACACAGCACAGCGCTACAACAACTTGGCCGCCTGTCTGCACGATCAGGGCAAACTCGCCGACGCACTCGGCTACTTCGAAAAGGCGATTCTGGGGTGTGAGTTCGGCCGGCTTCAAGCGGCGAGCTCGGGCTTCGAGGGAGCGCTGGTCCTCGCCGACGTACTGTCCCCCCGCGCCGCTCTGGCCAGCTGCCTGGTGCAACTCGCCAATCCGGAGGTCGCCTGGATGCACGCCGAGTCCGACTTGGCCCGCGGCCTGCTCGACGACCGGTTGCCATCCGTCGATATGACGGCCGATGGAGACAGCTTCGGTCGCCTGCTCCAGATCGACCACGCGCTGCTGCCCCTGCTGGGCCGCGCCATGCTGGAGGCCCAGCAAGAAAAGCAGCGCGTTGCCCTGACGAAGGAAAGGGACGGCATTTTGGCCGAGCTGGCCCAATTCGCCGTCGAGCGATCGCGGGCGCGTTTGTTGCCGCGGGACCGCATCCAGAAGCAGATCCCCGCCGGCGCCGCCATCGTCTTCTGGCTTGATGTCCTCGGACACCACCTCGGCTGCGTCCTGCGCCTTGAGGGGCCGCCGGTCTGGGTCAAGCTGCCCGGCTCCAGCAAGGATGACGCCTGGCGCGACGCTGATGACAACCTGCCGCTTCGTGTCCATGAAGCCCTATCCACCGCCACCGGCAAGGCTGACGAGTGGCGCCCGCTCCTCGCCCAGCTCCACCGACAGCGAATCGCACCGCTGGAAAAGCACCTCGCGGGCGTCAAGCAACTCCTGGTCGTGCCGGCAGGCCGCATGTCCGCCGTGCCGGTCGAGGCGTTAACGGACAGGTATCTGGTCAGCTACATCCCATCGGCCAGCGTGTATGGGCGTCGCATGGAGCAGCACCGCAAGCTCGATCCAACCTCGCTGCTGGTGCTGGCCGATCCAGTCTTCACCCGGACCGCGCCAAAGCTTTCCGAGCCGCCGCCGCATGGTCTGCTGATCAAGGGTGTGACGCCGGGGAGTGTAGCGGCAAAGATTCGTCTACGACCCGGCGACGTGCTGCTAAGCTATGCCGGCCGGAAGTTGACGACCGCCGCAGACCTGAAAGCCACCGAAGGCGACGACCGCATCGAGATCAAGCTGTGGCGTGAAGGCAAGGTCCTGACCGGCCGCATTCCGGCCGGCAAGCTGGGTATCGTCGTTGCTCACAAACCCATTGCTATGGCGCTGGCGGCGTGGCGTCAGCGGGAGAGCATGCTTTGGCACCTCGGCCGCGGCGACGAGTGGGCGCCACTGCCGGGCACGCGCCTGGAGGCGCGAGCGCTGGCAGCCCTGATCCCGAAGGCGAACACATTGCTGGGCAAGGAAGCGAGCGAGCCGAACCTGGCGGGGCTGGCGCGGTCGGGCAAGCTCAAGGCCTATCGTCTGCTGCACCTGGCAACGCACGTTGAGGCCAACCGCGTCCGGCCGGAGTTGACCGCCCTCATCCTGGCGCAGCACGCCCTGCCGACGCCGGCGGAGTCGGCGGCGCAAGTGCTGGCAGGCCAGAAGCCGATCACGGGCAAGCTGACAGTAAGTACGATCCTTAAAGAATGGGAACTGGATGCCGACCTGGTAGTGCTCTCCGCCTGCCAGACCGGCCTGGGCAAGGCAACGAGCGGCGAGGGGATGCTCGGCTTCACGCAGGCCCTTTTGCAGAAGGGGGCGCGATCGGTAGTGCTGTCGCGCTGGAAGGTGGACGACGCGGCAACGGCGCTCGTCATGACGCGGTTTTACGAGAATCTGCTGGGCAGGCGTGCCGGCCTCAATCAGGCCCTCAAGCGTGCCGAAGCGTTGCAGGAGGCGAAGAGCTGGCTGCGGCAGTTGCCGCGCCCGGAAGCCGAGAAACGGCTGGCCGACCTGCTGGAAGGAGTGCCGCGTGGCGAGCGCGGCACGATCAAGGCGGCCTTGCCGACTCGGCCGCCCGAGACCCCGGCAGCCGCCGACCGACCGTTCGTTCATCCTTATTATTGGTCGGCTTTCGTATTGATTGGCGATCCTGATTGACGCGACTGGGCCGGCGGTCGTCGTTCCCGGCCCCGAGGCTAGCCGCGAGGTGGGGCTCACCGAACGATCCGTGTTCCGGCAACTGGAGCGGCTCAAGAGCCAGCTGACTGCCAGGTACCGCGACTGAAGCAATGAATGAACCGATGATCCAGCCCGCTGCCGTGCTATCCCAGGAGCAGGAGAATGCCCTGCTGTGCTTCGATGAAGCTTGGGAGCGGGGCGACACGCCGGACTGGAAATCCTACATATCGACCGAGTCGTCTGACACGTTCCTGCTCGAACTGCTGCACATTGACCTGGAGCGCAAGCTCAAATCGGGCCTGACGGCACGCGTCGAAACCTACGTGGAAGCGTGTCCGGAGCTGACGAGCAACGACGAGGCCATGATCGCCTTGATTTCGGCGGAGTACCGTCTGCGCTCGCAGCGAGAGGTGGTGACGATCGCGGAATACCTGGGCCGTTTCCCGCATCTCGGCGCGATCCTTGAAAGCCGACTGACGATTGCCGGTGAGCCCCCCTGCGATCGCGCAGCTGACTCCAATACCCTCTCCCAGGAACCGCCGGCGGCCCACTGTGCAGAGACCTTGCCCCCCGTCGAACCCACGCAAGAGACGTACGAGCAGCGTCCGTACCTGTTCCTGGAGGAGATCTGGCTCACTGACTCAGTGTAGTTGAAATGAAAAAGGGCACCGTCCGCTTGGCCGCGGACTGCGTCGACGGACCCCACTTTTGGCTGAGCACCCACTCATCGAGTTCATCCGGCTTGATGTCGAACACGCGCCTCCCCGCCCCAGCAAATGCGCAGAACGATTCGAGGTAGGCCGTCTGGTTCTGGACGGTCTGCTCCGCCTTCGTCCGCTTCGCGTGGCTCAAGAAGGCGTTCTTTGCGGCATCCAGCGTGGTCTGGATCTTCCCCGTCGGCTTCCTCTTCTTGCGGCCCTGACGCAGGTTATGGAACAGGTCCAAGGACTCCTCGTAATCGACCGACAGCCGGTGCTGCTTGCCGTCGATCTTGGTGTAATAGAATCCGTTTTGCCCCCGCCGCCAGAGTTTCGCCGGTCTTGGCATGGCTGTCCCCCAAAGGTGCACGTAAAAGGTGCACAGTGGCACTTTTCACTTCTTCTCATCAAGTGCTTATATGGGTGGAATAGAAAAAGGGCAACCCTCCCGGGGGAAGGAGGGTTGCCCATCAACGGGGTGCGGCTGGTCAGTCATCGGGGGAAAAGGCGGGCTGGGGGAAAGGAACTGGGTTCCCTCTGGGGCGCGGCCCGGG
>VGYC01000299.1 GCA_016873095.1 Planctomycetota bacterium | reverse complement strand
CAGTCGCATTCAACAGCGCAATGCCGCCGAGAACTTTGCTTTGTTGCGAAAGATGGCCTTGAGCTTGCTCAAGCAGCATCCGCGCAAAGACAGCATCGCCCGCAAGCGCAAAGCCGCCGCCCTAAATGCAGATTTTCTCGCAGAAACGCTGGCCGGCGCAGCCAAGCTGGAGAGAATTTGACGATTTCGCCCTGATGCGCATGGCTTCCGCCAGTCCCTGGAAAGTCACCGGCTTGGTGATGTAGGCATTAACCCCCAGGTCGTAAGAGCGCAGAATGTCTTCTGCCGCCTTCGAGGTCGTGAGAACGATCACGGGAATACGGCGGAGCTTCCGGTCGGACTTGATCTCCGCCAGCGCTTCGCGGCCGTCCTTGCGTGGCATGTTCCGGTCCAGCAGGATCACGTCCGGTAACGGGAATTGGTCCACGGTGGCGTATTTTCCTTGACGGCGCAGGTAGTCCATCAGTTCCTGGCCATCCTCGACAAACCGGATACCGTTCTTCAGGCGGTATTGACGCAGGGCCTGCTCGGCCATCAGGCGGTCGTCGGGATCGTCCTCAGCCATCAGGATATGAACGGCTTGACCAGCTTCAGGCATGACGCAGTGCTCCTTTCGTTTGCTTCAGAGGCAAGGTGACGATAAAGGTAGTACCCTGTCCCGGGGTGCTCCGGGCCGTGATGGCGCCGCCGTGACGTTCAACGATTTTAAGGCAGATGGCCAGGCCCATGCCGGTGCCTTCATACTGGCCGTGGCCGTGCAACCGCTGAAAGGGCGCGAAGATCCGGTCCAGGTACTTGTCCTCGAAGCCGATGCCGTTGTCCGCCACGGTGATCTCACATGACGCATTTGCGGCCGCATGTTTCGAAGCAATGTTGCCTTCATTGATGAGGCGGCTGCGAAGCAGGACGACCGGCGGCGTCCCTGGGCGGTGGAACTTCAGGGCATTGCCAATCAGATTCTGGAACAGTTGCCGCATGTGCATCGGCTCGCCTTCCAGACGTGGCAGATCACCGATCTCAACCCGTCCGCCGGTAGTCTGTATACGGGACTCCAGATCGGACACGACGTCTAGCACAACTTGGGCAAGGTCGACTTCGACGAACGGCTTGGCCCGCGATGTGACGCGCGCCAGCGATAACAGGTCATTGATCAGCCCTTGCATGCGCCGGGCCCCTTCCTGCATGCGTTCCACGTAGAGACGGCCCTTGTCGTCCAGTGCCTGGCCGGCGGCTGTCGTCACCAGCAAATCACCAAAGGCCTGGACTTTCCGCAGTGGCTCCTGCAAGTCGTGCGAAGCGATGTAGGCGAACTGCTCCAGCTCGACGTTGGAGCGGGCCAGCTCCTGTGCCTGACGAGCGACCGTCTCCTGGGCACGCTTCTGTTCGGTTATGTCCCAGCATACGCCCGTCATCTGCAGGGCCCGCCCCTGGTGATCGCGATACACCTTGGCTCGCGAACCCAGGACATGGACGCTGCCGTCTGGCCAGATAACCTGGTACTCCGTGTTGTAGGCCGCATCCTTGTCGACGGCTGCCGCCACCTCTTGCGCGACACGCTCACGATCCTCGGGATGGAGCAGCGCAAGAAAAGCCTCGTAACGGCCCGGAAACGATCCGGGCTCCAGCCCGAAGAGCGGATGGATGAAATCGTCCCAGATGATCGAATTCTCGACGACGCTCCAGTCCCAGGTGCCGACTCCCGAGGATCGTAGGGCCAGGTCCAAACGTTCTGTACTCATGCGAAGCTCCGCGGTGCGTTGCTGGACCCGAAGTTCCAGTTCCGCGCGAGCTTTTCGTATCTCGAGGGCGACTGAGCCGATCTGGGCAAGTTGCACGAGGATGAGCTGATCCTGTTCGGTGAAATCCCCCTCATACTTGTCGGACAGTTGAATCAGACCGAGGTTGCTGCCGTCGCCAGCTACGAGCGGCACGGCTAGCCACCCTGCCATGGGTGGATGCTTGCCTGCCTCCGCGCCGAAGTTGCGCCAGCGCGGGTGTGCCTCGAGCTCGTCCTGCGTCAGCCGAATCGGCTGGTTGCTCTCGCAAACAATGGCATAGATGCCGCTGCCGTCCGGCTTGACGTCGTAGGTCCGATAGTCGGCGTACTTGTCCGACAGCGACAGGCCGGTAACCGCCTGGGCCCAGTTCTTATCGGTGGTAAAGCTGGTTACGGATTGATGGGCGCCGATGACATGGCGGGCCTGGTAGGTGAGCACCTGGATAACGTCATCGAAGGAACCGGCCGAGTTGATAGCCACGGCTGCGTCGGCCAGACCGCGCATTTGCTGGGCCCGTGCTTCCAGTGCCACGTTGGCCGTGGAAAGCTCGAGGGTTCGTTCCGCCACCCGATTCTCTAGTTCGTGGTGGGCAAGGCGAAGCTCCTGCTCAACGCGTTTGCGCTCGGTAATGTCCCAAAACGCAACGACGGCGCCAACAAGCTGATTATCGCGACGCACCGGATGAGACCAGTATTCCGCCGGAAAGCAGGTTCCGTCGGCGCGCCAGTAGACCTCGTCGACGACATGGGCGCCGTTTCCCGAGCGAATGGTCTGGAGATTGGGACAGTCGTCCGCCGGATAAGGCGTGCCGTCCCGGCGGGAATGGTGAATCAAGGCGTGTGTATTTCGGCCAATCAAATCTGTAGAGGAAGCATAGCCGAGCATTTGCAAACAAGCGCGATTGCAGAAGCTGAAATTGCCTTCGAGATCGATGCCATAGATGGCCTCGGCCGTGGCATCGAGAAGGTTCCGCACATGCTCGCTGCTCTCGCGCAGAGCGCGTTCGGCCTTCTCCGCACGTCCCCTGGCCTCCTCGGCATCCTGGGCCAGCTTCAACGCCGCGCGTCGCTGCACCTGGAGTTCCTGGTTCTGCTTGGCGAGATCATTCTCGGCTTGCCGGCGTGCTTCCAGGCCGGCGGACAATTCGCGCGTCCGCTCAGCTACCTGCCCCTCCAGTCCCAGGGCAGTCTCGCGCACCGCCTGGAGAGCGCGGCGATACATCTGGAAGAAATAGACCAGTACAACAAGGTACGCCGCCAATCTCAGGAAATGCCACAACCACCAGCTCGCGTCCCACAATTCCGAACTGACGAAAACCAGGCTGGCGACGCCAAACAGAAGACAATGGTGCGCGAACAGCAAGCTTTCATCCCAGCGGCCGCTGGCATGACGGCGCACAAACGACGTGGTCGCCACCACAAAACCCAGGCCGCCAAGAATATTGAGCACCTTGGCCGTCCAGGTGAAGCCCCGGGCATCTGTCATCACCGGCAACTGTTGCGCCAGCGCAATGGACAGAATACCGACGTAAGTTGCCACCACCACCGTGACGATCGGCAGCCGCTGCATCGTGGGGTGGCGGGCTACCGCGTCCGGCAGGCAGACACACGCGAACAGCATCCCGCCGGCAAAGGTGGCAATGCTGTGCAGCCACACAAAAGCGCGGCCGGCATGCGTCGCCGCGTGAAAACCATCGAGCAGGCCCATGGCCAGCAGCGCACAAGCGACCCAGAGCAACACCGGCGCTTCTTGTCCGCTCCGACGCAACTGAAAGATCAGGACCGCCACGATGAGCGCGATCAAGGCGCCGACGCTCTCGACCAAAGCGTGCACGGGATGATGCATCCACCGCCAGTCGGGCGAAAACTCCCCCAGCATGAATCCCGCCCCAAGCGGCACGAGACCGACCAGGGACAGCGTGATCCAGGTTCTGGCGTGCACAACGGTGGGCATCGTCATCACTTCCCTGGAGCTTCACATCGACTATTGGACGCGAATCGGTCGTTTTGAGCTGCGCTAGCCAACTGCGTGGTGCAATCAAGCAAGTGCACCTGCCGTCGATTATACCGCTCGCGGTCGAATCTGATGCGTTATTCGCGTATTTGCGGCTGGCACGCGGAGTTCAGCCGGTTGCCCGATCAGGAGATCATGCAGACCAAGTAACGGATGCGCTGATGGGCGCGCGGCGGCGAGTCGCTCGCTGCACTACGGCCAGAAGTTCCGGCCTGGTGTGTGTTGTCGCAGCAGCGAAGCCCAACCTAGCGAATTGGGGTGGAAAGTTCGTCCACCCGTGGTTTCAAAAAGTGGCTGCGGCTCGTCACCTCGAACATGTGCGGAATCAGGCGAGCTCGTCGATCACCCGGCCGTTGGGCAGCACCGGATGAGGCCGGCCGGAATTGTCGAGGTACTGCACACTCGTGTCCACGCCCAGGTGGCGGTACATGGTGGCGAGGACGTCCTGCGGCGTCTTGGGATTGGCCTTGGGAAATGCGCCCTTGGAATCGGACTCGCCGACAACCCGGCCGCCGCGGATCGGACCGCCGGCCAGGGCGGCGCTGAAGACGTTTGGATAATGATCGCGGCCGGCGTCGTTGTTGACGCGCGGCGTCCTGCCGAACTCGCCCCAGGCAATCACCAGCGTCGATTCCAGCAAGCCACGCTGGTGCAGATCCTCGATCAGCGCGGGATAGGCCTGATCGAAGCGCGGCAAGAAGCCCAGGCGCAGCGACTCGAAGCCGAGCACGTGCGTGTCCCACCAGCGCAGATCGACGGTCACGAGCCGGACGCCGGCCTCGACAAGACGTCGCGCCAGGAGGATGCGCTGGCTCCAGGCCGGCGCGCCGCAACGGTTGGCCGCCCGTGGGTCAAACGCAGGCATGAAGCCGTAGCGCTCGCGGACGTGGGCCGGCTCGCTATCGAGATCGAAGGCTCGCTGCGCCGCCGGCGAGGTCAGGATGTCCCAGGCCTGGCTGGTGTAGCGGTCGAGGGCGCCCATCTGGCCGGTGCTATCGAGATCGCGGCGGATGCTGTCGAAGTCGCGCAACAGCTGCCGGCGGTCGCCGACGCGGTCAAAGCTCATGCCGTCAGGTAGCGAGAAGTTCGGCACGCGGAACGGCCCGCGCACCGCCGGGTCCGCCTGCGTCTCGAACGCCTTGTGCGACACGCCCAGATACGCCGCCCCGGTCCCCGGTACGTTGCGCGGGATCATGACGTAGGACGGCAGATGCGGCGTGAGGTGCCCCAGCTGTCGCGACACGATGGAGCCGCAACTCGGCCGGATGTTCTCGTCCGGGTTCGGTCCGGAGTTATAGCCGGTGAAACAGATCTGATCGCCGGCGGAATGGCCGGCGTCGTGGTGATGCAGGCTGCGGATGATCGACCACTTGTCCATCATGCTGGCACAGCGCGGCATCATGTCGGACAGCAGGATACCGGGGACATTGGTGCGCATCGTGCCGAACTCGCCACGATACTCGGCCGGCGCTTCAGGCTTGGGGTCCCACATGTCGATGTGGCTCGGCCCGCCACGCATCCACAGGATGATGACCGAATTACGCCGCGTCGTCGTCGCCGGACTGGCCTGCGCTTCGTGACGCAACAGCTCGGAAAGCGTCAGGCCGGCGCTACCCAGTATGCCCGCCTTCACGAAGCCACGGCGATTCATGCTCAGTTCGCGTCGAAATTCGGAACAGCCAACGGTGATCGAACGACGGGACATGCAACGGCCCCCCAAGGTAGGAAGGCAGGACCGAAATCCTGCCTGCTGTATTTTAGCGGATTCCGCGGCGTATGCAAACGAGGATTCGGCTTTGGTTTGGACCTCAAGCGGTACCTCGTTCGCCAACCACGTATAGTGCTTGCAGAACGTCTTCCATGGCTCAATAATACAATCGGCATGGTGGTAGCTGGGCTGGTGTGATGACCGCGGCGTGTTTGTCGACAGCCCCGACGTCATTGCACGACGATTGGTCGAATGGTCAAGAGGCTCCGATGCCAGGCACCCGTGTAAGTTACTGCGCCGATGACCAGGGCAAGAAGCGGGCCCCGGGCTGGACGCGCCGTCAAGCGTTGGGCGGAATCAGCTTCAGCATGATGGGGCTGAGCTTGCCGGACCTGTTGCAACTCCAGGCACTGCAGGCGCTCCAGGCGCAGCCGGCCCGTGCTCCCCGCCGGCGCACGGCGCGTGCCTGTATCTTCATTTTCCTCAATGGCGGGGCTAGCCACATCGATATCTGGGACATGAAGCCCGATGCGCCCGTGGAGTACCGGGGCGACTTCAAGCCGATCCAGACTTCGGTCCCCGGGATTCAGATCACGGAGCATCTGCCGCTGCTGGCCAGGCATGCCCGGCATCTCGCCTTGGTGCGGGCGCTGGAGATGCCGGGGGTCGAGAATAGTCATCCCTGGGGCTACTACTACATGTGCACCGGTCATCCGCCTGACCCGGCACGCTATCCCCGTGGAGACACCAGGCCACGAACGGAAGACTGGCCATTTCTTGGCTCGGTGGTGGCCGCCAAGCTATCGCCGCCGGGGCGACTGCCTCCAGTCGTGCAATTGCCGTGGATCTGGGATCTGATGATCAACGATCCGTACCTGGGTGGCTTCGCCGGACGCCTGGGCAAGGTCTTCGACCCATTCTTGATCGGCTTCGACCCCCGGACAACGGCGTATGCCAAATCCTCGGAGCTGTTTCAGCCTCAGCCCCCTGCCCCGTCGCGCTGGCAATCACTGGCGATTCCAGAACTGACATTGCCGCCCGCCGTCTCGGCCGAGCGCTTCATGGAACGCCGCAACTTGCTGGCACGTCTCGATCGTTCCCAGCGTCGCCTGGACGCCGCGACAGACCGCGTCGGACATGACCGCTACCGCCAGCAGGCCTTCTCGCTGTTGACCTCACAGGCGGCCAAGCGGGCCTTGAACCTTGGCGAGGAACCGGACCGAGTACGCGACCGCTATGGTCGGTCCATCAATGGGCAATGTGCCTTGATGTGCCGGCGCCTGGTCGAGGCAGGCGTTCCGTTCGTTAACTTTCAATGGCTGGCACCGCGAGAGTATTATTACAACTGGGATTGTCACGTTGATAACTTTCGGGCCTTGAAGGACTATCTGCTGCCGGTCCTGGACCAGGCACTGTCCGCCTTGCTCGGCGATCTGGAATCGCGGGGACTGCTGGAAGAAACGCTGGTCGTGATCACCTCCGACATGGGCCGAACGCCAAGGGTCGGCGACGCGCTGAGCCCGACCGGTCGCAATCACTGGAACATGTGCCAGACGGCGTTGCTCGCCGGCGGCGGCATCCGCGGCGGACAGCTTTTCGGCGCCTCCGACCGGCACGCCGCCTACCCGGTGGACCAGCCGGTTCGACCCGAACACATCGCCGCCACCGTGTACAAGGCGATGGGCATCTACGACGACCTTTGGGCAGTCGACGCCCAGCGCCGCCCCTATCACCTGCTTGAGGGCGGACACCCGTTGCCGTTATTCAGCTAGGCATATGGCCCGTCGCAATAAATCTGCAACATATTAACACTTGAAGAAATCAGCAACGCAGCAGCGAAAAAAGATTCCTCTCAACAAACTCGGTCTATTAGACATGTTTGCCAATTTATGTTCAGTTAGA
>VGYC01000298.1 GCA_016873095.1 Planctomycetota bacterium | reverse complement strand
CGGCGGGCCTAAACCGCTTCGCGGCAAGCCCCGTGAACGGGGCTAAGAGGGGCTAAGAGCGCAACAATCCCATGACGAAGTCGATTGCGCCTTTCGCTTCAATCTTCCATGCTTTTCATCAGCCCAGGGCGAGGCTTCTGCCGAGCCGTGAAGCGACAGGAACCAACGGGCTCCACGGCTCGGCAGGAGCCTCGCCCTCCCAATCTCAATTATCCGGCTGTACCTCGACCAGGTTGTCGAAGAAGCAGGCGCCGCCGCCGAGATCGGTGAGGCCGGTGCTGGTCGTGACGTTGCAGTTGACACCGTCGGCGCTGAGCTTGTTCCACCAGATGCCCTGGGAAACGACGGCGCCGGGGCGGACGTTGCCGGCCACGACGGCACGGGCGACAAAGCTGCCGCGATCATTGAAGAGCCGCACTGTCTGTCCGTCGGCAATGCCGCGCGCAACGGCGTCGTCGGGATGCATCTCCACGGTGGGTTCGCCGGCCTGTTTGCGCAACGAGCCGATGTTGACAAACGTCGAGTTGAGAAACTCCGGCACGGGCGGGCTGAGCATCTGCAACGGGAAGCGCGCTGCCAGCTCCGGCCGCGTTTGCGGATCCTCGCGTGGCGGCGTGTAGGTCGGCAGCGGATCCAGCCCGCGCGCCGCCATGCCGGGGCTATATAGCTCGCACTTGCCTGACGGCGTCGGAAAGCCGCCCCGGGCGAACGGCGCGTAGTCCTTCGGCAAGTTCAAGCGCACCGGTCCGTCGCAGCGCAATCGCTCCAGCCCGATGCCGTCGAACTCAGGCGACTGCAATGCTTGCCGGGCCAGCTCCTCGTCGCTGACCTGGAAGAGTTCCGGCTCGAAGCCCATCCGTTCCGCGAGCAGCCGGAAGACATCGGTATTGCTCCTGGCCTCGCCGAGCGGCGCGATGGCGGGCTCGTTGGTCTGCAAGTACAGATGGCCATAGGAGCCATGGATGTCGAAGTGCTCGAGCTGCGTCGTCGCGGGCAGGACGATGTCGGCGTAGTCGGCCGTGTCAGTCTGAAATTGATCGTGCACGACCGTGAACAGATCGTCGCGACGCAGGCCTTGCAACACGCGGGCCTGATCCGGATTCACCGCGGCGGGGTTGGAGTTGTAGACGTAGAGCGCACGCACGGGCGGACCGGGCAGTTCGCCGGCCAGCGCCTCCGCCAGCTGCACCATGTTGATGGTGCGCGTGCCCGGCCGAATCAGGTCGGGCCGTTCCAGAGCAGCGGCATTGAATGGATAGAGTTTGCTGGTGCTGAGCAGCGCCCCGCCGCCGGCATGCCGCCAGGCGCCGATGATGGCCGGCAGGCAGGTGATGGTTCGCACCGCCATGCCGCCGCCGTGATGCCGCTGCAACCCATAGTTGACCCGGATGCACGCCGGCGGCGTTGCCGCATATTCATGTGCCAGCGTTTCGATATCGCCGGCCGGCAAACCGGTGATGCGCGACACCTTGTCGAGACTGTACTCCTGCAACGCCCGCTCGCGTAGGCGATCGGCCCCCAAGCAGTATTGCTGGAGGTAGTCGTCGTCCTGCAATCCGTCGCGAAAGATGACATGCATCATGCCCAGGGCCAGGGCGGCGTCGGCGCCGGGGCGGATCGGCAGCCACCAGTCGCTCCGCGCCGCCGTCTGGCAGCGAAACGGATCGATGCTGACGATGCGGGCGCCGGCCTTGCGGGCCTTGTGCATCAGCGCCCACAAGTGCATGTTGGTGACGCTGGTGTTCGAGCCCCAGTTGATGATGTAGCGCGCATGCACGATGGCTTCCGGGTCGAACGCCGCCCGCGTACCGAGCGTGATGTCGCAACCGGCAGCCCCCGCCGTCGCGCAGATGGTACGGTCCAGCAGCGATGCCCCCAGCCGATGAAAGAACCGCCGGTCGAGGCTGGCGTTATGCAGCTTGCCCATGGTGCCGGCGTAACTGTATGGCAGGATCGCCTGCGGCCCATCGGCGGAAGCGGCGATCTTCCGGAACGCGTCGGCAATGCGGTCAATGGCCTCGTCCCAGGAGATGCGGCGAAACTGGCCGGCCCCCTTGGAACCCGTGCGCAACAGCGGGTGCGTCAAGCGATCGGGATGATAGACGCGCTCCAGATAGCGCGAGACCTTCTGACACAGGAAGCCGCGCGTGAACGGATGGTCTGGATCGCCGCGCAGCTTGACCGCCCGTCCGTCCGCGACCGTCACCAGCATGCCGCAGGTGTCGGGACAGTCGTGCGGGCAGACGGCCCGGACCGTGCCATCGTGTGGTCCCATGAGCTTTCTCCTGAGGCGCGACTCTTTGATAGTGACCTTGGTTCTCTCTCATTGTACATGTAGATGACTGATCGCTGTGCGGCTATTAGCGTATGATGGATCACATATGCTCAGCGACGAGATGCAAAACCTGGTGGCCCTGGCGCGCGATCCTGCCTCCAGCGAGGAGGACCTGCGCGGCGCGGCCCAGGCTTTCCTGGAAGCGGCCTCGCAGGCAACGCCAAAAGACGCCAAGGCCGCGCTGGCCGAACTGGCCGGGCACATGTCGCTGGATGACGTCGGACGCGGTGCCTTCCTCGCCCTCGTTTGCGGCGCACTCGTGGAGGACGGCTGCGATCCGGCGGCGATGACCGAGCCGCTCATCGGCCGGCTGCAGTATTTGCTGGAATCGGCGGCTGAACTGGCCGACGCTTGCCGGGCACGTTTGCCGCAAAGCAACGACGAAGCGCCGGAGAAAGAAGTGGACGAGGCCGACCAGTTCGAGAGCGTCCTGGAGCAGGTTGCCGGCGACTTGCCGCTGGAGTACGACGCCTGGCAAGCGTTGCAGCAGTTCTGGCGGCCGGCCATTGCCGTCTTCTCGGTGAGTGCTCCGGCCCGGGCGGCGGCGCGCGACCTGCGCGGACTGGCGGCGAAGATCGCCGAGTACCACGAAGGCGGACACTGGCTGCGGCTGATGCTCTCGGTGCTCGACGATGAGCCGATCCTGGCCATCGAGCCGCAGAGCGGCCTGGGCATCCTGGGCCGCATCTCCGGCGTCGTCGATAACTTCCAGTTGCACGTGCTGCTAATGGACGGCTTTCCGCGCGTGGGCATGCAGTCGCGCCGCCGCGTTCCCAGGCGCGTGGCGGAGGTCGCGCTCGGCATCGGTCCGCAACAATCGGACGATACAGTCACCGGCGTCTGGAACCTGTACACCTGGCAGGCCATCCAGTCCGGCCTGAAGCTGCCGGCGGCGGGCGACCAGAGCCGCAGCGATTGCTGGATCTGGAACGAGGGCACGCCGGACGATGTCCCCGTCTTCGAGGGCCGTCGCATCATCTTGCTCGGCCCGCCTGCCTATGCACGCACCTGGCGGTCGCAGCGCATGTTCGACAAGCTGCCGGCAAAACTGGAGATTGACAGCGAGCTATCCACGCGCGACTTGAACGATTGGCTGCAACGAATGCTGTCGGCGCAGGAGGCGAGCTAAGTAGTCTTCGTCCGCGAAGTCGAGGCTTCCGGGAGGGCGAGGCTCCTGCCGAGCCGTGAAGCGACCAAAGGCAACCTCCCGAAGTGTAGTGGACCATCCCCATGGAAGCAGGTGACAAATTGCGAGCCGAGGCAGCGGCCTTTTTTCAGGGCCTGCAGGATCGTATCTGCGCCGCCCTGGAAGACGTCGATGGCCCTGGCCGGTTTCACGAGGATCGCTGGCAGCGCGCGGGGGGCGGCGGCGGGCGCACGCGCGTGCTGCTCGAAGGCGGCGTCTTCGAGAAGGCCGGCGTCAACTTCTCCGAGGTCTTCGGCGAGTTCAGCGAGGAATTCGCCAGACAGATTCCCGGCGAGGGCCGTGCCTTCACCGCCACCGGGATTTCACTGGTCTTGCACCCGCGCAGTCCCATGGTCCCGACCGTGCACGCCAACTTCCGCTTTCTCACGCGCGGCGGCAAGCAATGGTTCGGCGGCGGCGCGGACCTGACGCCTTACTATCCGTTTCGCGAGGACTGCGTTCACTTTCACCGTGTCTGGAAGCAGGTCTGCGACCGGCATCCCGCCCCGGTTGATCACGCCCATTTCAAGAAATGGTGCGACGAGTATTTCTTTCTGGTTCATCGTCAGGAGGCGCGCGGCATCGGTGGCATCTTCTTCGACTATCTCGAGGGCGATTTCGACAGGCTCTTCGCCTTCGTGCAGGATGCCGGCAACAACTTTATCGAGGCCTATCTGCCGATCGTCCGCCGCCGCAAGGATGAGCCCCATGGCGACAAGGAACGGCACTTCCAGGAGTTTCGCCGCGGACGCTATGTCGAGTTCAACCTGATCTACGACCGCGGCACGATCTTCGGCCTGAAGACCGGCGGCCGGGTGGAATCCATTCTCATGTCATTGCCGCCACGAGTTCGCTGGCTGTATGACTTTCACCCCGCAAACGGGACGCGCGAAGCAGAGCTGTACGAGGCACTCAAACCCCGTGACTGGGCAGCCGGCTAGGGATTCCGCGATCGCGAAGCCACCGGGCGAAATGGACAGGAGGCGCCCCGACGGATACCCATTCTGGAACAGACTTTACGTCGAGCCTCAAGTTTCTTAAGAAATATTAAGATTCGGGGAACTTATTTGGGCCGCCGTGCGTCGAAGACGGCGGAAGCGTCAGATCTATGGATTGATTGCCCAGGCGATGGATGCCGGCGCCACCAGGGAGTCCATCGCCATGGAACATCGCCTAGCCTGCCTCGTCAGCAAATCCCAGAGTTTGATCCACACAGTCACCGGCATTGCCCGGCCGTTATCGAGATTGCGGCTGGAGGTGGTCCCGACCAGCCACGACATCGGGACGATGCGCCAAAAAGAGGCTGCGATCGTCCTCTTTCACGTGGCTGATGAGGACAATGTGCCGCACATGGCCCAGTCCGTCAAGCAGCTGGCCAGGTCGGACGCACGCCGCGCCACTCTCGTCCTCAGCGATGACTACCGGAATCGTGATGCGATCACATTCTATCGCGCGGGGGCGACCGACTATTTCCAGGCGCTGCTGGAACTCTACAAGATCGAGAATTACCTGAATCTGGTGAGCCTGCAGCCCGCCTCGCGAGCGGCCAAGGGCGACAGCCCCAAGGGAGCCAGCTGCGATGCCTTTTCGTTCGTGCTGTCGCAGGAAATGACGGAGATGATGGACCAGGTGCGGCGTGTCGCGCCGCTGGACACGACCTTGCTGCTGACCGGGGAAACCGGCACGGGCAAGACGCAGCTGGCACGCGTCATCCACGAGCTTTCGCCGCGCCGTGACGAGCCGTTTCTTGTCGTGGATTGCGGCGCCTTGTCCGCGGAACTGATCGAGAGCGAGATTTTCGGGCACTTGAAGGGCGCCTTCACGGGCGCCGACCGGGATCGCGAAGGCAAGCTGGCCGCCGCGGGTCGCGGGACCTTGCTGCTCGACGAGATCAATGCCTTGCCGCCGCATCTGCAGTGCAAGCTCTTGCGGGCCGTGGATGAACGTGCGTACGAGCCGGTAGGTTCCAACGAGACACGACCCATCAACGCCCGGATCATCGCGGCAGCGAACGTGCAGCTGGACCAGGCAGTGGAGGCGGGGCAATTCCGCCGCGATCTTTACTATCGACTGAACGTCGTCGGCTTCTATCTGCCTCCATTGCGAGAGCGACCCAGCCTCATCGTTACCCTCGCCAACAAGGTCCTTGGCGAACTTGCCACGCACAACGACATCGACATTCAGGGTTTCAGCGCGGACGCCTTTCATGCTCTCACCGAGTACGACTGGCCCGGCAATATCCGTGAGCTGCGCAACGCCATCGAGCGTGCGGTCTTGCTCGCGACCGGCAGCGAAATTCAGAAAACCGACCTGCCCGATTTTCCCAGGTCCGTCGCTGCAATTCCCGGCGCGGCGCGCGTCGTACAGCGGCGCCGGGCCAAGGCTGTGCAGGCGAGCGCCGTGGCCAGCTGATCCATCAATTGCCTGTCCGGTCGCGTGCCAGACTGGACTGCTCGCGCCATTTTCGCAGGCCAAAGAAGCCCAGCCAGGCTCCCCCGGCTTCAACCAGGACGTCGGTCAGGCTGGCCTGGCGATCTGGAAGGCAGAACTGTCCCAGCTCCAGAAGGGATGCCAGGCACAGGCTCGCGACCACGGTCAGCAGGCCGGCGTGCGTTCCCTTTGCGAATCTGGCCCAGCTGCCGAGCAACAGTCCCAGCGGCAGGTATAGCAAGAGCTTGTGCAGAAACTGGTCGAAAGCATTGTACTCGGTTCCCTGCCAGTAATCGGCGAACGGAACAAGGGAGAAGCGGCTCCACCGGTCAGCGATGAATGCACTGTCGAGCTGAAAATCGAATGGCCTCCAGGTAAGGAAAACGACGAGACCGAGCCAGACGACGAAGATCCATCGCAAGCCGCGTGGTTCCGACAAGAACCGGAGCCGCGAGCGAATCTTGAGCTGTTGATAGCAGCGGACAGCGCTCCACCCCGCCAGCACTCCCAGGCTCTCCACCACGATGTCGGTGACATCGACAAAGCGCGTCACGACAAACAGTTGCATGGACTCGATCAACGTCGCCACCACCAGTCCGAGCCCCCAGACTCGAAGCCAGTTCCGCCTGTCCTCCCACGAAAACGCGGGCAAACTGGCCAGCAGCGCTCCGATCGGAAGGAACCACAGCAAGTTCCACAGGGCTTTTCCCAGCATGAGCGAGTGATTCGCGCAGAAGCTGGCAAAGGGCACGAGCGTGAGTCTGCCTTCGCGGTATTTTCGGTAGATGTCCGCCGGGCTGAGCGTGAGATCCAGCGGCAGGACGTTGATCAGCACCAGAAATGCCAGGTAGACCGGCAGGATGAGGCTGGCCAGATCACGGCCATGTCTGGAACTCCAGACTTGCCGTGCCCAGCCGGTGATCCGCCGGCCTGCCGTCAGCCACAACAGCACGCCCAGCGCTCCGCCAAGCGATTCGGCAACGATGTCGCTGGCCGATGGCGTGCGCGGCGGAAAGTAGATCTGAACGAACTCGATGCCGCCGCTGAGAGCCGCACAGAGTGGTACCAGGATCAGTCCGGCCACGATGGCCCGGCCCGGCGGCCGATCCACGCAAACGGCCCCCATGACCAGAAACGCCAGCGGGATGAACAGCAACACATTCGCGACAAAGTCCGTCCGCGATTGAATCCTCAGATGTGCCAGGCGGAGCTGCTGACTCTGCTGAAGGACTTCATCCCAGGCGAGCCAGCGAAACTGAAACGGCACCAGGCTGCCATAGACGGCCAGCATCAGGTAGATGCCGGCCAACCACAGGTAGGCACGGGATGTTGGGAAGACAGAGGGCGAAGCGGATCTGGCGGGGGCTGTTGCGATGTTCACCGGCGTAGTCTAGCGTCGCCGCGGATCACTGGCCACGGCCCTGCGTAACGAATTCATCGTGTCGGCCATCGGCCAGCGAGCCAGTTGCGTTGCTGGGCCGGCGGGGGGGGGGCAGGCGCT
>VGYC01000297.1 GCA_016873095.1 Planctomycetota bacterium | reverse complement strand
TCGCTGGGCCACGGTCAGGTTCGACTGTCTCGGCATGAGCTTGACTCCTTCGGGCTCGGTGACCATAGTCTATCCGCACCGCCCAAAGACTCACACACGCCGATTCCCAGGAACCCTTAGCAATACACGAGGATAAGGATAAGATCATCGGCTTTCTGCTTTTCTCCTTGCTTGGTGCCTTGCTTTTTCTTACGGCCTGGGGCTATGCCCGGTGGTTCATTGGCATCGCCATCGCACTTGCCACCGGAATACTGGCGGCCTTTCTGTTGGACTTGAAGGAGTAGGTTCGGCGCTCATGACGAACTACTCGCAATTGACCCTATTGCACCCATTCTCGCGTCGCCCGACGCGATGGCGATCAGACCACGGTGTTCGACGTGACCCTTCGAACCAACAGAGGTTTCGCGCTCTTCGCGCAAAACTCAGCTTCCATTTCGCTTTTGGGTCAAATTGCGAAATCGTTCGCAATTCCTCTTGCAGCCGCTCCCCCTCCATCGGATAGCTTGAAGCTGAGGACATGTGCATACTACGCATGAAAGGCCCGCCCAATGCCAGCCAAGCGAACCAATGCTCAACGAGAAAATGATCTGACCGAAATCGAGATCATGTCCCTGAAGGGCGCCACTCAGCAGAAAATCGCCAAGCATTTCGGCGTGTCGCAATCGCAGATCTCGCGAGACCTCAATGCCATCCACAAGCGCCGCGCCAAGGCCAATGAAGCCACGCTGAAAGAACTCCGCGACCGCGAACTGGCAAAACTCGACCTGATCGAGCGTGAGTGCTGGGTCGCCTGGGCGAAATCGCAGGAGCCGAAAGAAGTCTCCTCCCAGGAGAAAACCACCGGCGGCGAAGTCGATGGCGGCGACAAGCTCAAGGCGTCGATCCGCACCGAGGGCCAGTGCGGCAACCCGGCGTTCCTTAAAGTGATACTTGACTGCATCAAGCAACGGGCGAGTCTACTGGGCTTGGCAGATGCCAAGAAAATGCAGCTCGATGGCGGCAAACCAATCCAGATCATTGAGGTCGTCGCTGCGTCGGTGCAGCACTGCCCGGCGCCGCAAGTCGGCATTTCGGACGGCCCCCCGCCCCAAATCGCACAAGGCGCTTTGCTGACGGGGCCAACGAACTGCCAAATAGGGTCGCAGCGGTCGCAGCCGTTTTGAGCTGACCAACATCGGCTATCCCACTGACTTCGTGATTCCATCCATTTGCGAAATCGGCGGCCCGAGCTGCTCATGTCAAGCGGCCAGAACCTCTCATCTCCGGCACACAGCTGGTGGCATTGCCGTAAGCCGCCGCAAGAATTGGCGAAAAGAAATGGATTCCGAGCGATGGAAGTCCTCAATAACACCGTCGTGAATCGTATCGGCTGCGATCTTGGCCGGGACGACGTGAAGAAGGAGCCGTGTGGTTGCTGAGGCACGGTCGCCGATGAATGACGCCTCCCCATCCGTCGATCCAACGTCTTTGGCCCGCCCCCGCCGCTCCGAGCGTCGCTTCTGGGCCGTGTGGGCCATTCTCGTCGGCAGCCTGATCGTCGCCGGCGTGGCAAGCCACTTGCTGTCCCAAGTCTGGTGGTTCGCTCTGGTACTCTTCCTCTACTTCGGCGCTTTCAAGGTCGCCGCGCTCATCGCCTTGAGCAGCGCGGAGCGACAGCAGTTCACCCCCGGCCGGCTGCTCGCCTATTTCCTGTGGATCGGCGTTCAGCCCCGGCCGTTTCTGCTGTCGTATGTGCCGCCCTCCTCGGCGCCGCGGCCGACGTGGCAAGGCTTCTTGCTGAACGCGGCGACCGGGGCGACCATCCTATGGGGCGTATCGTACCTGTTGCCGGACGGAACGCCGCTCCTCCTTCGAGCCTGGGTCGGGCTGATCGGCTGGTCCATGTTGCGGCTGTTCGCGGGGTTCGATGGCGTGGCTTTGCTCTATCGCTGGCTGGGCTTTCCCGTCGAAAAGCCGTTCTTCAACCCGACGGCCGCGACCTCGCTGGGCGATTTCTGGGGCCGGCGCTGGAACCGCTTCATGTCGGGCCTCATGCGCGACATGCTGTTTGTCCCGCTGACGCGCCGCGTCGGCGCCGTCGCCGCGGCGCTGGCCGTCTTCCTCTACAGCGGCGTGCTGCACGAGTTCGTCAGCATCCTCGCAGACAGCGGCTACGGCCGGCCGACGTTGTACTTCCTCATTCAGGGGGTCGCCTTCCTGGTCGAGGGAACGCATCCATGCCGCCGCTGGCTGCTCTGGTCGCCCGTCGTCTGCCGGTGCTGGACCGCGCTGGTCGTGATTGGCCCAATCGCCTTGGTGGTCCCACCGGATTTCCTCTACGATGTCATTGTTCCCGTGCTGCGCGAAATGTACGTGCCGGGCCTGTCGTCAGGAGAGTAAGAGTAGTTAGCTTGGGACCAGGAGTACGGGAGGATTGGTCATGCGCTGTTTGCTCGCTCCGTGCGTTTTGCTCCTGGGTTTTCTTGAAGTTGTTGGCGAGACGGACAGAAGAGACGAGAGTATCACGGTCGAGGAATTGCGGTCGCTGCTGGAGAAATCCCGCGCCCACCACGACGTGCCCGCGTTGGCGGCTGGGTTCATTCGCGGGAGCGAGGAGCCGTGTATGGCCGTCGTCGGCGTACGCAAGCGCGGCACCGACACTCCGGCCACGGTAGACGACCACTGGCACCTCGGCTCCAACAGCAAGCCGATCACGTCCCTCCTGGTGGCTTTACTCATTGACCTGGGCCTGCTCGATTGGGACACGCCCCTGGAGCAGATCTTTCCTGAATACGCCGGAGAGTGGAGTGCCGACCTGAAGAAGATCACGCCGGCGCATTTGCTGACCCACACCTCTGGTCTGCCCGCCAACTGGCCCCTCGGCTGGTTCCTGATCGGCACTAAAGGAACTCCCGCCGAGCAACGGAATGGAGTCGTGAAGAATCTGGGCACGATTAAGCTGAAAACAAAACCTGGTGAGGCGTACCAGTACTCCAACCTGGGCTACGTCGTGCTCGGGGCGATCCTCGACGTGCGCGGCAAGGTATCCTGGGAGGAGCAAATTGAGAAAAAGATCTTCCAGCCGCTTGGCATCAAGAATTGGGGCCTGGGTCCGGCCGGTAACAAGAAGGCCCTCGTGCAGCCCTGGCCGCACCACGCGGACGGCAAAGCGGTGGCCCCTGACGGCTTGATGGACAACCCGCCGGTCCTGAACTCGGCCGGGCGCATCCACATTTCGATTGCCGACTACAATCGCTTCCTCGCCGAGACATTGAAACTGTCCCGCGGCGACAAAGGATTGCTCAAGCCAGCCACGGCCAAGAAGCTGTTCAGCAACCCCTACCCGGCCAGTCCGCACAGCCTCAGCGGCTGGGTCGGCTTCCGCAAGCAACCTGGCGACAAGGGTCTCATCCTGGGACACGACGGCAGCAACAGCCTCAACTATTGCACGGCCGCTGTGGTGCCGGACCAAAACCTGGCGTTTTGCGTGCTTACGAATCAGGGCACGCTTGGCGGTCCGGGCCAAAAGGCGTGCCGGGAGGTTGTCAAGAAACTGGCTCCGAAGAAGCGTTAATCGATCTTTTGCTGCAACAACAATGCTGCGGCGGCCACGGCAGGGCCTGAGTCGCCGGCCCAACCACGACTGACCTTGCAGCTTGCCGCCAGCTTTGCTTCGGTAAACAACGCGCAGCGTTTCTTGCGATTGATGGCAATGCCTAGACCCAGCACCGCCACGTACGGGCCAAAGTGGAAAGTATCAATATCCCTTTGTTCGCATCGTCAGGGATTGGAGATTCGACAGAATTGTTCCTGCCATTCCTCGCTAAGTTTGGATTATAGATGATACTTTCCATTCGGCCCGCCGGCGGATACAATGGTCGGGGCAATTGCGAAGTCAAGATATGAGCCGACGATGAAGTACGTGGCGATCTATGTCCGGGTAAGCAGCAATGGGCAAGACACGAGGAGCCAGGAGCCAGACTTGGTTCGCTGGGCCAATGCTCAGGATGCCCCGGTCAAGTGGTTCAAGGACAAAGCCACGGGCAAGAGCATGGATCGTCCCGGCTGGGCCAAGTTGGAAGCTGCGATTCGGCAGGGCAAGGTCTCGGCGGTAGTTGTTTGGCGAATAGATCGCCTGGGCCGGACGGCAAAGGGATTGACTGCCCTTTTCGATGACCTACGCGAGCGCAAGGTCAACCTCGTATCCCTCAAGGACGGCCTCGACCTTGCCACACCTGCGGGCCGGCTCATGGCCAATGTGCTGGCTTCCGTGGCCCAATACGAGACAGAAGTCAGAGGCGAAAGGGTCAAGGCCGGACAGACAAGCGCGCGCAAGCGCGGCAAGCGCTGGGGCGGCAGCAAGCCGGGAGTCCGCAAGCAGGTGACCGAAGTGCAGGTCAGAACGGTTTGCCGGATGAAACAAGAGGGAGAGCGGGTTGCCGACATCTCCCGCGCCGTGGACCTCTCCCGACCGACGATCTATTCGATTCTGGCAGCCGCGCCGAACGGAAGGATGAGAAAGATGCGGCGCAAAAGCCGTTGAGGATTGAGGTTGCGAAGTAATTGGCGATCACCGAGAGACTCAAAATGTGAAGATGGTGTGTTTTGCTAAAGCAAAAGTCCAGCAAACGTGTCAGCAAAAGTTCAGCAAAGGGGTCAGCAAAACCTCTGTATTCTTGCTTCTTGATTTTGTCTTTGGGTTTAAGGAAGGAGGTTTGGAGGAAACCATCAAGGGGCAGCTCGGCCAGCGCGACCATTCCCGATCAAATCTAAGACCACAACCAAACCACCAATCTACCACGCGCCAAGGCTTCTGGACGCCTCCAGTTAGCCGCGAACCCATCGAATCGCGCAGAATCGATCCTGCGAAGTCCTGGCGGTGCCGTGGCCTGGCTCCGTCCTCGCCGAGCGGCCGGAAGCCAGTGGCCGACCAGCACACGGAACGGAAAAAGGGCGAGTTTCCGAGTAGCGCGCAGCAGGGGGCTTTCCTCCCAATACACCAACATAGGCAGGTGAGACGATAACTAGCGGCCACAGTCCTAACGCGTCCTTGCTGGTGACACGGCTAACACAGATGGCTCACGGGGTCAGTTTTCGCGCGAAAAAAATTTCGCGCGGCTGGTGTTGGTCCCTCGATTGGGTACGAGGGAAACCGGGACCTGGGACGCAAGCCCCTTGCAGGTGGATTACCTGCGCGTAGCCCAGGATTTTTCGCATCTGTGCCGAACGCAACCGTGACATACCATTCGCGCGACGCGCAGCGGCAACTCAGGCTCGCCATCACGGGCACGCGATCCTTCATCCATGCTTTGCTAGTGACCCTGGTAAACTGCATGGAGACAAACCCAGCTGGGCGATGGCCTTTTTCGGAATCTCGATCGAGATCATAGGAGGTTTCCCGCCGACTTCAACAGACGAAGATCAGCCGGCACGGGCAGCACAGAAACTGCAGGACTCGGGGCAGATAATCGGCGAGATTGCCCAGGCGCCGGGTATCGGCAAGTACGGCGTTTCGGTACTTGTCGAACAAGGAAGTGGTTTGACGCAGGTCTCATGTTTCATTCGGAAAAGACCCGTTTCTAATCGTCAGGAGCCACGCGAGTTGGCAGCCGGCGGCGATATGCATCGAGCAGTTGCGCCAAAGAACTGTTTCCGGGTAATCCACGCCGGCCGGCGCGAAGCGCGTTATCGATGGCCCGCCATGTCTCTTGATCGGTGGCATCAGCAATTATGCCGGACGACGCAGTGGGCCGGCGACCGGTCGCCTCATAGTGCGCATCAGCCCAGCCAACAATCTGCTTGATCGTCAGCGTTGGCGGAGCCACTCGATTCCGAATTCCCCGCCGTGCCGCCAGGAGTCGCGGCAATGAGGAGCCGCCAGGAAGACCACGAAGTCCCTTGGTGAGAGCGGCGGATACACCATCCCAGGTCTCCCCAGGAGCCTCGGCGATTGGTCCAGAATCCCTGCGAGGCCAATCGCCAGTTCGGCAGTAAACTGCGTCTGCCCAGACCAGAATCTGGCGAATCGTCAAAGATGGCAGGGCCTGCTTGTTACGGACGCCGCGATGCTCAGCCAACAGGGCCAGCGGCGGCAACGACTCTGCCGCCTCGATGGGCTGCTTGTTACGGACGCCGCGATGCTCAGCCAACAGTGCGGCTAGCGATGTCCTGCCGGGAAGTCCGCGACTACCCGCGTACAAAGCGTCGGAGATGGTCGCCCACGTCTCTCCCGTTGCCGGATCAACGGTGCCGGATCGCCGGTTCGGCCAGTGGCCCATTCGATCATGATACTCGTCAGACCAACGGAGAATCTGCTGTTTCGTAAGCCTGGGCAGTAGAAGGCGGTGACGCAGTCCTCGCCTGGTTGCCAGTAGCTGCGCCAGGGTGGACTTCGGCAGGCCACGACGGCCGAAAAGGAGCGCGGTATTGATGCTGCTCCAGGTCTCGCCGGGCATTTCTTCAACCGGTCCGGATGTGATAGTCGGCCAGCGACCGGCGCGCTTGTGAACCGCATCGGCCCAGCGAAGCACCTGGCGCAGTGATAGGCGCGGCAAGCGCTGGATATTGCGAACCCCGCGATATTGCGCCAGCAACTGCGGCAGCGAAGAATGGCCGGGTAGGCCGCGTTGTCCCATCGTGAGCGCGCCGTCTATGCCCATCCAGGTCTCTTGGGGTGCCTCGTGAATCGGTCCGGAATTCTCTGTCGGCCAGCAACCGGTTCGCCGAAACTCGGCATCGGCCCACGCCAGAATCTGTGTAATGCTCAGTCGAGGAAGACTCATGTGATTGCGCTTTCCCCGCTGTTTCTCCAGCAAGCGCGCCAGTGAAGAACCGGCAGGTCAGCCGCGCCGACCCAACACCAAAGCCATTTCTACGGCGTGCCAGGTTTCGCCTGGCGCCTCGGGGAGAGAACCGGAATCACGCATGGGCCATTGCCCCGTGCGCTGCCGATGCGCATCGGCCCAGACCAGGATTCGCTGTTCGGTGTACGGAGGCAAGCGGCCCTTATTTCGCTTGCCGCGATGCTCGGCGAGCAAGCGAGCCAACGAAGACCCGCCCGGAAGGCCGCGAAGCCCTTTCAAGAGAGCCATCTCAACGGCCTTCCACGTTACCCCGAGCGAGCCAGGTATCTGGCCGGACTCCGACATGGGCCAGTCACCCGCCTTCTCATAGTGGGCATCCGCCCAGGCGAGAATCTGGGGAATTGTGAATTCCGGACGGCGCCATCCACGCCGACGGCGAAAGCGGGACCCCATCGAATGTCTGCGCCCTCGTCCCATGACAGTCAAGCCTAGCGAACGCAATGCTCGTCTGCTGCCTCTATTCCGTAAGATTTTGTGACCAGGCGTTCACCTATCTCACCCCAAAGCAGACAAGTATGGCCCGTCGCAATAAATCTGCAACATATTCACACTTGAAGAAATCAGCAACGCAGCAGCGAAAAAAGATTCCTCTCAACAAACTCGGTCTATTAGA
>VGYC01000296.1 GCA_016873095.1 Planctomycetota bacterium | reverse complement strand
CATGACCGGACCCTCCGTGGTCGTCGTGCGCCATGTGAAATTACCAGGAATTTGAACGAAATTGCCCATTTTGACAAGGCCAGCTGCAGCTTTGCAAAACCTTAGTCCGTAGTATCCGGAGGCCATTGTAGATCGTGGTTCGGCAATTGACAGCATTCACCTGCGGAAGAGAATACCACCATGCTACAAATCGGACTGTCGCTTGCAGCGAATTCGAATTTCACCGGTTCGTGTGGACATGTTCAGCAGAGTAGTTATTTTCAGTCAGAATACGCGTCCTGCGGCAAGGATGCTCAGAATCTCAGCAAGAGGCAGCGGCGGATGACACGATTACTCTTGGGGTTGTTGTCCCTGGCGATCTCGGTTTCCCCGGCCGTGGGCGCCGAGCTACGTGCCGCTGCCGGCAGGCTGGACATCACGCCGCCGCTTGGCTTTCCCCTGTGGGGCTATTCCGTGCGGCATGACCAGGGCAGCGAGGGCGTGCACGATCCCCTGGAAGCTCGCATCCTGGTCCTGGAGGTCGACAAGACGCGCGTCGCACTGGTGGGGCTGGACCTTGGCCGGGCGCCGACGCGGCAATCGATGGCAGCCATTCGCGCCTTGGTCAAGAAGTCTGCCGGCGTCGAGCATCTTTTCCTCGTCGGCTCGCACACGCACAACGGGCCGGTGATCGAACTCGATAACTGGCCCACGCCCAAGACGTCCTACGCTCGTGAGCTGGAACGCAAGCTGGCCGGCGGCATTGTGGCGGCGGCGAAGGACCTCGCGCCCGCCCGGCTGGGCATCGCTGCCAGGCAGGTTCCGCTGAACCGCAATCGCCACAGCCGCCGGGCCGATGCCCCGGTCGATCGCGAGTTGCTGGTCGTTCGTGTCGAGACGCCGGACGGCAAGCCGCTCGCGCATGTCGTCAACTTTGCCGCCCATCCGACGATGATCAACTCGAAAGACCGCAAGTTCTCGGCCGACTATCCCGGCGTCATGCGCCGGCTGGTCGAGAAGCAAACGGAGGCGCCGTGCCTGTTCCTGCAAGGGGCCGGCGGCGATCTGTCGCCCAATCCGCCGGATCGCGAATCGGCGAACCCGGCCGGTTTCGGCGCCGCGCTGGGCAAGCAGGTCCTGGAACTCGACAAGACGATCCGCTGCGCTGTTGGCAAGGATACGATGCTGAAATGTCGCGAACGCGATTTCCGCTTCAAGAGCCAGATTGACATGGACAACCCGCTGATCCACACGGCCTATTCGCTGGCATTCTTCCCCGGGCTGATCGATTTTTATGCCCGCGAGTATCGCGAAGGTATTCGCCCACATCTGACGACGGCGATCCTCGACGGCAAGATCGGCATCGTCGGCGTCTCCGGCGAGTTCTTTTGCGCTCATTCACTGCGCCTCAAGCAACGCGCTCGCCTGGAGCATCTGCTCTTCCTGGGTTACTGCAATGACTATCAGCAGTATTTCCCGACCATCGAGGCCATCGCGGAAGGCGGCTATGGCGCCGATGCCAAGATGTCGCCTGTGGAGGTTGGCGCCGGCGAACAGGTCATGGATCGCGCGTTGCGCGACCTGTATGAGATGCGCGGCAAGATAGAATCGCGCTGAATCAGAGCGACACAGCGCAGTCATGCCGCCATACTGAAAAACTCATTCACCACAGAGTCACCGAGATCACAGAGACAAGAGTCCCGGGCATTTTCTTTTGTGCTCTCGATGGCTCTGTGGTGAAAGCATGAATGTGTGCTTCATGGATCGCCGTCATCACCTTTGGTGATTCATGTCTTGTTTATCCGTGCTATCGGTGTGATCCGTGGTTATCCCCCGGTCGGGCCACCTTGACTTGGGCGAAGCGGAAGATGCGCCCTTGCCACAAGTAGCCACGGCGCACCTCCTCGACGACTTCACTGGCAGACCGATTGGTATCCTGCACGACCTCGACGACCTCCATCGTTTCGGGGTCGAACGGCTCGCCCAGGCAAGCGATCGGCTCCAGGCCGTGTTGCTCGAGAACGCGTTCGAGCCGTTGCAGGCTCATCGCGTAGCCGGAGACAATGGAATCGACCAGGGTGCGGACGGCGCTGCGTTCTTCGTCCTGCTGCCGCAGCAGTTCCGCCTCGCGCTCTCTTGCGCGGCGCAGCGCGTCTTGCTGCGCGTGCGTGACGGCGTCGGCCCGTCCAAGCCAGCGGGCCAGCCAGGACACGCGCAGTGGAGCTTGCGCTGCCTGGTTCGCGACCGGCGTATGTTCCTCATGGACGGCCGCGGGCGCCAGCGGCGCATCTTCTTGAATTCGCTGAATTCGCAGGACCTCGCGGCGCGCCAGGGCAAGGGCGTCGTGGGCATCGACCATGGCCTTCAGCAATGGCCGCAGCCGTTCCATCTGCTCGGCGCGCTCGCGCTCGGCGGCGGCCGCGTCCTCGGCTGCTTCGCTCCGGTCTTCGAGGTCCAGCCTGTCTTGCCGGTCCTGCTCGAGGGTCTGCAGGGCCTCCGCAAGGTGGCGGAGCGATTCCGCGCTTTGCTCCTGCTGGGAACGCGTGGCACGCGTCTGCAGATTCACCTCTTGCCTGAGCGCGATCAGGTGGCTCAAGAGACTGTGCAGGTCCGGCGGTTCCGCTGCCATGGGGGCGAGCAGCGTGACGGGAGTGGTCGCGGCGTCCGTCGCTGCCACGGTGCGCATGAGCCAGTCGCGGAAGCCGGCCAGCAGGGCATCGATCTCCGGCGCCGTCAAGCCGGCGCTGCCTCCTACTTGAGCAGTGACAGGAGCTTGTCCAGCGACACGCGCGGTCGAGAGTTCTGGCATGCAATGTCCTCGATCAAGGAGTCGATATTCTCGTTTTTGCCGGCCTCGAAGAGGCGATAGCGCAAGCGCGTGTCGAGATCGCGCAAGCTGTCGTAAGCCTTGCGAATGGCGGCAAACTTCTCTGGCGCCCGTTCCGGTGGATATTGCCTCACCAGTTCCAGGTAGCGCCGGCGAATGGCTTCATCGTCGGCGTCGGCGGGCAGGCCCAGCGCGGCATAGGGATCCAGCATCGTCACAGTTCCTCCCAGTCATCGGCGTCATCGTCGTCCTCGTCCATGCCGCCAAACGTTTTGAGATTCTCAAACATCTCGTCGAGCATCCCCATGCCCGGAAAGCCGATGGGCATTTCGCCCTGCTTGGCGAGGTCTTGCAGCTCATGGATTTCATCGAAAAGATGCGTCTGGCGTTCGCCGGGCGGCAGGGCGCGGGCCAGCCGTTGCGCCTCGTTCAGCAGCGGCCTGACTCGCCAGGGCGAACGCCGGGAGGCGAGCAGCCCTTCGGCTTCACGAATGACAAACACCGGGTTTTTCGGGAAGCTCCGCCGGCCGAGGCGGACGAAGCGGTCGCAAACGCGTCCCGGCTGGATCTCCACAAGTGCGGCACAGATCGACTCGAGCTGCTCCTCGCTGTACTGCAGGTCGGCCGCCTTGTTGAGATAGGCGACGACCTTTCTCTCGTGCGTCTTCTGGCCGGTGTACTTGACTTCCGCCTTCTGAAGCGCGGCGGCGGTGTCGAGCAGGGCGACGGCCACGTCGGCGGTCGGCGGCTGCGTCAGCGCTTCCGTGAAGGCACGTGCCAGGCGATCCTTCACCGCCTTGACCAGCTTGAGACGCGCCGCTTCAACGGCGAGATGATAGCTGACGGCGGTGCTGTAGCGGCCTTGCGCGCCGGCCTCGGCAATCAACTCGTCGGCGCGCTCGCCGTTGCCGGCCTTCAACTCGGCGGCGGCCCACTTGGCCAGCACGTAGTGCCGGCTGGACGGCTCGCTAGCGTCCAGCGCCGCCTGATACGACTGCCGGGCCTCGGCAAAGCGCTTGCTCAGGGCCAGCTCCCGCGCCTGCGATTGATGCACATAGGCAACCATGCTTCGGTAACGACGCTCCAGCGGATTGACGGCCAGCGCTCGCTGGAAGCACTTCAGCGCTTTTGCGAACTGTTTTTCTTTCAGACACAGGTGGCCCAGCGACTCGAGTGTCGCCGTGTGCTCCGGGAATTGCTTGAGCAAGTCGTCGGCGGCCTTGATCGCCTTGCCGAATCTGTCTTCCTGCAGGAAGTGGCCAAACAGCGCCTCGTGCGCCTTCAGCAGATCGGGAGCCAGCTTCAGACTGTTGCGATAGCACTGCTCCGCGGAAGGATTCAGATTCCGCTTCTTGACGCGCCTGCGCAGAAACGCCGGCAGTAGTTTCGAGGGCACACTGTCCCGGTCGGCGATTTCTCCCAGGCGGCACCAGATCAGCGCCCTGGCGCGGGCACGCAGGTCCACGCTGCCCCAGGATGGATCGGTCTCCAGCCAGCGGGCGAAGTCCTGCCAGGCAAGGTGCGCATCCTCGTGACCGCCAATCCCTTCAAGGGCCAGACACTCCAGGCGCAGGCAGTGCGGATCGTCCGCGAGCGGGCCAAACGCGCGCAGGTAGCGCTGCTTGTCCTCGGGGCGGCCATGATCGATGATCGCCCAGTAGAAGCAGGCCGCCAGGCGCGGCGGCAGCTTGGGATTGGCTTGCCGCAACGCCGGCAGTATGGTCTCCGCCAGGCGAAAGGCTGCCGCCAGCTGCCCCTCGTCCGCGAGCAAGACCCGTAGACGATGCAGCGACGAACTCAGGTTGTTACCTTGCAAGCGCTCGGCGGCGGCACGCAGCGCATCCTGGCCGGCTGCCGGCTGCGCGTCGCGATAGGCCTTGTCGATCTGGGCACGCAGCGGCGCTGCCAGGCGGAACGGCACGCGATCGGGGTCCAGTCGCTGCCAGTTTTCGATGGCGCGAGCATCATCGTTTTGATAATAGGCAAGCAAGCCGCGGATGAGCAGCTTCCATTCGAGGAAGGGGGATTGCAGGCCGATTGCCTGCAAGGCCGTCCGCACCTCCTCGTCCCGGCCGGATTCCAGGGCCCGAAAGGCTGTCAGCACGGCGTCGAACTGCGGCTGCTCGGACGGTTGCAGCTGGCCGCGGCCGGATGCTCCCTGTCGCACGGCGTGGTCGGCGGCCTGAATGGCGATGCGGCGGCGCAACTGCGGGTCGTCGTCATGCTGCACCAGTCTGGCGGCGTGGCGCACCTCGCCGCAGCGTGCCATCTCCGCCGCCACTTCGCGCAAGAACTCGGTGCCGCCAAGTTCCACGGCATTGGCAAGCAGCGTGCCGGCGTCGCGCGCGTTGCCCTGCTCGCGTAACTGCCGCGCCCGCGCCAGGGTTGCCTGGCGCACGAGTTCCAGGTTGGCCTGCGAGCGCTGCTGCTTGAGCAGGTTCCGCGCCAATTCCAGCGCCTGCTGCGTGCGGCCTTCGCGGAGTGCCTGATGCACGCGGGCTTCGAGTTCCTGCGGGCTGAGCGCACGCCGTTCCAGGTGTTTCCATTTCGATTTGCTGGCCACCGGGTCACTCCTTTGCCTCGGACCGTTGACCGGCATTGTAGGACTTCGCCAGCGCGGGAGGAGTCCGGCTGGAGATCGTGAAGCCGTGGCTCCCATGCGGATTGCGGCGCGCAGGCGTCGCACGGACGCATACTTGCAATTGCACCAGGCGCCGTTAGAATGGAGAAAGTCGCGGGCGTAATTCAGTGGTAGAATGCCAGCTTCCCAATACGCAAAAGCCCATTTCTAAGTCCAATCAAATCAACAACTAACGTCTTGCGGTGTTTCGGGTTAGCGTGTGATTTCGGACTGGCTTCGGGACTGGCTTTTGGCCTGTTTTCAGACCCGTTGGGACACAAAACTGGCACAAAAAACGTCGCTTCCGGCACCGACTGGTTCTCTGCTACAAGCTGGCATTCCAGATTTTGGGCCTTTCTGCGAAGGCGGTTTTCTCCAAGATTGCACTTTCCCGTCGTCGGTGTTTCTTGGCGTGAAGCGGGCCTCTGCGTGGGCGTGATTCCGCCCGACCTGGACACAAATCTGCCACAAATATCCAGGGGCAGTTGGGCAGTCACTTCGCAGGCAAGGTTGTCCTCGGCATCTACGAGCTTCAGAAAGACCAGCTTCGACTGTGCATCAACATCTTCGGCGATGCTTCATTTCGCCCAAGCGAGTTCAGAACTCAGGACAGGGACGGCGTGGCTTTCGCCACTCTGGAGCGGGAAAAGGCCAAATAGCGTCGAGTGAGTGTACGTTCCGAAAAATACTACTTCGCAGCCAGCGAAGCCGAGCCGTTCGGCCCTCTTGTTGGCACCGAGATCACGGACGCCAATCTGTTTCATCTGGCCCCCTTGGTGTGCCTCAAGTTCCGTGGCAAGAAACTGAAAGGAAAGGCGGCGGATCGTGCCTTCGGCGACAAGAAGAAGGCCCTTGACGACTTTGCCCGCAACGTGGACAGGCTCTCGGCCAGGGCCAGGAAGCGGCTGGAGAACAACGGCGGCTTCGCCTCGGTGCGAACGAAGTCCAAGAAGCTCGGTCTGCGGAAAGGCGACTCCCTGATGGTGCGTCTGAACTTCATTTGGCCGAACCATCCAGCGATGGCCCGACACAGGACGACCACCTGGACTTTGCACCCAGGCACGCTCCGCAGGAAAAACGCCTGCGGATTCCGGCATGGCAAGGTACTCGACGGACGGAACCCATTGTTGTTGTTCCGGTTCGTCGGCACATTGTTGTTACGGTTGGACGAGCGGACGTTCGACGCTTGATTGTTGAACGAGCCGCCACGCAACACACGGCTACTCGGTCGTCGCCCTCTGGAAGCTGATTGTATCGAAGAGACGGCAACGCAGCCGATAAGTGTTCGCTTGACGGGCGTGGCCGCTCCAGCTCGTGAGCCGCTGGTAGATTTCCGCAAAGTCAACCCGACCCGCTGAATAATCCTCCTGCATACCTCGCACCCGGCGACGGAACCGCCTGATGTTCTCCCTCGGCAGCAGCCGATGCGTGGAAAAAACCCGGTAGCCAAGGAACCGGATGCCATCTTTGACCGGGAAGATCACGCTCTTTTTCGGGTGCAGCCGCAATCGCAGGCTGACCAAAAAATCCTTGATCTGCTCCCGCACGTCGGCCAAGTGGCCCTTGTCGTCGGAGAACACCAAAAAATCATCGACGTAGCGAACATAGCCCTTGATTCCCAGCTGATCCCTGACAAAGTGATCGAGCGGGTCGAGGTAGACGTTGGCGAAGAACTGGCTCGTCTGGTTGCCGATGGGAATGCCTCGCCAACGCTGCCGCCGCTCGCAACCGTTGCGACTCCTTGCCCTTGGCTGGTGTTTCCACCACCGCCCAGAGCTTCGCCAAGAGATCGCCCTTGTGAGGATCGAGAAAGTCAGTATTGGTTCACGGCGCGGGCAATAGAGATATTGCCCTTTGTTGATTGTGGTGGGCTTGGACTGCCTCGACAAGCCAGTCGAAGACGTTGCAGGATTGGCGGCGGCAGGTTTCGATGACAGTCAGCAGTCGCTCGACGAACTGACTGCCGGACGCTGATTGCGTGCCGAACGAGAGCTTCCGCCAGATGACCGCGTGCCGCAGCGCTTGCTCGGCGGCATTGTTGG
>VGYC01000295.1 GCA_016873095.1 Planctomycetota bacterium | reverse complement strand
CCATCATCCCACCACCGCCGCCGCCGCCAGCTCCACCCGCGCCGCCCGCCCCGCCGCCACCACCATTGTTGGTCACTGGCGGGATATCAATGATCCTGGGAAACGGCGAGCGATACCGCTGTGCCGACGCCAAGTCCACGCCCCATAACACGAGGGCAAAAGCCACGACGACGAGGGCCAACCCGGATCGCAACGAGAAACTACGCATGAGTCGTCCTTCCAAGCAGGGGGAAACAAGAAAAGCCCGGTCTTTCTCCATACCGGGCCAATGTGAACCAATGAATTCTCCGAAGCGCTGTTTCTCTCCTGGCATGCGCTCGGAGCCGTTGAAGGGTGATGGAACCATTCTCACCGAAAAGAATGCCAAGTCAAGCAAAACTTGCGCATCTTTGCCGGTTTTTATTTCCGAGAGTCTGAATTGTTGCGAATGTTCTCTTGACAGGGGCAGCGACCCGGTTATAGTCCGCGACCCTTTGTTCGCAAAATTGCAGCGACACTTCCCGGCCTGGACGGGGTTCGCCATCGCGGGGGCGATGGTAGAAGATGGGCCGGGTCGCCATGCAGCGGTGAACGACCGCCTTCGTCACGAAGGAGAAGCGGCTTATGGGGCTCATGCGCAAGCGTATCGGGGGATGGTTGCTGGCATTGTCCACCTTGGCGGTCTGGCTCGCGCCCGGCGCCGCTTTCGGTCAGTACCAGAATCAAGAAGTCGTGCCCATGACGGGCTATCTGCCGGGACCCTTGGGCCATCCGCGCATGGAGGACGGCGGTTTCTATCTGGCGCTCGAAGGCCTGTACATGCGCCAGAGCAATCCCATCGGCAATCAAAACGTAGCCTTTCGCGGCTTCATCGACGTCGGCGGCGGCATCACCGGGACGCCGGGAACCTTCGTCGGCAGCGGCGACGTTGCCCTGTCCACCAACCAGGTCAACGGGCCCGTCAGCTTCCAACCGGGCTTCAACCTGGTCGGCGGCTGGCGCTTTGGCGATGGCACGGTCCTGCAGGTCAGCTGGCTGCACCTGTGGCAGGCTCGCTATGCCGCCGTGGCCAGCATCTTGCCGCCGGGTTACGCCGTGGGTCCCACGCTGGCCGACACGTTCTTGACTGCGCCCGTTGTCAATTTCCCTGGCGAGTTCGCCGGTACGCCGCAAAACGTCACCGGCGGACAAGTGGGCGACACCTTTGGCATCTGGAACGCCGCCTCGCTCATGGGCCTGTCCTTCGTGCAACGCTTCGACATGGTAGACATCACGGGCAGAATTCCGATATTCCAGACCGACAGCCACCGAACATACGCTCTCGTTGGACCGCGCCTGGTGTGGTTCTGGGAGCGCTTCGCCTGGCGTACCGTCAGCGCCGACCCTGGCGGCGGATCGTCGCCTGCCGACCAATCGCTTTACTCAAACGTCATCTCCAATCGGCTCTACGGCCTGATGTGTGGCGGCGGGCATGACTGGTTCCTGGGCGACACGCCGGTGGGCGGATTCGGCATCAATGTCGATCTCGGCGCCTCCCTGTACTACGACTTTGTCAAGGAGCGGGCCAAGTACGAGCGCGGCGACCGGGCCATCGCCTATTCGCGGGCCCGCAATGTATACCGCCTCGTCCCCGGACTCGAGGCCAAGGTCGGTTTCTGGTGGTATCCGTGGGAAGCGGTCCAGGTGAAGGTCGATTACAACTGGATGGTGTTCTTCAACACCGTCGCCTCGTCGCAACCGATCGATTTCAACTTCGCCTCGCTGACGCCTGTGTACAACAGCGCCACGCGCTGGCTCGACGGACTCGGCTTCGGCATCGGCTTCGTGTTCTAGCGGAATTGCGCGACACGGAACTAGAGGCCGCGCTCGATCGGTAGACGGATCACATAGTCCTTGCTGTGCGAAACGGTCTCTTCAGACTCGATCTTGCCGTCACGGATGTGGACGATGCGATCGCCGAAGCCGGCTGCGTCGGCGTCGTGCGTCACCATCACCACGGAGCGCTTGCCCGGCTCCGGCAAGCTGCGCAGCAACTTCAAGATGTCCTTGCTGGTCGCGGAATCGAGGTTTCCGGTTGGCTCGTCGCACAGCACAGCCTCGGGATTGATGACCAGTGCGCGGGCAATGGCGACGCGCTGCATCTCTCCGCCGGACAGCTGATCCGGATAATGCGACGCCCGATCCGATAGCCCGACCCGGTCGAGTCCGGCGTACGCAGGCCCGAGTGCCTTGCCGCGCCGCTGGCCCGCCAGCAAGAGAGGCAAGGCGACGTTTTCCACGGCCGTGAGGTTTGGCAGCAGGTTGAAGAACTGAAACACGAAGCCAATCTGCGTCCGCCGCAGCTGCGCCAGGTCGCGGTCCGACATCGTCGCCAACGGCCGGCCCTGAAACAACACCTGCCCCGTCGAGGGACTATCGAGCGCGCCGAACAGGTGCATCAGTGTCGATTTCCCCGACCCGGACGGCCCCATGATTGATACGAATTCGCCGGCCTCGATGCGCAGGCACACACCTTGCAGCGCCTTGACGATGCGCTGTCCCTGCAGGTAATGCTTCGTGACGTCGATGACTTCCATCATGGAATGATCTCACGCGTGCATCAAGCGATGTCGGCTTTGCTGGGAATACTCGCCCAAGGGCGCCAAGGTTTCCGCCATTCGCGCACTCGGGCGACAGATTTGTATTCTTAGCAAATCCGTCAGCGATAGTCTGCGTGAGTGAGGCGACGCGCAGCAAGCCCGGCCGGTTGAGCGGCACGCTGAACCGTGGGCGAAAAGCCCCGCTGGAGGACGAATTTCCCAGCGGGGCGATGTGCTGCGGGGCGATGCTGCTCATGGATTTCAGGAGACCGATTCAGCGGTGCGAAGCGGCTCTACGGTCCGAGCGGCGCGGATGCTGAAACGTCGTTCCAGCCGTTCGAGAATGTGGACGATGCCGCCATATTCCAGCTCGCTGTAGGGGAGCATCGCCGGCCCCGAGAAGCCCTGGCGGCGGATCTCCATTGCCTTGTCGGCGGCGCGAGTCCGAACCAGGTCCCAGAACGGATGCTGGAACAGGTCCATTGGCTCGGTGAGCCGGCCTTCGTGGACGCAAAAGCCCCAGCAGCTCACGATGGGAGGTCCGTCAAAATAGCTGCACGTCGTGCCGTGGGGGACGGGCATGAGTGGGCCGACATGGCTGCCGCGCATGAACCCGCCTACATAGTGTGCGATGCCGAACGGGGCCAGGATTTCCCCGGTGGCGGGGAATTGTTTTTGCACGCGCACCAGCATCACGGGATCATCCTTGCCGGTGTACTTGCCGGCGATGTTCTGCAGGCGGGTCGTGCTGACGACGGCAGCCTGGTCCCCATGGTGCCGGCTCCAGATGGACTCGACCACGAAGCGACCATTGTCGCGCAGCAACGCCGCCAGATCATACAGATCCTCCGGTGCGTTGAGGTCGATGAGCCTATCTCCGTCGGTGTAGTTCACATCCTGCACGCGAAAGCGAAAGCCCTTGTTGATTTCCGGAGTCAGGAGCAGGCCGGCCGTGTTCATGGGATCGGCAAACGCGAGATAGAGCGGCAAGTTGTAGGCGCCCGGCTCGGTCTTGTCCGCGAGAAACATCAGAAAAGGCTCGTTGGAGCGCTCCTGGATCTCAAACTCGGCAACGGCCGGACCCATCCCCTTCACGTTGCCGCTGAGGGAATCGATGAGCAGGTCCTGGCCCGCGCCATAGAGACCCTGACCGCGTGCGGCCTCCGTACCTGCCCTGAAGGCATCCCAGGCCAGTTCGTGGACGGCCGCGTTGCCCGTGCCGCGGTCGTGGACCATCAGGATGGCGATGTCGTCTCCGGTGCTGCCGACAAAGTAATCGGACAGCAAGCCGTCGAGGCCGTGGGCAACATGGCGGCTGACCGTGTCGAGCAACTGCCGGCTTGGTGCGACGTGGCCGCCGATGCTGCCCACGTCGGCCTTGATGACGCTCAGTGTGGTATTCATGGTTCGTTCCTTTCATTGAAAAGGTGCACATGTATTCGTGGCCCAGCTGAGTGACACTCCCTCACCCACGGCTTGCATGCTCGCAAGCAGTGACGAGAGATGGCAACATCCGGACTCGAGCAGTGCTCAGCTACGCGAGTTCTCGTCCACGTGATGCGGCGTTGAGCGTACTTTGATCGGCGGCGCGCCGAGCAATTCGTGGCGGAGCACCTCAACAGTCGCGGGTGCGGAAATGGCAAGTCGAACTTGCCGGCCCTTGACGGCCGCGATCAACACGCGAATATTGCCATTGATCACGATTTCTTCTCCCACACGTCGCGCGAGCATCAACATGTTCATCCCCCTTCGGACACGTGCACGTTTTCGCGTGCTTAGTCCGCAATTTCAGTGCCAGCCTCAATCGAAAGCCCGGGGCAGAGCCGTGACGCGATTGCGTTGCATGCTGCCGGGCTATCTGGCGGTTCACGCATGGACACGTTCGCAACGGTATCGAGAAAAACTGTGCGATCCGGAGGATTTCATGTGCGGTTTCGCACGACGCTGAGCCATGGTGAGCAACCATGGCTGTTCGCCCGGACATGAATGCCCGGACATGCACCTGGAATGGGCTCTGCACCCGAGAATTCCGCGGCATGCCCTTTGAGAGGCATGGCGTTTGCCAACGGTATGTTTGAGCCCGCGTAATCTGGAGGCTATCATGATTGCCAGCACGAGAACAGCAATGCGCAAAGTCTGGATTCCGTCAGGTTGCCATCGGCTGGGGGGCACGCTGCACATCCCGCCGAATCCCGTGGGGGTCGTCGCGTTTGCTCATGGTAGCGGCAGCGGGCGCTTCAGTCCGCGCAACCAGTTTGTGGCGCGAATTCTGCAGGAAGCCGGGCTGGCCACCTTGCTGCTCGACCTTCTGGAGGAAGAAGAGGCTGATGACCGGCGCAAGGTGTTCGACATTGAGTTGCTGGCCGGGCGATTGCAAGGTGCGGCGGAGTGGCTTGGTGCCGACACTGAAACGTCTGCCCTGAATATCGGCTATTTCGGGGCCAGCACGGGGGCCGGGGCGGCTCTGGTAGCTGCGGCCCGGTCGCCGCAGCCGGTCAAGGCCGTCGTCTCACGCGGTGGCCGGCCTGACCTGGCGGACGCCTTTCTGCCCGCCGTGAAGGCGCCAACGTTATTGCTCGTCGGCGGCCGAGATGACACCGTCCTGGAACTCAACGAAAAGGCGCTGCGCCGCCTCCGTTGTCCCAAGAACCTTGTCGTCATCCGCAACGCCACTCATCTTTTCCCAGAGCCGGGAACGCTGGAAGAAGTTGCACTTCTGGCCAGGGACTGGTTCTTGCGATTTCTTGCGCCGGCCCAGCACCTTGCCTCGCAGGCTGAATGATCGCGCAGCGGCACGAGTGGACAAAACAACTTGGGCCGACTCATCGAAGTGAGTCGGCCCAAGCTGAACGAAGCGGAAAATGGCTCACGGCGTCCGGCCGCCGGGGATGAGCGGCAGATTGACCACCGGGCCGCTGCCGGTCACGGTCTGGAAGACCGGAGTGACCGAGAGTCTGATGAAGCGCTGGTCGGCGGAAACGATCGCCTGAGCGTTGAGGTTGGCGCCGCCACCGATGCGGGAACCGAATCCAGATTGATAAGCCACGCGATCCGACTGCTTGCGTGCCGACGGTAATTCAGCTTGCGCGGTCGGCGGCCGGCCACCCGGCGTCCAGGCGCCGCCGCGGATGCCCTTGGCGCCGGAGAAGCTCGGATGAGCCAGCTCGCGAAGCTGCGTGTAGATGCTGGTGCCCTCGTCCTTCTCGCGAGGCCGCTGCATGGCTGGCGGCGGGATCGTTGCCAGCGCGGTGCGCCGGCCGCCCGCGAGCGTTACCTTGACTGGAGTGCTGTCGTCAAGCCGGACTGTCAGCAGCTTGCGGACTTCCTTGGGCGTACCGAGGTGCTGGATGATCTCCAACCGGGCGCGGTTGCCGAGCGTCTGCCCCCAGTTGCGACGGACGCTGATCTCGTAGTCGCCGGAGAACGCCTGGGCCGCCATGTAGGACGCGTAGTTCTTCTCCAGCAGCGTATTGCCGATCAAGGTGCCGCCGCCCGGGGTCTGCCGTTGCTCCAGCGAGCACACGCTACCGGTCGGCTCCTTGACGATCAGGTCGAGATCGGCGGCGTCACTGCCATTCGCCCACTTGAGGTTGATGACAAGATCGCGCTGCCGGATGGTCTGCAAGGCAGCCTTGAGGCGATCCGCCTCGTAACCGCGCTTGTCCTGCTTCAGAATCTCGGTGAGCGAATCGATCTTGGTCTGGGCCTGCAGATGTAGCGACTTGCTGTCCACGGGCCAATCGTGGCTCATGAGGTTGGTGACCGCCCATTCCATGCCCTTGCTGTCCTTGCCGAGTTCGGCATAGGCCAGCGCTTCGGAGTACGGCTGAGCGAGGTTCGGCTCAAGCTGGGCGGCCTGACGGCAGAAGGCCAGGGCGCGATCGTACTGCTTGTGCTCGGCCATGGTGCGGGCCGCGTTGAGGAAACCCTGCGAGTCTTGCGGATCGAGGGCGACCGCTGACAGCCGGGCGCGGATGATCTCATTCTTGTCGCCTCCCGACGCTTCCAGGGCCACGGCGAGTGCTTCGTACACCCACGGCCGGACGATGATGCCCTGGCGCAAGGTGGCCTTGAGAAACTCGGCCGCATGATCGAACTTGCCCGACTCGAACAGCAGGTCAGCGGTGGCGACGACCAGTCCGGTGTTGACGCCGCCCTTGGCCAGTTCTTCCTGCCAGATCTTGCTGGCGTCGAGGTTCTCGATCGGCCGCTTGCCCTTGCCGCCTTTGGCAATCAAGACCTTGTCGTCGGGGTTCTTGTCGGTGACGCCGCCGACGCCCCCCTTGTTCTTGGGATTGGCAGCGATGACGTCGAGTCCGCGCGGATTGTCGATACGGACCGCGCCTTCAATCGGGCGCTTGGGCCGCCCGCCGATGAGGCCGCCGGTGAATGACGTATGCACTCGCGACGGCGCCCGGACGATGAGGGCGAGAGCCGGCGGGAAGAAGTCGATGGTGTTGGCGTCCTGGATGTTGGCCGGGCCGCCTTCCGGGAGAGGTAGCGGCGGCGGCTGGCCCATGTTGCCAAGCTGCATGCCGCCGATCGGGCCGACGCCACCCATGTTGTTGAGCCCACCGCCCAAGAACTGGTTGAAGGGTTGCGGTTGCGTGGTCACGAACCACTCACCGGGGGCCACGACCTTGGTGATGGTGTTGATGAGGCTCGGCGCGAGGATGGCACCGCTGGCACCGAGGCCGCCGTTGAAGGAGCCCATGAAGGAGCCGCCGGTGAAGTTGGCGCCGCCACCCATGCCCATCATGCCCATGCCGCCCATGCCGCCCATCATCATGCCGCCGCCCATGCCCATCATGCCCATGTTCATGCCGCCCATGCCCATCATGCCACCGGCCATGCCCATGCCGCCCATGCCGCCCATGCCGCCCATGCCCATCATGCCCATCATGCCCATGTTCATGCCGCCCATCATCATGCCACCCATGCCGCCGCCCATCATCATGCCGCCCATACCCATGCCGCCCCT
>VGYC01000294.1 GCA_016873095.1 Planctomycetota bacterium | reverse complement strand
ACCCACCGCTACCGCGTCACAGACCAGGGCTGGCGCACCGCCATGTTCTGTACGCGCACCTATAACCGCATCCTGCGCCCCGGCCTGGCCCACGTCTGCGCCGACGAACCTGACAGTGACAATCCGTTACGCCACAGCTTCGAACGCCTTGACGCAGACATCGACCATTGGATCGAGGCCCAGAAAGTGCCTGCATGAAACTTGACTCAAACGAGATAACTTCTGGGGATCAAGGACGCTAGGCCGACCCGATTTCGTGACCTGTTGGAACGGCTGTCTGGCTTGAGAAGCTTCATAACGAACCTCCAAAAAGTTGAGAAAAGTAATCGCCAGATGGATCACATGCCCTCATTGGGCATCCGCGGGTATCGGGGCTCCATCCCGCGGAAGTAGCAGCAACGCCCACGAGTATGGGTTTATGTTCCGAGTGACTGTGCGGGCGCTGCTGTCTGCCATGCCAACGCAAACTCCGCTCAGGCTAAACCCTTGCGGCAATTCGCACTCTGCTTCATTCGGGAGTGGTGCGAACTGAGGCGGAATTAGACTGATTTGAACCGGCGCGTAGTTAGAGACGTAACCGGAAAAAGTGGGACTCAGCAGGGAGTCATTGGCCCAGGCGTGGCTTCCACCTTGAAGGTACACTTCATATGGTCCATAGCCAAATGATGAACGCCCGCCAAAGTTGAGGGGCCCGGGCGTACATAGATTGCAAACTGCAAACTTCTCGGTGAATAGCGCGGTATTCGACGTTCCATCCTTGAACGTTCGTGGAACACTAGCGATTGGCAAATTCGGAATGGGTAATGTGCCAGGAATTGTCCCCGGCGCCGCTCCTGGACCCGTGGGTGTATCAAATCCGTACAGTGCATCCCACGCGCTCATGCTTGCGGCATTGTTACTGATGCCGTTATCGCCCGCGAATACATACCCATTCGCAGCGTAACTGCTCGCCCCAAGCACACCTGGCTTTCCCGCGATCGACGTCGTCACGCGACCATCCGGCGGCAACGTCGGATCGCCCGGCGCCAGGAACGTCTGCACCACGGCCGGTTGCCCGTCGCCGCCGACGGCCGTGTACGATGCTCCCTTGGCCGTGTTGTAGACCGTGCCCTGCTCCAGGAATGGCAGCAGGAAGTAGAACACGGTCCCCTGGTTGGACGGCGGGCCGGGCAGGCCGGTCTGTCGTGGGAACCAGCCGACGCCGGCCGGCAGCATGCCGTGCGTGTCGTTGCACATCTGGCAGGCGAGGGCCATCTGCTTGAGGTTGTTGAGCGACTGCGTGGTATTGGCCGACTCGCGCACCCGCTGCACCGCCGGCAACAGCAAGCCGATCAAGATGCCGATGACGGCGATCACGACCAGGACCTCGATGAGGGTGAAACCCCGACGAAACGTGGCAGCTGGTAGCAAGGTTCTTCTCCTCTGCGAAATGTCTCCCTCTATATTCCCAATCGAAAAACGCTCGTCGAAATGGACACGACTTTGAAGAGCAGATTGGTTTTGTGTCGCAAACGAATGCAGCGTCACAGCTTGCGTCATTATGATTTTTCAAGTTACAGGGCCGACCTACACCGGGTGACGGTCCGCCCCGTCCGCCCGTCCTGTTCCGGGGCGGGTGGCCCCTTCGTCCGGGTGGCGGCAACCTCCTCGCGACGCCGCCGGCCCGCGACTCTTCCTCCGTGGATTGCCGCCGACTGGGGTTCCGCTAAACCAAGCCTATCGAAAATCCACTTTCAGGAGACCATCATGCGCAAACTTCTGATGGGCGGTGCCGCTCTGTTGCTTGCCGGTTTCGCGCTCGGGCAAATCCAGTTCTTGACCCATGCTCGGGACGCCAGGGACGAGAAAGGAAAGAGGACGATGGTGATTCACGACGTGTATTTCTCGCTGAAGGACAACTCACCGGAAGCCAGGCAGAAGCTGATCGCCGCCTGCCAGAAGCATCTGACCAAGCACGAGGGCACGGTGTTCTTCGCCGCCGGCACACTGGCCGACGAGTTGAAGCGCCCCGTCAACGACCGCGACTTCGACGTCGGCCTGCACATCATCTTCCGCGACATGCAGGCCCACGACACGTACCAGGACCACCCGCGCCACACCCGGTTCATCGACGAGAACAAGGACAACTGGAAGAAGGTCCGCGTCTTCGACACCGTGGCCAGCGAGTGACGCCGGCCACATGCCGATGACTGGTTGAGCCGCTTGCGGGTTCGCGCAGTGCGCGATCGCAAGCGGTCTTATCGTCTCGGTCTCATGTAGGCGACGACGATGGTGCGCGGTGTCTCTTTCCGGCGTTCCGGCCTCGATCGAAGGCTGACATCAATGCTCTCGTCGTGATAGCCATCGCGTATCAATCGAAGGTCCCACGTTGGCAAGACCGCTAATTCGCTAGCAAGCTTTTCAGCCTTGACTCTGAACTTGACTCGAAACTTGCCGTCTTCGTCGCTCTTCAGAGACTCGGGCCAACCGTCAGCATCAGGCGCATCGAGCGTTACATGAACATTTGCCATCGGCTTGCCGTCCGTCGTCGACTTGATTGTGCCTTCCATCTCGAACTCAAAACTCATGGAGCAACCGGGGATCGCCATTGTCAACGATGCGCCCAGCAATGCGAGTAGGATCCCGAGAACGATTGGTCGGGTTTTTCTCATGTGTCACCGTTTTTCGTTCTCCGCAGGTCCAGGGTGAACGGCGTTTCGCGTGAAACTTCCTCCGCGGGCACCAACATCGGTCCCGGCGAGTGGCCGAAGCGGAAGAATCGCGCCAGCCGCCGGCTTTCGGCCTCGAAGGCATTGACCGGGAACTGCTGGTAGTTGCGGCCGCCGGGGTGGCCGACGTGGTAACGGCAGCCAACCACCGAACGTCCATGCCAGCAATCGACAAGATCGAGCACCAGCGGCGCATGGACTGCAATGGTCGGATGCAGGCACGAGGGCGGCTGCCAGGCACGGTAGCGAACGCCGGCGACAAACTCGCCGTTGACGCCGGTCCGCTGCAACGGGACGCGCTTGCCGTTGCAGGCCACCAGATGCCGCCCCTCGGTCATGTTGCGCACGCGTACCTGCAGGCGCTCGACCGACGAGTCGACAAAACGGGCTGTCCCGCCCGCCCCCTGTTCCTCGCCAAGGACGTGCCACGGCTCGATGGCCGTGCGCAGCTCCATCTCGATGTCGCGATAGCCGGCCGTGCCGACCAGCGGAAAGCGAAACTCCAGGTGCGGCAGAAACCACGCGGCCCGCAGCGGAAAACCGGCCTGGTTCAGCTCGAAGAGCACGTCGCGGAAATCCTGCTCGACGAAGTGCGGCAGCATGAAGCGATCGTGCAGTTCCGTGCCCCAGCGCACCAGCCGGGCACGATACGGCGTCTTCCAGAAGCGGGCGATCAAGGCCCGCAGCAATAGCTGTTGCACGAGGCTCATGCGGGCATGCGGCGGCATCTCGAAGGAGCGCATCTCCAGCAGGCCGCGCCGGCCCTCGGCCGTGTCCGGCGAGTACAGCTTGTCGATGCAGAACTCGGCCCGGTGCGTGTTGCCGGTCACGTCCGTGAGCAGATGGCGAAAGATGCGGTCGACGAGCCAGAACGGCGGCGTCGCGCTCGCGCCGGCGATTTCCTGGAAGGCAATCTCGAGTTCATGGACGCTGTCGTTGCGGGCCTCGTCGATGCGCGGCGCCTGGCTGGTGGGGCCGACAAAAAGGCCCGAGAAGAGATACGACAGCGACGGATGATTGTGCCAGTAGCCGAGCAGGCTGCGCAGCAAGTCCGGACGGCGAAGGAAAGGGCTGTCGCTCGGCGTGGGCCCGCCCAGGACGACGTGGTTGCCGCCGCCCGTTCCCGCATGCCGGCCGTCGAGCATGAACTTCTCGGTGCCGAGCCGCGCTTGCCGTGCTTCGTCGTACAGCAAGGTGGTGTTGCCGACCAGTTCGTTCCAGGAGTGCGCGGGGTGAACATTGACCTCGATGACGCCGGGGTCAGGGGTGACGCTGAAGTGATTGAGACGCGGATCGTGCGGCGGCGTGTAGCCCTCGATGACGACCGGCAGCCGCAACTCGGCGGCAGTGTCCTCGATGGCGGCGACGAGATCGACGTAGTCCTCGGCGGCACGCTGCGGCGGCAGGAACACGTGCAGCCGGCCTTCGCGCGGCTCCACGCACAGGGCCGTGCGGATCACGTCGGCCTCCGGCTTGCCGTTGCCATTGGCGAGGGTCTGCTCCTGCCATCCCATCCGCGGGGCATTGCCAGTTGCAGCGCCGACCTGGCGGGATTGTCGCTGGGCCGGCGGCGGCAACGGCACGCGCGACGCGAACGGGTCGTCCTGGAAGAACTCGTTGCGCTCCTCCGGCTCGATCCACGGCAATGAATCCAGCGGCAGCCGAAAGCCCATCGGCGAATCGCCCGGCAACAGAAACATCTGCTCTTGCCGGAAGAACCAGCGGCCGCTCACCCAGCGTGCGGGACTGAATCGCCGTCGTTCCAGCGGCAAGACATGGCCGGCCACGCGCTCCAGCCCTTGCTCGAAGATCCGCGCCAGCCGGGCCCGTTCCACCTCATCCTGCAGCCGGCTCTTGAGCGGATCGACGTTGCTGGGCAAGCGGCGTTCGCGCCACAGGTAGTACCAGACGTCCTCGTACGCTTGGATGATCCCGCCGGCATCGACTTGCAACCGGCGAGCCAGCGTTTCCAGGAACACCTTGGCGGTGGCCGGATCGTGTCCGTGGTCAACGCCTTCGTTGGCAATGAGCGCTGGATTTCGCCACAGCGGCAAATTATCCGTTCGCCAGTAGCAGCGCAGCGCCCAGCGCGGCAACGGCTCGCCGGGATACCACTTGCCTTGCCCGTAGTGCAGCAAGCCACCGGGAGCCCAGCGTTCGCGCAGCCGTTTGACCAGAACGCCGGCCAGCTTGCGCTTGCTGGGGCCGAGCGCGGCAATGGTCCACTCGGCGCCGTCCATGTCGTCGATCGAAACGAATGTCGGCTCGCCGCCCATCGTCAAGCGAACATCGTCGCTGGCCAGGTGCGCATCGATCTGCCGGCCGAGCGCATCGATCTCGCGCCATTGCTCCTCGGTGTATGGCTTGGTGACGCGTGGCGTCTCCGGCAAGCGCGTCACCTGCATGCTGACAGCGAAGTCGCAAGGGCAATCATCGTCGCCGTCCAGCGCCATGAAACTGCCGGTGATGGGCGCGGCGTTGACGGGATCGGCCGCGCATGCCAGCGGAATGTGCCCCTCGCCTGCGAGCAATCCGGATGTCGGATCGAGTCCGATCCAGCCGGCGCCCGGCAAATAGACCTCGGCCCAGGCGTGCAGGTCCGTGAAGTCACATATGGGTCCGGCAGGTCCGTCGAGAGGCTTCATGTCGCCGGCAAGCTGGATCAGGTAGCCGGAGACAAACCGCGCCGCCAGGCCCAGATGCCGCAGCAGTTGCACCAGCAGCCAGGCCGTATCCCGACACGAACCACTTGCGCGCCGCAGCGTGTCCTCGCACGGCTGAATCCCAGGTTCCATGCGGATGATGTACTTGACATCGTGTTGCAGCCGGCGGTTTAGCTCCACCAGGAAGTCGATGGTTCGCACGTCGCGGCGGCGAACATCGTCAATCAAATCGCGCAGCCGGGCGCCGGCCGGTTCGGTCTCCAGGTACGGAACCAGCTCGCGGGCCAGTTCTTCGTCGTAGCTGAACGGAAATTTCTCGCACGACTCCTCGACGAAGAAGTCGAAGGGATTGATGACCGTCATCTCGGCGACCAGAGCCACCTCGATGGCCAGAGCGCGCGTCGAATCGGGAAACACCAGCCGCGCCAGGTAGTTGCTGTACGGGTCCTGCTGCCAGTTGAGGAAATGGTCGGCAGGCGTAATGTTGAGCGAGTAGCTTGGAATGGGCGTGCGGCAATGCGGCGCCGGCCGCAGCCGCACCACCTGCGGCGTCAACGATACCGGCTTTGCATAGCGATAGACCGTCTTGTGATTGAGCGCGACGCGAATGGTCATGGACTGTCTCTCGCGACATGAAACCTGGCCTGGCTCTCCTCCTGGACAGCCATTCTATGGATGCCTGATCGATTCGCCGCGACGCGCCGGCGGAGCGCGGCAATCCGTCGAGGCGTCCCGGTCTTGCCGGGCTCGTTGCCCCTTGCCGGAAGTAGTGTCGTGACGTATGGCGACCCATGGATATGCAACATTCATGCGAGGTGAGACATCATGACGCGCACGCTGCTTTCATTCCTGACCCTGGCAGTCGTCGCCGGGCAAGTCGCAAGATCGGACGATGACGACAACAAGGCTGTTCCGGGCATCGGCCCCGTCGGCAAGATCGTCAAGGTACACGGCGGCTTCAAGTTCACCGAAGGCCCGACTGCGGACCGCGATGGCAACCTCTATTTCAGCGACATCCCCGCCAACACCATCCACAAGGTCGATCGCGACGGCAAGCTCTCCGTCTTCACCGACAAGTCGAACCATACCAACGGGCTCATGGTGAACGGCAAGAACGAGATCGTCGCCTGCGAGATGGATGGCCGGATCGTCGCGCTCGACGTGAAGACGAAAAAGGTACGCGTCATCGCCGGTAAGCACGACGGCAAGCGCTTCAACGCGCCCAACGATCTGGTGCTGGACAAGGCCGGCGGCGTGTACTTCACCGATCCGGTGTTCCGCGCCCCCAAGCCATTACCGCAGGGCAAGCTGGCCGTCTACTACGTGGACGCCAAGGGCAAGGTCACGCGTCTCATCGACAATCTGCCCAATCCCAATGGCGTCATCCTGTCGCCCGACGAGAAGACGCTGTACGTGATCCCATCCGGCCAGGCCGACATGATGGCCTATCCCGTCATGTCGCCCGGCAAGATCGGCGACGGCAAGGTCTTCTGCACGCTGAAACAACCGAAGGGCAAGAAGGGCACCGGCGGCGACGGCCTCACCGTAGATACCAAAGGCAACCTGTACATCACCTCCGGCCTCGGCCTGCAAGTCTTCAGCCCCGCCGGCAAACTCCTCGGCATCATCCCCTTCCCGGAACAACCCGCCAACGTCACCTTCGGCGGCCCCGACATGAAGACCCTGTACGTCACCGCCCGCACGTCGCTGTACTCGGCGCCGATGGAGGCGGTGGGGCATCGGTTCCCGGCGGGGGAGAAGTAGCGACTCAAGCATCATGGAAAGGGCGTCGAATACGCTTGCCGCGGGAACCTGTCGCAGCAGTTCATGTCGGTGGACTCCTACTCCGGCTGTATGTCGCAGACGCCGGGCTAGCTGGTGTCCATCCGAAAAGGCTACCGGAAAAAAGGGCGGCTAAGTGCTGTTCGCGGTTCCCGGCGCGCTCTCTCCGCCCTGTTCCCTTATGTCCAGTGCCTTCCGCTGAGCTTCCAGTGCATCCATGTAGGAGGTATTCACGATCACTTGCATCGGCGGCACCGTCGGGATCACAGCCATATCCGCGGACCGCTCGAAAGCCCCAATGTCTTGGTACGGGGTTCAAGTGGAATCGTTGAGCCCGGTTTTGTGTGAGTCTTCGGGCGGTGCGAAACAAGCCGCTTCTCTTCCCGCGGAACAGAGAAAGGCTAGCGGGGGTCCAGGGGGCGGCA
>VGYC01000293.1 GCA_016873095.1 Planctomycetota bacterium | reverse complement strand
AGGACGCCCGCCGGAGGCCCGCCCGCGCAGCGGCGCCAGCACGACCGGCAGCCGCCGCCGCGCCCGCCGCAGCAACAACATTACAGCAAGCCGCGACGCGAGGCGCCCAAGCCGAAGCTGTCCCAGGAGGCCATCGAGGGCAAGGTGCCGCTGCGCACCTTCAGCGAGCTGAGCGCGCTGTTCGCCGCCAAGAAGGACAAGCCTCAGCCGGCTGCGGCGCCGGCTGCCACGCCAGCCGCCGCGCCGCCGCCAGCGGCGCCGCCCCCCGCGCCGGTGCCCGACCCCGAGGCCAGCGTCGCCGAGCCGGCTCCGGCAGAGACGCCCGCCGAGCCGCAGCCCGCTGCCGAGCCAGTCACTCCGAGTTGATATCATCATGACTCTTGAAACGTTCTTGATCTTGCTCGCTCGCTGGTTGCACATACTCTCCGCCGCCCTGGCCATCGGCGTGCCCATCTATGTGCGCTTCGTCCTCATGCCGGCCATGAGCGTCCTCGACGAGGAGCCGCGCTCCAGGCTCAGGGATGCCCTCGCCAGGCGCTGGCGCATCATCGTCTATCTGCTGATCATCGTCTTTCTCGCCACCGGCTTTTACAACTTCCTCGGCGCGCATGCGCACTGGCGGCAGTTCCCAGAAGGCTCGGAACTCCGCCGCCGCTATCACATGTACTTCGGCATCAAGCTGCTCGTGGCCCTGGTGATGTTCTTCCTCAGCTCGGCGCTGGCCGGTCGCTCGGCCAAGCTCGAGTTCATTCGCACGAATTCCCGGCTGTGGCTGATGGTGCTGGTCCTGCTGGGCATCTTCATCGTCGTCATCTCCGGAACGATGCGCTTCATGTCATGAACCAATTGATGAGCCTGGTGTTGCTGGCGTCGCTTGGCCAGGAGGTCGCTGCGCAACCGCGTGCCATTCTCAAGGGCCACAAGCACACGATCACCTGTGTGGCGTTCTCACCCGACGGCCGCTGGCTGGCCTCGGGTAGCAAGGACACGACGGTCAAGCTCTGGGACCTGAAGTCGAACAGGGCGACGGCGACGCTGGAAGGCCACGTGGACATGGTGATTGCCATCGCCTTTGCCCCCGAGGGCCGCCGGCTGGCGACGACGAGCCACGGCCGGGACATTCTCCTCTGGGACATCGCCGGCAAGCCGCTGCGCCCGCTCAAGGGGCACGCCAAGGACGTACGCGCGGCGCTGTTCATGAGCGACGGCAAGTCATTGCTTTCCGGCAGCGCCGACAGGTCGATTCGCATCTGGAATGTCGAGACCGGCGGCACGGAGCGGACGCTGGAAGGACATGCCGCCGAGGTGAACTGCCTCGCCCTGTCCCGCGACGGCAAGCAGCTCGCTTCCGCCGGCTGGGACAGGACGATACGCCTCTGGGATCCCAGGACCGGAGAGCGACGCGGCGCGCTGGAAGGCCATGGCGCGATGGTCCGCGACGCAGTCTTCTCAGCCGACGGCCGGCGCTTGTATTCCGCGGGCAAGGACGGCGACATCTTCGTGTGGGACATGGCGAGCAAGAAGTTGCAGTCGCGGCTGCGCGGACACAGCGGTCTGGTCCGTTCGCTGTCCCTGTCGCCGGACGGCAGCCGACTCGCGTCCGCCGGCAAGGAAGGCAAGCTCATCCTCTGGGACCTGCCGTCCGGCAAGCCGCGCGTCATCCTCGATCGCGGCGACTTCGCGTTCCAAGTCGTCGCCTTCTCTCCCGATGGCAAGTCGCTGGCAACCGGCGGCATCAACCGTCAGGTGTTGCTGTGGAGCGTGGCAGAAATCGCGGCGGCGGCCCAGTCCTCCCGCTGACTTGAGGCGCGGTGGGAACGATTCTTGTTTTCGTGACACAGCCCCCTCGCGAAAACCTGGCGCATGACGTAGAATGGCGAACGTGATGGCGCTCTTCGCATTCTTCGGTCTCTGGGAAACGACGCTGGCCGTCGCCGCCGGCGCGGCTTCCATTCCCGTCATCATCCATCTGCTCAATCGCCGCCGGTTTCGCATCGTCACCTGGGCGGCCATGCGCTTCCTGCTCATGGCCCAGAAGCAGAACACGCGACGGATGCGGCTGGAGCAGCTCATCCTGCTGGCCGTGCGCATGCTCATCGTGCTGCTGATTGTGCTGGCGATGGCCAGCGTGATGCCGTGGGCGGAGCGCGTGTGGGCCCACTTCTGGCCGGATGGCGCCGGCTTCATCACCACGCGCAGCAGCCGAACCTACAAGATCATCGTGCTGGACGGGTCGCTGAGCATGAACCTGGCCGGCGCTGGTGGCAAGACGAACTTCGAGAAGGCCCGCGGGCTGGCGGCCAAGATGGTGCGCGAATCGCCGTCCGGCGATGGCTTCAGCGTGGTGCTGCTGAAGGATTCGCCGGTGTGGGTCGTGGCCGAGCCGTCGCAGGATGGCCGCAAGGTTGCCGGCGAGATCGACCTGCTGCAGGCGACGCACGGCAACGCGGCAGTGTCGGCCGCGCTGAACATGATCGCCGGCAAGCTCGCCGAGGTCGGCGGCCGTTTCCCCAGCCGCGAAGTGTATTTCTTCACGGACATGCAGCAGGCCACCTGGCTGGGCGGGCAGGTCGCCGCGGCCGGCAAGGAAGTGAACGAGAAGGAAAAGACGCCGCTGCAGGAAATCCAGAAGCGGGCCCGCAGCATCTTCGTGGACGTGGGCCGCGACGACGTCGGCAACCTGGCCGTCACCGATCTGCGCGTCGGCCGTTCGCTGGTCACTGCCGGAGCCCTGGTGCCCATCTCGGCGGTCGTGCAGAATTTCGGCACGGAGCCACGCAAGGTCCGCGGCGTGCTGCTGGCCGGCAAGGCGCAGGAAGCCGGGCTCGAAGGACCGTTGACGTTGCGCGTCGAGGCGGAGGAACGGCTGGAAGTGCGTCCCGGCGATCGCGTCAGTATCAACTTCGGCCACAAGTTCAACGCCGCCGGCTTGCACGTGGTCCAGGTCCGGCTGCTCGGGGACGAGATCAACGCCGATGGCGTGAGCGCTCCCGATAGTCTGGATCCGGATAATGTGCGCAGCCTCATCGTGCCGGTGCGCGAGACCGTGCCGGTGATGCTCGTCAACGGCAAGTCGGCCATCGACCGCTTCGACCAGGGGACGGAGTTTCTGCGGCTGGCGCTGAACCCGTTTCCCAAGGATGTGTCGCCGGCGCTGGCGCCAATGCGGCCGCGAGTGATCAGTCCGGCGCAGTTCGGCGACGCCGGCGAAGGGGATCTTGCCGGCTACGACTGCGTGTTTCTCTGCGATGTGCCGCAACTGGGGACGGGCGAGTTTCGCCGGCTGGAAACGCACCTGCGCCAGGGCGGCGGCGTCGTCATCTCCGTCGGCGAACGCGTCGCCGAGAACATGCAAGCCTACAACCGCTTCCTCTACCGCAACGACCAGGGCCTCATGCCCGCCAAGCTCGAGAAAAAGATCCAGGCGAGCGCGGACAACTACTTCGTCCTGCAGGGCGACGACGAGGCGTTTCTCGAAGCGCCGCTGAAAGCCTTCGCCGACGATGACGACCGGGTGAGCCTTCGCTCCGCGCGTTTCCGCCAGTATCTCCAGGCCAAGCGCGCCGCCGACGCCCGCGCCCGCACGATCCTGTCTTTCATGCCGGAGGTCGATCCGCTCGGCAAGGCGGAGCTGGACAAGAGCCTGCCGCTGAATGACCCGGCCATCATCGAGTGGAATCCGCCGCTGCCGCGCGACCCGGAACTCGACGAGAAGATCAAGACGACGCCGGGACGCTATCGCGGCAAGGTCGTGCTGGTGACGACGACGCTGAACATGGAATGGCATAGCTGGCCCGCCTCGCCCAGCTTCGGGGCCATGATGCAGGAACTCGTCCGGCTGGCGGTTTCCGGCCGTCTGCCGGCACGCGCCAGCCAGGTAGGCCAGGTTGTCGAGGAGCCGATCGGCAAGGTGGGCGGCGCGACGGAGGTCCGCGTCCGCTATCCGCATCCGAAGGAGATCGGCCAGCGGCAGGGACGCGACAAGGCCATCCGCGAAGGCAAGTTCATCGTCCGCGAGTTCCTGGACAGCCCACGCAAGGTCCGCCTGGCGGAGGTGTCCGGCTTGACCGTGCTGCGCTTGACCGACACCGATCTGAGCGGTTTGTATCTCGTCAATCACGGACGAAACGAGGAAGAACTGCCGATCGCGGTCAACGTCCCCGCCACCACGGCCGATCAGCGGCACAGCGAAAGCGACCTGGCACGGGCCACGAAGGAGAAGCTGCGCGAGACGTACGCCGGCTGGGACTTCCAGCTGGTGACCGATCCGCGCAACGTGGCCGCCCCTCCGGGTGATGTCGATGACAGCGAGGTCGTGCGCGGCAAGCTGGGCCCGGCCATAGCCCATTATGTGTTGCTGGCGGTGCTGGCCCTGTTGATCGCGGAGGTCATTCTCGCCTGGGTCTTCGGGCACTACAGCGCGGCGGGGACGCCCGGGCAAGCCGCGACCGGGGCGTTGTGGCCCGCGCTGATCGGAGGTATCGCCATCGTGCTCTTCGCGGGCGGGGCCTACGTGCTTTACGATGCCGCCCGGACCGGCGATTTCCTCGGCTTCCTGCCGGATAGCTTTCGGGCGAGCATCGAGAGCTGGATGAGCGTGCCGCCGCTGGCGGAAAGTGAAGGCCGGCGCTGGGACCTGGAGTTCATGTCCTACCTGATGGGGGCCGGCAACGATCCCTGGCTGGTCGCGGGCATCGCCATCGCGGCCGGCTTGCTGGTGTTCTTCATCTACCGTGCGGAGGCGCCGCATGTGGCCGCCGGCTACAAGTGGCTGATGGCCGGCCTGCGCATCTTCATCATCCTGCTGGCCCTGGTGGTGTTGCTGCCACAGCTGCAGCTACGGTTCGACCGGCAAGGTTCGCCCGACATCGCGCTCATCATCGACGATTCGCGCAGCATGGGCGAACCGGACCACTACCAGGAGGAGCGCTTGCAGGTTGCCGCCAAGCGTTTCGGCACACAGCTGGCCGAGCGGCTCAAGAAGGATTTCACGACGAAGATGCAGAAGCTGCAGGCGGAACTGGACAAGCTTGCCGGCGCCGAAGGCAAGGGCGAATCGGAGGTGCTGGAGAAAAAGATTCGGGCCCTGGAGGCACAGCGCGCGCAGCTCAACTCGCCCGGCTGGCGGCCGACGCGATTGCAGGTGGCCCAGGCCATTCTCGCGCAGCAGGACAACGACTGGCTCGAGAACATCCTGCACAGGAAGCGCTTCAAGCTGCACCTATTTCACCTGGACGCCAATGGCCGGGCCATTCGCCTGACCGATGCCGGCGAACCGGCCGGCGAGGTCACGCAGCCGGAAGACCCGCAACAGCTGGAGCGCGCTCGCAAGGCGATACGCCGGCTGGAGGCGGAAGGCAAGGAAAGCCGGCTCGGCACGGCGGTGCGGCAAGTGCTCGACTACTATCGCGGTTCGTCGCTGACCGCCATTGTCACGCTCACGGACGGCGTGACCACGCGCGATGAAACGCTGGGGCAAGTGGCCGAGTTCGCCGCCCAGAAGGGCGTGCCGCTCTTCTTCGTCGGCATCGGCGACGATCATCCCATCCGCGACCTGCGCCTGCACGACCTCAAGGTCGAGGACACCGTTTACGTCAACGACCGCGTGATCTTCGAGGCCAATCTCACCGGGCAAGGCTACAAGGATCTCACTGTTCCGGTGGTCCTGAAGGTAAAGCAGAAGGACGGCACCGAGAAGGTTCTCGGCCGCGAAATGGTCCGCGTCGATCCCACGGGCAAGCCGAAGAAGGTGCAACTTCGCGACCAGCCGACCGAGCCCGGCCGGCGGCTCTACATCATCGAGGTCGAGCTGCCCAAGACCGAACGTGGCGAAAAGGCATTCAGCCCCAGCAACACGCGTCTGGAGCGGACCATCGACGTGCTGGAGTTGAAGCTGATCCGCGTGCTCTATGTCGAGGGCACGCCGCGCTATGAATTTCGCTTCATCAAGAGTTTGCTGGAGCGCGAACGGCAGGACGAGCGCAAGAACCGCAGCTTCGAGCTGAAGGTGGTTCTGCTGGACGCGGATCCGGAGTTTCCCGGCCAGGATCGCACGGCGCTGGCCGAGTTTCCAGCGACCAAGCAGGAACTCGACCAGTACGACGTGGTCATCGTCGGCGACTGCAACCCACGGCATCCGAAGCTGGGCGAACGGCGGCTGCGGCTGCTGGCCGATTTCGTTCGCGGCGAGGACGGGCAGGGCCGGCGCGGCAACAAGACCGGTGGCGGCTTGCTCATGATCGCCGGGCCCAATTTCAGTCCGCACAGCTATCGCGACACGGCGCTGGCCGATGTCCTGCCCGTGGAGCCCAACCCGAAAGTCCCGGTCGAGCCGGATGAAAGGCTGGACAGCTATCGCCTGCAGGTGACGCCCGCCGGCCGGCATCATCCCAGCTTCCGCTTCAGCTCCGACGACGCGGAGAACCAGGCCATCATGCAACGGCTGGCGCCGATGTACTGGTGGTCGGATGGCTATCGCATCAAGCCGCTCGCCGAGGTGCTGGCGGTGCATCCAGGTCACAAGGCGCAATCGGCCGCGCCGGGGCAGGACGTGCGGCATCCGCTCGCCGTGCAGCAGTTCGTCGGCTCGGGGCGGTGCATGTTCTTCGGCTTCGACGAGACCTGGCGATGGCGCTTCCGCGAGCACGAGATCCGCTTCAATCATTTCTGGATCCAGACCATGCGCTATCTGTCGCGCAGCCGCATCACGCGCACCGTGCTGCGGCTCGACCGGCAAACGCCCTACCGCGTCGGCGAGCCCATTGCCGTCACGGTGCAGTTCCCGGACAACGCACCACGGCCCGGCAAGCAAGAGCCAAAGTTCGACCTCAAGGACGATGTGAAGGTCATCGTCGAGTATCGTCCCGAGGGCGACGACCGGGCCGATCCCGAAAACCAGACCTTGAACCTCAAGAAGGTGAAAGGCAGCCTCACCAGCTACGAAGGCCTGCTGACGCAGACGCGCGAGGGCAAGTATCACTTCTGGCTGAGCAGCCCGGACGTGAGCAAGGAAGATCCGAGCGGCCAGAAGCCCAGCGCCGATGCCCGGGTGGACCGGCCGCCCGGCGAACTGGACCGGCTGCGCATGAACCAGGAAGAAATGACGCTCGCCGCCGAGGCGACGCGCGGCAAGTTCTACAACATCGCCGACGCCAACACGCTGCTCGACGAATTACCCGCCGGCGTCCGCGTCTCGCTCAACGCCTCCCGGCCGCCATGCCTCTTGTGGAATCACATGCTGATGTTCGCGCTCGTACTCTTCCTGCTGACCGGTGAATGGCTGCTGCGCAAGCGCAAGCACATGCTATGACGCTTCGGTTTTGGTGCCTGGCCCAGATGCATCGCGACTGCCCGGCCAGCGCCGCCGCTTGTTTGTCGCAGTGACCCGGAGCCGGATTCTTGCTCGGCCCACTGTTTTTTCCTCAGAGGCGCAATACAGGCGTTTACCGATCTAACTAAAGTTTTGCAATCTTAAGCCAACCCCAGCTGAGCGACCACATGGTCCGGACTCTGCGAAAACTCGGTGACCTGCTTGATGGCCCAGCCCAGGGTTGTCCGCAGGGTTTCACGCAGCATCGCGCGACAGGCTTCGCCGATGGTCGTCAGCCGTTGGAGTGCCCATTCCTGCGCACGGTTCTGCCGCAGTTGCCGCACGAGAAGGCTGTACGCCAGCAT
>VGYC01000292.1 GCA_016873095.1 Planctomycetota bacterium | reverse complement strand
CGTGCCCGGCCTCTCCGCGCCCGCGTCGCGTCATCCCGTCACCCCGCGGCCCCGCGCCTGCCCCCCCCCGCCGGCCCAGCAACGCAACTGGCTCACTTCGTGCACTTCGTGCACCTCATGCGGACCGGTCTGGTGCTTGTTTCACGGCGCAGGACAGTTGTCATGGCGGACTCGTCGCTCGATCTTCACCTGGACTACTTGCCGCGACTGCCGCGGAAGAAGGATCTCGGCATTGGCTGTGTCGGCGCCGGTTTTATCATGCGCGATTGCCATTTGCCGGCATATCGCGCGGCCGGGTTTAATCCGGTCGCCATCAGTTCGCGCAATCCCGAGCGGGCCAGGGCCGTCGCCGCGCAGCACGGAGTTTCGCACTGCCACGGCACGCTGGATGAGTTGCTGGCCGATCCGGCCGTCGAGGTGCTTGACATCGCCGTGCCGCCGGATGCGCAGCCGGACGTCATCCGCAAGGCCGTACGGCACAAGAAGCACATCCGCGGCATTCTTGCGCAGAAGCCGCTGGCAATGACGGTGCCGCTGGCACGCGAGGCGGTAGAGCTGTGCCGAGCGGCCGGCATCGTCCTGGCCGTCAATCAAAACATGCGCTACGACCAGTCGGTGCGAGCGCTACATGACGTGCTGCAACGGGGCTGGCTGGGCGAGCCAGTGCTGGCCACCATTGACATGCGGGCCATCCCGCACTGGATGCCGTGGAGCCAGGGCCTGCCGTCGCTGTCCACGTTCATCATGAGCATCCATCACCTGGATACGTTTCGCTACTGGCTGGGCACGCCCTCGCGCGTGCTGGCCAGCACGCGCCCCGATCCGCGAACCAGGTTCCCGCATCGCGACGGCATCAACCTGTACATCCTGGAGTACGACAACGGTTGCCGGGCCGCGAGCTGGGACGATGTCTGGACCGGTCCCGCCCGCGAGGGTTCCGAGAGCGATATCGCCATCCGCTGGCGCGTCGAGGGGACCGAGGGGCTGGCGCGCGGCACGATTGGCTGGCCCAGTTATCCCGCGCGCACGCCCAGCACGCTCGACTTCACGACGCGGCAGCAGCCGGGCTACTGGTTCCAGCCGCGCTGGCCGGAAGTCTGGTTTCCTGATGCGTTCGTGGGAACGATGGCCCAGCTCCTGTGCGCGCTGGAGGATGACGCGGAACCGGAGATCAGCGGCCGCGACAACCTCGAGACCATCGCGCTCTGTCAGGCCGTCTTCGCGGCCGCCACCGACAGCCGCGTGACCACCGTTCGTGAATTCCTGCCATGACCCGGACCAATCAATAGAATTACAGATGTCGATCGGCGAATCGCCCGGAGCGACACTGATGGTCATGCTTTCACGCATTTTCGGCGCGGTCAAGTTCTCCACGCTGCTGGTGTTCGCCGTAATCATCGGACTTTTCTACTGGGGGCATCACTACAACTGGCAGGTTCCAGGGCTGTCGAGCGACGGCGGCAAGAACGGTAAGAAACAGGAGTCTGGGCGGCGCTTGACGGAAGTCGAGAGTTTCTCGCTGGATCCCAAGGCGCTGAACCTCGCCTGCATCCGTCTGCCATCGCACGCGACGGCGGCCAAGGCCGGGTTGAAGATCGTGCCGGTGCAGGTCCGCGCCATGACCCAGCTGGTCCAGGCGAACGGCGTCATTGAGTATGACAAGAACCGCTACGCCGACCTGTCCCCGCGTGCCTCGGGCATTGCCTGGGAAGTCTTCAAGAAGGAAGGCGACCGCGTTCGCAAAGGGGAAGTGCTGGCCATCGTGGCGGCTGCCGAGGTCGGGCGGGCCAAGTCCGACTTCCTTCAGGCCATCGTGCAGGTGCAGCTGCGGGGCAAGATCCACAACGCGCTTACATCGCTGCCGGACATCGTCACCCTGCGCAGGCTCCAGGAAGCGGAAGCCGCGTACGCCGAAGCGCGCATCCAGATGTTCAATGGACAGCAGACGCTCTGGAACCGCGGCGTCCCCGTGCAATATCAGGAATGCATGAAACTGCCGGACGAAAAAGCTGTGGAAAAGCTTCGCTTTTTGGGCTTGCCTAAGGAATTCCTCGACAAGAGCAACCTGGAATTCCTGCCCGCAAACCTGTTGCCCGTGATCGCACCTTTTGACGGCGACATCGTCCGCCGCGAGCTGGTCATCGGCGAGTATGTGACACCCAATCATCCGCAATTCGTCATCGCCGACCTCGATCACCTGTGGATCCAGCTCGAGGTTCGCCAGGAAGACGCGGCTCTGTTGCGATTGGGGCAGGAAGTCGAGCTCACTCCCGATAGCTCTCCCGGCGTGATCGCTCGCGGCAAGATCAACTGGATCAGCCCATTCGTGGACACCAAGACGCGCACGGTGCGCGTGCGCAGCGAGGTCCGCAACGAGTCACGAGAATTGCTGGCGCATACATTCGGCGCCGGACGCATCCAGGTGCAATCGATCCCGGAATCGCTGGCGGTGCCGCAACAGGCTATCCAGCGCTTCGCCGGGCGACCAGTGCTGTTCGTCCAGCTGGAAGAGGAGTGCTACGCCGCCCGTCGCGTGGAACTGGGCATCGAGGACGGCAACTGGGTGGAGGTTCGTTCCGGCCTCCGTCCCGGCGACCGTGTTGTCACCAACGGCAGCCACTTGCTGGAATCGGAGATTGTCCGCTACCAGATGGCACACGTGACGGCGGAGTGACTTGCGCAAGTCTCACAAGTAAACCAGTTGACGATGATGACCCCGGTTTATCTGGATTACAACGCCACCACACCGCTCGATCCGGCGGTTGTCGAGGCGATGTTGCCTATTCTGCAAGAGAATTTCGGCAATCCGTCGAGCGGCCATGCACATGGTCGCGCAGCCCACGAGGCGGTGGGCCGCGGGCGTGCGCAGGTCTCCCAGCTTCTCGGCTGCCAGCCCGACGAAGTCATCTTCACCGGAGGCGGCACGGAGGCGAGCAATCACGCGCTCAAGGGTGCGGTGTTTGCCAGGCTGCGCGGCATTTTCGGACGCTGGGCGCGCGGCGCCCATATCGTCACCTGCGCCGTCGAGCATCCCGCGACGCTGCAACCCTGCGAATTTCTGAAGCGGCTCGGCTGTCAAGTGACTGTCGTACCGGTGGATCGCCACGGCAAGGTGGATCCAAACGATGTCCGCAAGGCCATGACGCGTTCCACCACCGTGGTCAGCATCATGCACGCCAACAACGAGGTTGGCACGATTGAGCCGATTCGCGCCGTCGCCGATATCGCCCATTCGTATGGTGCCCTGATGCACACGGATGCCGCTCAGTCGCTGGGCAAGATTGCCGTTGACGTGAACGATCTCGGCGTCGATTTGCTGACGGTCGCCGGCCACAAGCTGTATGCCCCCAAGGGCATTGGCGTGCTCTATGTCCGCCGAGGCGTGAAGCTGGAGCCGTTCATTCACGGCGCTGGGCATGAATCCGGACGGCGGGCCGGCACGGAGAACGTGCCGTACATCGTTGCCCTGGGAGTTGCCTGCGAACTGGCTCGGCAAGGGTTGCCAGCGGCAGCCGAGAAGCTGCGCCTGTTGCGCGACCGGCTGTGGCAGCGCCTTCAGGCCGCGCTGGGCGACAGGATCGTGCTCAATGGTCATCCCGTGGAACGCTTACCGAACACGCTCAATGTCAATCTTGTCGGTGAGTACGGTGCGGAAGTGCTCGACAGGACTTCGGAGGTGGCTGCCTCGACTGGCTCGGCCTGTCACGCCGGCCATGTCACGCTGTCGCCAGTGCTCAAGGCCATGGGCGTCGCGCCGGCACTGGGCCGCGGCGCTGTCCGCCTCAGTGTCGGCCGGTTTTCCACGGAGGATGAAATCGACCGCGCCGCCGCGGCACTCCTTCGCACCCTCGGCGGCCTGGCCTGAAGAACGGCGTCAAAACTCCATGCGGACCAGCGCACGCGCGCCGGCGCGCAGCGGCACGATCGTCGCCAGCAGACCGACGATCATTCCCGCAATGAAGCCGCCCGCCTCGATCAGCGCACGATAATCGGGATCAATCGCCGCCGCTGCTCGGGCCATGAGGAAGTAGTGCCAGGGCCCAGCCATCAGCCCCACCACCAGGATGACCATCAGCAGGCCGGCGACCAGATTCAGCGTGCCGCCAAAGCCGACCGCGATCTTCGATGGATCGCTCTCGCGAAAGTTGGGAATGCAGGCCCCCAGACCAACGCTCAGTCCGCTGAGTCCGACCGCGACGACAACCATGGTGGCCATCTGTACGGCGATGATGTGCATCGGCGTCTGCAACATCAGGTTGCTGAACAGCACGAGGAATTCGCCGACCAGCAGGCAGCCCACCGCGGAGAATGCGAACTTGCCCCAGAGCAAGGTTTGCCGCGGCAATGGCAGCAGACCCAGGATCCAGAACTTGCGCCCTTCGAGGCTCAACATCGGAAAGACGAAGCGGCCGGTGTAAGCACACATGAGGAAGCAAGTCGCCACCAGGTTCAGCAAGCTGATACCGTTCTGGAACGGCTTGCCGATCTCTTGCTCGTAGAACCACTTGACGTTCGAGAAATATAGCACGATCAGGCAGATGAAGATGACCACCTGGGCCCACTGGGCCGGGTCACGGCGAAACGTGCGGAAGTCCTTGACGATCATGAGCCGCGTCGGCGCGTCCAGAAAGAATAGCAGCCGGTTCACGGCGCGGTCCAGCCGGCCTTCACCCGTGCCGGGGTGATATTGGACGCGCGCGCCGGACGGGAAATGCACGACCCAGACACCGGACAGCGCATAAGTGAACAGGCCCAGCCATTTCGACAGCCAGCTATCGGAGAATTCACGCGCGAGCGAACTGCCGGAAGCGATGCGATTGTATGCCGGGCGGTAGAGCTTGCTTGCCGTCCAGGCGGTGACCACGTACAGGAATAAACCGTTGGCCCAGATCAGTGCGAGCCGGAAGAGCATATGGCTCGGCTCGCGCTTGGCGGCAGCTTGCAGGCCGTCGGCGATCCAGTGAGCCGGCACGAAAGGGCTGCGCACGAGCGAGATCTCGTCAAGAAGCTGGTCCACCCAGTCGCGCGAAGCGAACAGATCGCGCATCGATGGCAAGCGTCGGGCCAGCCACAAGCCAAGCAACACCGCGACGACTGCCACCGTCAGAAGCAGGATCTGCTTGCGATTGCGCGGCACGAAGCGCACCAGCAACAGGCAGATCAGGGCGCCGAGCGATCCGGGCAAGAGCACGAATCCGAAAAAAAACAACGGCAGCACCGCGTAAAAGTACCACGGCGCCCCGTCGTTGACCCTGATGCCATAGGCGATCAGCACCGGGCTCGCAAGCAGCACGAATGCCCAGCTGGAAAAGGCGATCGCGCCCTGAAACTTGTAAGCGAAGATCTGATCCGGACTCACCGGCAGGCTGAGCAGAAAGCTGGTCTCTGCCGACGAGAACAGGCTGCTGTACAGAATGATGCCCGTCGAGAAAATGAGCAGCGCCGACAGGGACACGAAAAGCACGTCGAACACCAGTCCCATCAGGCTGCCATCCAGCGGAAAATCCCAGCGGATTCTCAGTTCCCGAAAACCGAACAGACTGATCGCAAACAGGCTGCCCCAGATGAACGCGCTGCACAGAAAAATGGTGAACACGCGCAGCCGTGACTGGTTCATCACGACGCGCGTCGCATTGCGCAGCATCCGCCAGCGCAGCCACTGAAAGAGCATGCCTTGATGAATCGTGGCGTTGCTGGTGGTGCTCATGATCTTGATGGCGGCATGTCAGGCTGCTTGCGTACTCCAGTTCACAAAGCTGTTTCTGGAGCTGATAGGGGCGGCCCCGTCACCGGTTCGGTCGGCGATTCTGATCGGGATTCCTCCGTCAGTTTCAGGAACACTTCCTCCAGGGACCCGTCCATGGCGGCCTGTTGCCGGAGCGTGTTCAGCGTGCCGCAACTGATCAAGCGGCCGGAAGCCACGACGCCGATGCGGTCTGCCAGTTCCTGGGCAATGTCCAGCGAATGCGTCGACAGGAAAACGGTGGCGCCGCGCTGGGCCTCCAGACGAAGCAAGTCCTTCAGCAGTCGCACGCTGCGCGGGTCCAGCCCCACGGTGGGCTCGTCCACGATCAGCACGGACGGTTCATGCAGGAGGGCGCACGCGAACACGGTGCGCTGGCGCATGCCGTGCGAGTAGCGCTCGGTCAGGTCATCGACGAACTCACGCAGTCCGAAAGTATCGATCATGTCCTCGATGCGCTGCCGTCCATGCGCGGGTTCCATGCCGTACATGTCGGCGATGAACTGCATGACCTCCCGGCCGGTGAGTTTCTCGTAGAGGAAGGGCTGATCGGGAACATAACTGATGAGTCGGCGAGCTTTTTCGCTGTCGGACTTCATGTCGAAGCCGGCCATGCGCACGGTGCCGGCACTGGGGAACAGCAAGCCGCACATCATCTTGATGGTGGTCGTCTTGCCGGCGCCGTTGGGACCGAGGAAAGCGAACACCTCCCCGGCCTCGATGTGCAGACTCAGATCGTCCACGGCCATCTTGGCGCCGAACTTCTTCGTGACGTGCGCAAGCTCGATCATGGCCGATGCGTTTTCGCTATTTGCTCTCGGGTAGTTTCTCGCGCTGCAGGATGATTTCCTGACCCTCATGGGCAGCCTCTTGCTGCAAGACCAGGCCGTCATTGCTGCGGACCCACGTCCGCGCCGTGACCTTCTTGCCCGGCTCGCGATAGTCGATGCGAAAGCAAGGCGTCGCCTGATTCTGCCAGACAAGCCGGTCGCGCGAAACCTCGGCTTTCAACTCGTGCATGCTCTGGCCAGGAAACTGAGCGCCGAAAGGATCCAGCAGCGGAATGTGCCAGGTTTGCCCATCGTAAAGGTCGTGGATCTTGTTCACCAGATGCATCGGGTTCAGAACGCTGCCGCGTTCGGGCACCTTGAACTTCTTGAATGGCATGTCGATGACGTTACGTCCGGAGTGGCACTTGACGCGCGGCGTGACAAAGCCGTCGCGCAGTTCGCCGGCAACTTCCAGCATGTCGAACACCGGGTTATTCTCAAAGTAAACCTCGGCAGCGAGGGCTTGAAAGTGCCCATCGGCATCGACCCGGTACATGCTGGTCATCTTCCTGAATTTCAACACGTTGAGAACACTGAACTCGTGAAAGCGGAATTCGCTGCGCAACTCGAAGGTTCGATCCGGTCGGCGACGAACCCAGGACCGGCCCATGCCCACGCGTTCGCCCTTTTGCAGGACATTCCAGGCGATGGTGTTGGCGCTGACTTCATCGGTGAGGTCGATGGCGAAGCGCGGCGGCTCACCGCTGTGAACCCGATCAGCGACTTCGCGGTAGACTAGCCAGCCGGTGGTTCCCAACCAGAAGGCCACGATGAGGGCCGTCAACCAGCGCGGAGGCATGTTACAGTCTCGAAATGGTGCCGGAGATCACCATCCAGGCGACTCCGAATCCCCTTCACTATACCACCAGCGCACTGTATTGACCAGCGGCGCAGCCAGGGCAGTCGGGTTAGGCTCTGAGGCAAGCCAGATGAGCATGCAGAGACAGGCACGAGCTTCCTCGCGTCGGCCAGTCTTGCGTGCTCGCCGCTTGCCGCCCGCCGTCCCGCTGTCCCGCTGCGAGCCAGTTGCGTTGCTGGGCCGGCGGGGGGGGGCAGGCGCGGGGCCGCGGGGTGACGGGATGACGCGACGCGGGCGCGGAGAGGCCGGGCACGCGATGCGGACGGGGGACGGGATTAGGGGGTGAGCGCGGGTCGGAGGCGTGGACGTTACACGGCGGCGTCTTGCTCGGTCGGCGCCATGGGTGCTTGGATCAGGGCGCGCAGCGATTTAGCGATGGGCGACAACTTCATCTTGCCGTACGT
>VGYC01000291.1 GCA_016873095.1 Planctomycetota bacterium | reverse complement strand
CACGCGCACATCAGGAAGCGACTGAAAGTACAGCTTGATCGACTTGATTGGCCCAAGGGTAGTAGTAGCGACCATGCGTTCCTATCCTCCGGAAAAGAGATGGGACGGGACAGGCAAAACTCCGGAGAATCGTAGGGGCTGTACAGTAGTCAAAATCAAGCCCGCGGCGATAATTGAGGCAGAATTTGGCGATTTCGCCCTGCCTGGTGGATGGTGATGATGTGGTCGTGCTCGATGGCAGCGGCCGTGCGGGCCTCGCGGAGGAAACGCTCCTGGGCGCCGGGGCGGGCGGCGGCGACGGGCTTCATCACCTTGAGCGCCACCGGGCGATCGAGCTGGGTGTCTTCGGCGCGGAAGACGATGCCCATGCCGCCGGCGCCGAGCACTTCGAGGATGCGGTAGTGGGCAAGCCGCCCAAGCTCGCCGGCAGCCTGGGGCGGCGCCAGAAAGGTCAGCGGATCGACGCTCGCCGGGTCGGCGCTGCCGTCGCCGCCGGTGTGGTCCTGCGTGGTGGCGTGCGTATCGGCCGTCCGGCCCGACAGTTGCTGTCGCAAGCGCGCCAGCAGTTGCCGGACCGACTCGGCGTCGGGAGCGTCGGCGGCGTGGGCGGGCTGATTCTTCATCGACTGGGCCAGCGTATCCATGCCGAAGAGGTTGTTGATCGTCTCGGCGCAGCGGTTGCAGCTGAGCAGGTGCGCTTCCAGAGCGGCGGCATCGGCGTCGGAAAGCGCGCCGGTCAGGAACTGGTTCAAGACGCGGTCATGGTAGCAGGTGGTTGCTGCGGACATCGGCTTGCCTCGCGTAAGAGACGGCCGGCTACAAACCGGGCCCTGGTAATCTAATGCACGCCGTCGTGAAATCTGCCACAAAAAAAGTTAGAACGTTGAATGATGAATGATGAACGGCAGAGTAGAGCGCCAGTGTCCTGTCTTCCGTTCATCCTTCATCCTTCATCCTTCATCCTTCAGCCTTCATCCTTCATCATTCACTCCCAAAGGCCGGCGAGTTCCTGGTGGAGGCGGCGGAGGATGCGGGATTTGGCGTGGTAGACGGCGTTGACGGTGATGCCGAGCTCGGCGGCAACTTCGGCCGGGGGCCGGTCGTTGACCACGCATTCCCAGCAGGCCTTCCAGGTGGCCGGCTCGAAGTCGACCTCCATGATGCGCAGGGCGCGGCCCACAAGGTGACGGCGGTACTCTGCTTCCCAGAACGGGTCGCTCGGGTTGTGATCGGCGACGTCGTGCAGCAGCGGCCCGTCGGGACGGCGGCGACGCTGGCCTTCGCGCCACTTGTTGACGAACACGGTCCAGAGCCAGCCGCGGAATTGCTTTCCAGGTTGCTGCTCGTAGTCGTGGAACTTCTGCATGGTCAGAAGGAAGACGTCCTGAACCAGATCGGCGGCGCCGTCGGCATCCAGACCAAGCCGGTGGGCCCAGGCGAACAGGATCGGGGTGTAGATGTCGGCAAAGCAATCCCAGGCGGCGCGATCGGCAGGCCGGCGCAGCCGCTCGATCAGGCTTGGCGACGTGGTGTCCATGAGCACTGAGTGTAGCGGCGCGGCGCGGCGGCTGGCAAGCATTTTTCGTCGGTCATCCTGGCCTGGCACAATTGCCCAGGCCCGAATTTGGAGCCGCCACAAGTCATGATTCAAGTCATGGTAACGCTGATGGAAGGGCAGTCACATGGGCGGAGGCTATTTCCGCATCGCAAGTTGCCTTATCGTCTCGGCGTTCAGGGCACCGCCGTAGCAGCGCAGATCGGCCATGGCGCCATGGAAATAGTTCTGCGCTCCGAAGCCGATCCACAGCGGAGCCTTGTTGCTCAGGTTGAACGCCGCGCCTTCGCGCAGCCGGCTGGAGGCGGTTTGCTTGCCGTTGATGTATAGCTCGAGATTGCGGCCACGACGGACGGCGGCGATATGCGTCCACTGGCCGCCGATGTCGCGCTCGTGGCTGACGACTTGCCCGGCCTGCAGGGAGAAGACGCGTCCCAGCGACGGATCGACAGGGGCATCGAGGGCGCGACCCTGGCACGAGCCGGTGCCGGCAAACAGCCGTCCCTGGAAGCAGCTCAGGCAGGTCACGCGGGTCCAGGTGGCGACCTGGTTGACGTCCCAGTCGCGCCGCTGGGCGAGCGAGCCGAGGAGCGTCCAGTCGCCGTCCTTCTCGTAGCGATAGACCTCGGCCTTCGGGATCAGTCCGGCGTAGAGCTTGCCGTTGTAGACGGTGAGGTCCATGACCTCGTTGCACAGTTTCGGGCCTTCGGGCAGACCGAGGCGGCCGATCTTGGCCCAGCGGTCGCCGCCTTCATGGCGCAACACGTATCCCTGTGGCCAGGTACCCAGCAAGACCTTGCCGGCGAAGACCTGCATCGAGTGAATCTGGTTGATGTCGAACGGCGTGGTGCCGATGCGTTTCCAGGACTTGCCGCCCTGGTACTCGTAGACATTGCCGTGCGTGGCGGCGTACAGGGTTCCGCCCCGGGGCAGCAGGCACTCGAAGTTCTTGCCGTCGGGCGCGCCGCAGTCGATCCAGTTCTTGCCGTCGAACTTGTAGGCGAGTCCCTTGCCGATGCGATCGAGCCCGGCATACAACTCGCCCTTGAAGCTGGCGAGGCACAGGACGCGCGAGCCGTTGCCGACCTGGCCGAGGTCCTGCCAGCGCGTGCCGCCCTCGTATCGGAAGACGCGCGTGGGGGCGGCCGGCGGAGCGCCCTTGAGCCCGCCCATCGCCTGCACCCAGTCCCAGATACCAGTGCCCGCGTAGAGCTTGCCCTGATGGACGATCATCGACATCACCGAATGATGGTTGGCGTCGTCGCCCAGCCGCCCGCAATCGATCCATTTCTTGTTGCCGCCGAAACGGAAGACGCGGGCGCGATCCCTGGGACGGTCGGCGTCGGCGATGCCGCAATACAGGTCGCCCTCGAAGGCGACGAGGTTGGCGATCAGCGAGTTCGATGGCACCGGCTTGCCGTGGTCCTGCCAGCCGCTCAGGTAGCCGTCGTCGATGCCGAAATGAACGTGCCGCGTGTCCGACATGGCGCTGTACGCCGGCGAGCTACCGGAAACATGCAGGTTGATGCCCCGGCGCGCAACGCCATCGAACTTGCTGAGGAGATCGCCCAGCGTGGAAGCAAAAGGCGTGGCGCAGCGGACCCAGACAGCCAGCGAGAAGTCGCTGGTGCCGACGTTCAGAGCGTCGGCCCTGGCTACAAGGATCCGGCTGTCACGACCGTTGAAATCAGCGGCCCCGTTCGCGAACGTGACATTCGCCGGCTTGCCGTGCGCCGTGCCGACCTGGTCGCGTGCATCATCGCGCAGGGGCCAGTGGGCGATGAGTTTCACGACTTCCGGATCTTGCTTGCTCGGCTCGTCAGATCCAAGGAAAGCTGGCGCGGGCGCGCAAAGCACAGCCGCGGCCGCGGTCGCCACCAACAATCGCCTCACGATCTGCATGTCGATGTCCTTCCTGAATCGGCGCTGGCCTGATTACCGCGCGAGGCCAAACACTCCCTGCACAATTCGGCAATGCCATATAAACTATGCGCGATCCGCCGCGCGAAAGCAGCCGGCGCCTTCTGAAAGTGACTATAGTGAACGAGAGACATTCCACCACGAGGATTGCATGAGCGTCTACGAGGAATGGGGCCTGCGACCGATCATCAATGCGTCCGGAGCGGTGACGCGTCTGGGCGGCGCGCCGATGCCGTCGGCCGTGCTCGATGCTTTTCGTGCGGCGGCGCTGGAGTGCGTGCCGCTCGATGAACTGCAGGGGGCGGCCTCGCGCTACATCGCCGAGGTCACGGGCGCGGAAGCCGGGCTGGTCGCCAGCGGCGCGGCGGCGGCGCTGACCATGGGCACGGCCGCCATCCTCGCCCGCTTCGACCTGGGACGCATGGAGAAGCTGCCGTTCACCGACGGCTTCCCCAACGAGATGGTGATGGCCCGCGAGCAGCGCAACGGTTACGACCACGCCGTGCGCGCCGCCGGAGCCCGGCTGGTGGAAGTCGGCTTTCACGAGATCGTTGCCGGCGCCGGCGTCCGCCGGGCCGAGACATGGGAATACGAGGCGGCCTTCGGGCCAAACACGGCCGGCGTGCTCTATGTCTATGATGGCATGCCGCCGCTGGCCGAGCTGGTGAAGTGTGCGCATGCCCATAACCTGCCAGTGCTCGTCGATGCCGCCGGCGAACTGCCGCCGCGCTCGAACCTGCGCGACATCCTCGCAACCGGCGCCGACCTGGTGGCATTCAGCGGCGGCAAGTCGATCCGCGGGCCGCAGGCCACCGGCATCCTGTGCGGCAAGCGCGACCTGATCGCATCGGCCCTGGTGCAGATGCTCGACATGGACGACCACTTCGAGCTCTGGGAGCCGCCGGCCAATCTCATCGACAAGAAGCGCTGGAAGGGCTTTCCGCGCCACGGCATCGGTCGCGGCTTCAAGGTCGCCAAGGAGCAAATCGTCGCGCTGCTGACAGCATTGAAGCTTTTCGTCAGCGGCGCCTACGACCAGGAGTTGCCGGTAATGCGCCGCTGGCTGGACAAGGTCGCCGCCGCGCTGGAAGGGCTGCCGGTGCGCTGCCACGTGAACGTGCCCGCCGACGGGCAGAGCTTGCCGATCCTGTACATCACGCTCGACGAAAAGGCGCTGGGCCGATCCGCGATCGAGGTATGCCGCCGTCTGCGGCAAGGCAAGCCGAGCGTACAAGTCGGCCATGGCATGCTGCACGAGAGCAAGCTGTACGTCAATCCGTTGAACCTGAACGAGGAGCGTGCCGCGGTTTTGGCGAGGCGATTGCGCGAGGAGCTGATTTAGGCTTCACGCTCCGCGCGATGCGACCTCATGGCATCATTGCCGCCGGTACAGGGCGCGGCCCAAGCGGTCATCGCAATCACTTTCAACAGCCGCTTATTGCGATAGCGCTCACCCTTGCGAACCACGGCCAACGCCTCCTGCTTCGCGACGAGTGCCATAGAACTTGTGTCAGCAGAGCGCATAGCACTCAGCGTCCTGGTCGGGGGTGACTCTCGCGAAACTTGGCCGACAACTCGATCGGATGAAGTAACTGATTGACAAGGGTTGCGACGACGAGTCGCATTCCGGACGAAATTTTTGTTGCTGCAGAGAAAGGTACGCGCAATTCCGTATTTTCTTGCATAGATTCGCCTGACCCACCTGAGCCGGATGACGAGGGCATCGTGAAAAACAGCAAGGACATTCTCATTCGCCTGGGCAACGGCGAGAGCATCGCCGCCATCTGCAAGGCGGCAGGCCTGTCGCAAGCGGAGTTCGATAGTTGGTGGCAGGACGAGTGCCGGCGTCGGCTGCCGACGGAAAAAGTCGCCAAGGCGCGCGGTGTCACCGGCGGCGTCGAGGTTCGCCGCGACGACTGGGGCGTTCCACACGTGCACGCGCCCAGCGACGCCGACGTGTTCTTCGGCTTCGGCTACGCGACCGCGCAGGACCGGCTGTTCCAACTCGATTACTTCCGCCGCAAGGCGCTCGGACGGCTCAGCGAGGTTCTGGGTCCCAGCGGGCTGGAGTCGGACCTCCTCTATCGCACGGTCGGCCTGGGGCACATTGCGAAGCAAGAATGGGAGTCGCTGCCCACCGAGACGCGCACCTTGCTCGAGCATTACACGTCCGGCATCAACGTCTTCATCGAGTCATGCCGCGATCGGCTGCCGATCGAGTTCGATCTGCTCGACTATCGCCCGGAGCCGTGGTCGCCGATCGACAGCCTGGCCATCGCCGGCGAGTTTCGCTGGTACCTGACGGGACGCTTTCCCGTCATCGTCATCCCGGAACTGGCGAAGCGGGCGCTGCAATCAGATGCGCTCTATCATGCTTTTCTGCTGGGCGAGGCGGACGACGAGAGCATCATGCCGCACGGCTCGTACGAGCCGGGTACGATTCAACGAAGCGGCGCGTCGGCCGGCAACGAGGGGGGCGGCAGCAACAACTGGGTGCTGGCCGGCAGTCGCACCGTCTCCGGCAAGCCGTTGCTGGCCAGCGACCCGCACGTGCCGTTCGCCGCCGTGTCGATCTGGCACGAGGTGCGGCTCCAGGGCGGGTCGTTCAACGTCGCCGGCATCGCCTATGTCGGCGTGCCGGGATTGATGATCGGCCGCAACGAGCGCGTCGCCTGGGGCATCACCAACAACATCTGCTCGCTCCGCGATCTCTACCAGGAGAAGACCGATCCGGCCCATCCCGGCTGTTTCCTGTTCAACGGCAACTGGGAGCCGGCGTGCGAACGACGCGAGACGATCAAGGTCAAGGGACAGGCCGATGTCACGAAGATCATTCGCTCGTCGCGCAACGGTCCGATCGTGGATGAGATCTTGCCGCCGGCTGGCCGCGAGACCGGGCCGGTGTCGTTGCGCTGGCTCGGCGCCGAACCGTGCGGGTGGGTGACGTCACTCATCCGCATGAACCGGGCGAAGACGTGCGCCGAGTTTCGCGAGGCGACTCGTCCCTGGCAGGTGCCCACGTTCAACCTGGTCTTCGCGGATGTCGATGGGCACATCAGCCATCAGTGTGTCGGCCGCATCCCCTTGCGGGCAACCTGGGAACGCGGCTACCGGCCCGGATGGGAGCCGGCCCAGCAGTGGCAGGGCGTGATTCCGTTCGAAGACATGCCGCAGCAGACAGACCCGCCGCGCGGCTTTGTCGCGACCGCCAACAATCGCCTGGCGCCGGACGACTATCCGTACCCGCTGTCGTGCACCTCCGGAAGCGGGCATCGCGCGCGCCGGATCCGCGAGCGCATCGAGGCCCAGCCGCGCATGAAGCCGGAGGATTGCCAGAAGCTGCAACTGGACACGCGCTCCGGCCGGGCCGCCGAGTGCACGCCGCCGCTCGTCACGCTGCTGACCAACGACAAGGACGCACGCATCCAGCAAGCGGCGCGCTTGCTGTCCGACTGGGATTATCGCATGGAACCGGAGTCAGTGCCGGCGTCGCTGTTCAACGTCTTTTTCGGACACTGGTGCCGGCGCGTGACCGCGGAACGCTTCCCGGCGGCCCAGGTCGAGCTCGTCTCGGCCAACGCCGGCGGCCTCGCCAACAAGTTGCTCAGCGATGATCCGTTTGGCTGGTTCAAGACGTCGGACCGCGCAACGGCGATCCGCGAGGCATTCAGCGCCGGGCTGGATGAGCTGACGCGCCGACTCGGTCCGGACATGGCCGACTGGAACTGGGGCCGGCTGCACATCCTGCTCAACAAGCATTTCCTGTCCGACCGCGGCGACCTCGGCAAGCTGCTCGACCGCAACGGTCTGCCGACGCGAGGCGACGGCATCACCGTGTGCAGCAGCACGCAAGACGTCAACCACGCCGCCTACCTCGGCGCCAGCTACCGCATGGTCACTGATCTGGCTGATGCGAAGAAAGGCATGTGGGCCATCCACGTCAGCGGCTCGTCCGGCCAGCCGGGCAGCCCGCATTACGAGGACCAACGCGAGCCGTGGAACCGCGGCGAGTATCATTACATTGCGTTGGGTTAGCCGCTACGCGGGGTCAGCGAAGCGAAGCGCGGAGTATTCATGCCGGCCATCAAAGCTCAACCCAAGAATCATGCCGAGCTACCCGCGTCACGCGGCGCGCGTGTAAGATCTAAAGTTTTGCAATCTTAAGCCAACCCCAGCTGAGCGACCACATGGTCCGGACTCTGCGAAAACTCGGTGACCTGCTTGATGGCCCAGCCCCGGGTTGTCCGCAGGGTTTCACGCAGCATCGCGCGACAGGCTTCGCCGATGGTCGTCAGCCGTTGGAGTGCCCATTCCTGCGCACGGTTCTGCCGCAGTTGCCGCACGAGAAGGCTGTACGCCAGCAT
>VGYC01000290.1 GCA_016873095.1 Planctomycetota bacterium | reverse complement strand
GCCTCGAGAAGGACACGCAGCGATTGCAGCGACGGCGAATCCTCCAGGGCGTCCCAGGCGAAAAGTGGTTTGGTGATCGCGATTTTCATGACGGCCTCCAATGCCGAACGGGGAAGGTGGCGGGCGCCACCATTACAACACAATATATCCCCGTTTGGTTTGGAGGATGGTCGAAAAATTCTGAAAAAAACTGCAACCGCGGGCTTATTCTTGCAAAGTCGAGAGTTCTGCGGGGGAAGAGATTTTTGCCCCTCGGTGAGAACCGAAAAAAGACTGGCTCGTCGTACATCGCAACGGGCTCCAGGCGAAGGCCATTGGATTGAAACGCTGACTGGGCCGCCCATGGGAGTTCTTCGAGAGATTGTGCTTCCTGGCTGGCAAGAAGTGCGCGTGTCATGGTTCTGAACCTTTCGAGACGAACTCTCGTCTGAATCGGCTTTTCGTGGAAGCACAACCTTCCATTTTCTTGCGGTTCAACGAAGCCGCCGGGAGTGAACTGCTGGGATAAAAGGCAGAATCGATAAATTCGCTTTCCGGGTCCAAACCGTGGCTCGCCAGGATTCTCAATTGCTATTGGAAATCTATTTGCAATCCGTCATCCGGAACGATAGATTCAATTTGACCCTCCAGCGAGTTGCCGTAGATGCCGTCCAGACCCACCGAGTGATTCGCAACCAGCCTGCTTCATTCCAGCGCCCGGATCGAGACGCCCGCTAAGGAAGAATTGCTTCGCCGGCCGACTGGCCTACGGCGAAGAACTGGCATCGTCGGGAGGAAGTCATGCCCGCCGATTCACCTAATGGCTCGGCCCATTTGACGGGCCATCGACTGCGGAACGCCAATCTTCGCAAGCGCTCGCTGGCTCGCGCGGAGCAGGCGCCGCCGCTGGCGCAGGCGATGGTGCGCATTCGCGCCGACATGATGGGTATGACGCGGCTCGAATTCACGCGTCGCTCCGGCATTCCGCGCGGCACGCTGCGCGATGCGGAGCTGGGCGTGCATCTTCCCACGCGGCGCATCCTGCAGCGCTTCCTCGCCTTCTGCCGGAAGCAGGGAGTGGCCGCCGATCAGCTGGAGAAGCTGTGCCGTCTCTATACCGGTCCGATCGATTCGCTGGGCGGCTGGTTATCGGCGTTGCAGCTGCAAGCGGGCTCGCCGCGCGAACTTGCGCGACGGGTCGGCATCAGCCCGGCCACGCTATGGGAGTATCGCCGCGGAAACTTCCCGTTGCCGCTGTCGCTGCTGCTGCGGCTCGGCAAGGCCGTCGGCGTCGATCCCACGCCGGCCGAGGAAATCTGGCGAAAGGCGGAGCGGCAGCGGCTCCTCGATCGTGGCTACCCGGAAGCCCTGGCGGAATTCTGGGTCCTGTGCAGCCGCAAGAACTACGCCGAGAAACACTTGCTGGACCTCGGCCTTGGAACCGCGGCAGCCAGGCGCCTGCGCTATCTCGAATTGCCCGCCTGGTCACGCATGGTCAAGGCGGCGCGCGCCATCTGCGACGATGAGAAAGAGCTGGACAGGCTCAAGCGGCTCTGGCTGCGCGACGAGCAGGAACAGCAAGGCCGGCCGTTCGATCCATTCGGGGCCCGCGTCAAGAAGCTGCGGCAACAGCAAGGCATTCGCCGCCGCGACCTGGCGGACCTGTTCGGCGTCGGCGGCAAGAAACCGGCGCGCATCATCAAGGCCATCGAGGAGGACGGGTTTTACTCGGCCCGCGCGCATCCGGCCGGACTGGCCGGCATGCTCGCCGATGTTGACGAGCAGCCGCGCTTGCTGGAGCGCTGGCGGCAACGCCGACGGCAATTCCATCGCCGGCATCGGCCGGAGACGCGCATCGAGCTGCGACTGGCGCGCGAGATGTACGGCTTCGAGATCAGCGACATGGAACGGGTTCTGGGCTATTCCAGCCAGGAGTACCAGAAGATCGAGCGCGGCGTGACACCGCTGCGCGATACCGCCAACGACCGCATCCTGCAAGCCATCCACGACGCCGGCAAGGTGCGGCTCGCTGATCTGCACCGGGCCTGGAAAGCACGGCTGGACCAGCGACTGGCCTGGCAGGATCCGCCCAGCGTGGCCGGCATGATCGCGCTCCTCGCCAGGCGCGAAGGCGGACTCATCCCGCTGGCCCGTTGCCTCGACAAGGCCGGCCTCAAGGACATGGGCAAGACGCGGCTGCGCACCATCATGCAGGGACGCAAGGTGCCGCCGTGGCCGGTGCTGCTGCGCGTCGCGCGCGCCTGCGGCGTCGCCGACCTCTCGGAAGTGAAGCACGACTGGATGGAGCGTTACCGCGCAGAGTTGCAGAAGCGCGGCGCGTCGCCGCTGGCAGTCGAGGTGCGGGCACTCATTGCCGAGGTCGATCCCACGGTCCGCGCGTTCAGCGGCCGGCTCGGCCTGAACCAGTCGGTGCTGGTCCGCAATCTCCAGGCAATCGACCGGGACGCGCCGGTGCGCTGGAAGAGCGTCGAGCGCATTCTGCTTGCCGCCGGCATCCCCGCCGATCATATTCGCTGGCGCGAGATCCGCGCGCTGTGGTATACCTCCGAGGCCCGCCGCCCACGGTCCAGCGTCAACGGCAAGGCGGAAAGACGAAGCCCGTGGTGACCCACGGGTGACGGCCTTCAAAGCGGTGCTCACGCGGAGTCCATTCATGAAGTTCACCCTGGTCACGTTGCTGTCACTTTCCTTTCTCGCATGCCACTCCGCCGCCCACGCCCAGAAAGCGCCCGAAGCCGGCTATGTCTTTCCTTCCGGCGGCAAGGCCGGAACGACCGTGGACATCCATCTGGGCGGCTACGACTGGACGCCGGACATGGACTACTTTGTCCTCGACCCGCGGGTACGCCTTGTCGCTCCAGGCCAGCTGGGCCCGATCCTCATTCCCGGTCCGCCCTACTGGTTCGGGGCGCGGAGCCGCATCGTGTCCATACCGCTGGCACGAGAAGTGCCCGCCAAGCTTGTAATTCCAGCCGATGTGTCCGGTGCGATTCACTGGCAGGCTGCCAACGCCAACGGCGTCACCTCCGTCGGCACCTTCTTTGTCGGAACTGGATCGGAAGTCGTCGAGGATGAGCGCCGCAAGGGACCGCAGACGCTATCAAGCCTGCCGGTCACGGTTTCCGGTCGAATCTTCAAGATCGAAGAAGTCGATCGCTATCGCTTCAGGGCCACCAAGGACGGACCGATCACCTGTGAACTGACGGCACGGCGACTCGGCGCCAAGTTCCTCGCCGTCCTGGAAGTTCGCGACGCCGCGGGCCGTTTGCTGGCCGACGTCGCCGGCACCAACGGCACCGACCCGGCCCTCACGTTTGCGGCCAAGGCCGGCGCCGAGTATGTCGTCAGCGTCCACGATGTCGATTTCGGCGGCGACCGGTCGTACACCTACCGGCTGGCGATCACTCCGGGACCGCGCGTCGTCGGCGCGATCCCGGCGGCGGGCAAGCGCGGCGAGACCCGTGAAGTCGAATTCGTCGGCTACGGCGTGGCCAGCGGCGCCGCCAGAATGGAATCCGTCAAGCGGCAGGTCGCCTTCCCCGCGACCTTGAACGCCGCCGCCTTCGATTATCGCCTGGAAACGCAGTGGGGCGTCGCGCCGGCGTTTCGGCTGTTGCTCAGCGATCTGCCGGAGTCGGTACGCAGGTCGCCGGGCAGTCCCGTCAAGCTGTCGGGGCCGGTCGGCATCACCGGTGTCCTCGAACGCCCCGACGCGGAGGAATCCTGTGCGTTCGACTGGAAAAAAGGGCAAAAGTGGTCGCTCGCGCTGGAAGCCCGGCGTACCGGTGCGCCGCTCGATGTCGCGCTGACGGTGCTCGGTCCGGACGGCAAACAGCTGGCCAGGAACGACGACCTGCCAGGGACGACCGACGCCGGGCTGGAGTTCATCGTGCCTCTGGATGGCACGTATCAGGTGGTCGTCAGCGACATGGCCGGCAAGAGCGGCACGGCCGCGGCCATCTACCGGCTGACCGCACGACAGCCCGTCGCCGATTTCACGTTGCAGATTCCGGTCCAGCGGATCAGCGTGCCGATCGGCGGCAAGTTCGACTTGAACGTGAAAGCGACGCGTAGCGGCGGTTTCCAGGGGCCGATCAACATCGCCGTCAATGGCTTGCCCGCCGGTATCAGCGTGCCGGCCAACCTCGTGATTCCGAAGGACAAGACCGACCTGGTCATTCCACTGCAAGCCGCCAAGGATGCCGGCACAGGTGCCGGACTCGTAAGTGTCGTCGGCGTCGCTGGATCGTTGACCCGCGCCGCCCAGGCGCCCATCACGGCGAATCTGACGCCGCGCGACCAGACCGAAAACCAGCTGTCAACGCTACTGGTGGCGGCCACGCTCAAGCCGCGCTTCAAGGGCCGACCCGTGGACCAGGACACCGGACGCAAGGTGCATCGTGGATCGACGTTTCCCGCGGAGGTCATCGTCGAACGGCTCGACGGATTCAATGGCGAGATCATGCTGCAGATGGCCGCCACCCAATCGTACCAGATGCAGGGCATCACGGGCGGCGAGGTGAAGGTTCCGCCGGGCGTCGGCCGGGCCATCTACCCCTGTTACATGCCGGAATGGTTGGAGACGACGCGGACCTCGCGCATGGCCATGGTCGCCGTCGCCAAGGTGCCCGATCCGAAAGGCAAGACGCGCTTCATGCTCAACGAGATCACCGGCTTCATCACGATGACCATGGAAGGCGCGCTCTTGAAAGTCTCGGCCGACGTTCCCGATCTTGTCGTGCCTGCGGGACGGCCCTTTGTTGTGCCGTTGAAGATATCGCGACTGACCAAGCTGGCCGAGCCGGTGCGGCTGGAACTGCGAGTGCCGGAGGAGTTGACCGGCATGCTCAACGCCGAGCCATCAGTCGTCGCTGTCGGCAAGGAGCAAGCGGCGCTGCGCATCACGCCGGCAGCGGCCTTGCGCGGCGGGCCGCATGTTTTCTCCATCCGCGCCACGGCCATGCAGGATGGACGCTACCCGGTGATATCGGAAACCCCGGTTACCGTGGAGTTTGCCGCCGGCGGGCCCTGATTACATGCCGCGACGGCAGCGCGTGCAAGACGCACAACATGCGGAACATGCACATCATTTCTTCCATTTCTTCCCGATTCACCTAGACGAAACTTCACGTTCTCTTATAATGATAGACTCGCTTCCACATTGGCCTGACGAGGCGTGGAAGCGACCCGAGGACTTTTGGACGGATTGCCAGCCTGAACCTGCCCATCGTCAGTTCCACGAAGCCGGGGATTGGGGGCCTAGAGTGACATGGGCCAGCCTGAACCCGGGTGCACCCTCGGCTCTCCAATGTGATATGGTGAAGCAAACCGCTCGCGCGTGAACGGTTTACGTGTCGCGTTCGCCGTCATCCTTGCGGAACAGGAATCCGCGAGCGCGAAACGTAAACAAGATGAGGAATCGGCCATGCTTGAGAAGATTCGCAATATCGGCATCATTGCCCACGTGGACGCCGGCAAGACCACTTTGACCGAGCGGATCATCTACTTCACCGGCACCAAGCACAAGGTCGGCGACGTGGACGACGGCAACACCACCACCGATTACGATCCGCTGGAGGCCGAGAAAGGCATCACCATCCAGTCGGCCGCCGTGAGCGTGGACTGGTCCGGCTCGCGCATCACCCTCATCGACACGCCGGGCCACGTCGATTTCACGGCCGAGGTCGAGCGCAGCCTGCGCGTGCTCGATGGCGCCGTTGGCGTGTTCTGCGCCGTCGGCGGCGTCGAGGTGCAGAGCGAGACGGTGTGGCACCAGGCCAACCGCCATCGCGTGCCGCGCATCGCCTTCATCAACAAGCTCGACCGCACCGGGGCCGACTTCCACGGCTGCCTGCAGCAGATGCGCGAGAAGCTCGGCATCGAGCCGGCCGTCTGCTCGTATCCCGCCGGCCAGAGCAGCGAGTTCACCGGCGTCATCGACCTCATCCGCATGAAATTCTGGAAGCAGGACGAGAGTGATCCCGCGCACATGCGCTACACCTGGACCGACATCCCGGCCGCGTACCAGAAGGAAGCTGCGGAGTGGCGCGAGCACCTGCTGGAAGCCGCCTCGCACGGCTGCGATACTCTCCTGGAAGCCATCGTCGAAGGCAAGCCGATCTCCGAAGACATGCTGCGCAACGCCATCCGCCACGGCACGCTGGCCGGCAAGATCACGCCGGTGCTGTGCGGCTCCGCCAAGGAGTTCCACGGCGTGCGCATGCTGCTCGACGCCGTCGCCGCTTACTTGCCGTCGCCGAAGGATCGCCCGCCGGTCACCGGCACGGTCCCCAAGAGCAAGGAGAAGGAGAAGCAGCAGCGCAAGCCGGAGATCGGCGAGCCGCTGTCCGCGCTGGCGTTCAAGACCATCAGCGAGTCGCATGGCGACCTGGTATTCATGCGCATCTACTCCGGCAAGCTGGAAGCCGGCTCGATCATCCACAACGCCGTCACCGGCAAGAGCGAGCGCATCAGCCACATTTACCGGATGATGGGCGCCCGCCGCGATCGGCTCGATTCCGTCGGCCCGGGCGAAATCGTCGCCGCCGTCGGCCTCAAGCAGACCTACACCGGCAACACCCTGTGCGATGCCGACAAGCCGATCCTGCTGGAAGAGATTCGCTTCCCGGAACCGGTGATTTCCCAGGCAATCACGCCGGCCAAGAACGTGGACGAGGCCAAGATGGCCGACGCGCTGGGCCGCATGGTCCGCGACGATCCCACGCTGCGCACCAAGGTCGATCCGGAGACGAACCAGCTCATCATCAGCGGCATGGGCGAGCTGCACCTGGAAGTCGCCATCCACAAGCTGATGCGCGATTACAAGGTCCAGGTCACCCCCGGAAAGCCGATGGTCTCCTACCGCCAGACGCTGGCAAAGGAGATCGAGCTGGAATACCGCTACATCAAGCAGTCCGGCGGCCGCGGCAAGTACGCCGTCATCAGCATGCGTTTCAAGCATCTCTCCAAGGAAGAGCTGGCCGAGTGGACCACCTTCCAGGAGGAGAACGACGACAAGCCGGACCCGGAAGGACTGTACTTTGTCAACGACATCTACGCCGGCGCCGTGCCGAAAGAGTACATCCCGTCGGTCGAGTACGGCTTCCGCCAGGCCTGCAAGAAGGGAGCGAAGTACGGCTTCCCGTGCGTGGACATCGAAGGTACGCTCTTCGACGGCAAGTCGCACGAGGTCGACAGCAGCCAGCAGGCGTTCGAGAGCTGCGCCGTCGAGTGCTTCAAGGAAGCGCAGCTCCGCGCCGGCATCGTCCTGCTCGAGCCGATCATGAACGTGATGATTCACGCGCCGGGGCAGTACATGGGCGACCTCACCCGCGACGTGAGCCGTCGCCGCGGCGAGATCCTTGACACAAGCCTGGACAAGGGCCGCTGCTCGCTACACGCGTATGTCCCGCTGGCCGAACTGTTCGGCTACACGTCCGAGCTGCGCAACTTCACCAGCGGCACGGCGTCCTTCACGATGGAGCCGAGCCACTACGCACCGGTGAAGGAAGAGCTGGCGGATTTGCGCGAGGCGGTGTAACCGCCGCGACAGAGCCAGATTTTGGTAGACCCTGCGGCTCGGCATGGATTAGTGCTGGCTCGCAGGGTCTCTTAGTTGAGACATTATCCCTCGGCAAATCACTGAACCGACTTTCCATTTTTCCCTTTGAACTAAAGTTTTGCAATCTTAAGCCAACCCCAGCTGAGCGACCACATGGTCCGGACTCTGCGAAAACTCGGTGACCTGCTTGATGGCCCAGCCCAGGGTTGTCCGCAGGGTTTCACGCAGCATCGCGCGACAGGCTTCGCCGATGGTCGTCAGCCGTTGGAGTGCCCATTCCTGCGCACGGTTCTGCCGCAGTTGCCGCACGAGAAGGCTGTACGCCAGCAT
>VGYC01000289.1 GCA_016873095.1 Planctomycetota bacterium | reverse complement strand
TCCTGCAACGTCTTCGACTGGCTTGTCGAGGCAGTCCAAGCCCACCACAATCAACAAAGGGCAATATCTCTATTGCCCGCGCCGTGAACCAATACCTTGAATCGTATCCGATGGAGAGCCGTTACGGGCAGAGCCGATGGCTCGGCAGTCAGTGCCTCCAGGTCGGTGGCCAGATCGATGGCACGCTGATAACGCTTCCTGGGGTCGAGTTGCATGCAGCGCGCGATGACTTCCTCGAGCAATGGCGGCACGTCCGGCACCAGCGAACGCAGCGGTAGATGGCTTCCCTCACGCACCTGATCCAGGACGGATTGGGAATCCTCCCGGCTGGCCGTGAAGGGTCCCACGCCGCGGCTAGCCAGTTCGTAGAGCGTGATGCCAAGAGAGTAGATGTCGGAGCGCGCATCTACGGGTTGGCCATGGGCCTGTTCCGGACTCATGTACCAGGGCGTACCCACGACCAGGCCGGCACGCGTGCCATCCGCGCCGGGTTCCAGGGCCCGGGTCAGCCCAAAATCAACGAGGTACAGATGATCGTGCTGATCGATCATCAGATTGGAGGGCTTGACATCGCGATGCAAGAAGCCCTGGCCATGCGCGGAGCCAAGCACGCGCGCCGCCATGGCGCCAATTCGCGCCACTGTCCCAAAGCGATCTCGGAAGTAATGCTTCAGCAGCGGCGGCCGATGTCGACCGGAACTCACCGGCCTAGCGGCGGCTTCGACCGGAGGCGATGGCGCAACGGCGTCTTTCTGGGAAGGAGTCGCCTGAGCCGCGGCCGAGTAGCCAAGCGTGCTCGGTTGCAGCGCCTGAGTGCCTTCGCGAATGAACTCCGTCAGCGATACGCCGCGGACCAGGTGCATCGTGTAATAGGCAATGCCGTCGATCTTGCCCATCGAGAAGATGCGTACGATGCCGGGATGGTCAAGTTGCGCGGGAACGTTTGCTTCCCGCCAAAATCGCTGCAGGGCATCGTCGTCGTCGGCCAGCCATGGGGCCAGCACCTTCAAGGCCACGGAGCGCTGCGGATGCTTCTGCTCGGCCTCGTAAACCTCGCCCATCCCGCCCTTGCCGAGCAGTCGGACAATCTCAAAGTCGGCGATGGTTTGGCGAGCCTGTAACATGGGCAACTCTCCGCCATCCCTGGCCGTACTTACTGGCTTTCGAAAGTTTGCAATGGATAAGCATAAGGTAGCAACAGGAAGACCGTTTGTAAACTCTCCAGCCGTGACAATTTCAGGAGCGGACGTTGCCAGGGAAAGTTTGTCATCATTCGCGCACCGCGGCGGCTGCCGTGTAGCAACGACCAGAATCGGTCAAACCTCGACTTGCACTTCGTCTCCCGAGACTTGCACCTTGTAGGCTTTGACGCCGCTGCGCGCGGGCGGGCTGAGAACGGCGCCAGTGCAGACGTCGAAGCGGGCGCCGTGCCACGGGCATTCCAGTTCCGTGCCTTGCAGCGTCCCCTCGGCCAGCGGGGCGTTGCGATGAGGGCACTCGTTGTCGATAGCGTGAAAGTTTCCGTTCACATTGAACAGGGCTAGCGTCTTGCCCGCCACGGTGACCTGCTTGGCGCCGCCCACGGAAATCTCGCCGACGCGCGCCACGGTGGTGAATGCCATGCGCTACTCCTTTAATCAATTCCCTGAATTTCCCCAAAAACCCGCCTGTCATCGGAAAGTGTAGTAGTTACAGCCTGAAGAACGATTTTACAAGCAATGCCAAACCTCGGAACTGCTGGCGTCAAACCAGAACTAGCGACATAACATGTGTGATTGTCATGACTTACAATCATTCACCCGACGTTAGCGAAGCGATTGGCACGGCGATTGCTTTACTCCCTCATGCACGATCAACCTGTGGAAGCAGAAACCTTGAGCCTTTGCTGACAGGACCGGTTGACGGAATAGCGGCGACCCCCAGCCGCGTTGGTGGCCCGCTCGCCCAGCGGGCACGGAGAGCCGAATGAGGCTTCCCGGCCTCTGACCCTTGGCTTTCCACGGTCCTGTCGGCAAAGGTCCTTGGTGGGGCTTCCCGTCCCCATCCTGCCGAACCCCTTTCCCACAATCTTATCCCCAGCCACCCGCTTCCCCCGGCGGGTGGCTATCTTTTTGAAACGATGAATGATGAACGTCAGAAGGCTTTGCGCCGGCTTGCGATATTTGTCTCCCAACGTTATCCTGCCTCTGGCTCTGGTTGGAGGGTCAAGCCATGCTGCTTGCGCGATTGTTGCTCGCTATTCTGGCGGCTACGCAGGTCACAAGCGTCGAGATTCCGTGGCGAGACTACAACGATGCCATGCGCGAGGCCGCAGAGAAACAGCGGCCGATTTTTCTGTACTTCGGCGCCTCCTGGAATGGCCCCGCCAAGAAGTTCGAGGCAGAAGTACTGCGCTCCCCGGAAACCGCCCGGCTACTGAAAGAGAAGTTCGTCAACGTGCGGATTGACATCAACCAGGAGAACACCCGCGATCTCGTGACCGTCCTCGGCATCGAGCGCGTGCCGACTGTCATCATCGCCAGCCACGACAAGAACATTCTTTATTTCGTCAGCCCGCGCACGTCTCAGGAATTGAACGAGCGATTGCGGCAAGCTCTTACTGAGGCGACTGCCAAACGCTACCGGCGCGACGGTGCATCATAGAAGCGAACGGTGTGACGATCGGCGCCGGCAATGGTCTTGCCGTCGCGCGAAAAGCAGACGTCACGTCCCTCATCGACTCCAGGGTAATAATACATCTTGGCGTCGTGAGCCGGCGCGCGGACTCGCCCGAGCGAGGCTGCTGACTCGACATCGAAGACCTCGACGCTCAAATCGATGCCCTTCGCGGCAATGGTCTTGCCGTCCGGCGCGAAGCACAGCAGCTTGGCAGTGGTCATCGGCGACTTGATGCGTCGAAGTTCTTTGCTGGTCTCGGCCGAGCAAATGTGAATCGATTTGAATGTGCCGTAAGCCAGGTACTTGCCGTCCGCCGAAAAAGCCAGGCCGGAGGCACGACGCTTGGGCGAATCGATGATGCGGACCTTGCCCGTCTCGACGCCAACGAGCTTCACATAATGGCTATCGTTCGGTTCGGATTCGACAGTGGCCAACGTCTTGCTGTCCTGCGAAAAAGCGATCCCCGCGCCGTCGCCGGCGCTCACGAACGCAATAACCCCTTGGCCGGCCTTGCGCGGCTGGAACTTGATCTGGCGGATCGTCTTGCCGGTCTGGGTATCGAGCAGCAGGACGCCGCGATCGATCATCCGCAAGGCCAGGGTCTTGCCATCGGGAGAGAATACCACGGCAACGCCGCTCGTCAGCCCACGATTATCGAGAACTGTGCTTGACACTTGCAGTCGCAACTTGCCTGTAGCCGCATCCCAGACGTAGATGATCTCGTTCTTGCGCGACAGCGCGGCAAGCAACTTGCCGTCTTGAGATATGGCGAAGCTGGGAGGATAGGAATTCGGCTCCCTCGAATCCGGCGGCACGGCAACCGTCGGAATGCTGAAGCGACGGAACTCCTTGCCAGCCTTGCGATCCCAGATTCGAATGACATCATCGCGCCCTGCCGTCAGGACTGTGTTCGCGTCCGGCGGAAACGCAACGTAAGTAACCGCCCCGGCATGGCGCCAGCGCAGGGTCCCAATCCTGACCAGTGCCCCATCAGGTAGTGGATCGCCGTGGACATCCGTCCCTGGCGGCACCGGCTGGGATTGGGCAGCGCCGGCGCTGGACATCAATAAAAGCCCGACAATGTTGACACCAAGTGAAGTGAGCGCTATCTTCATTGATGCGGCTCCGTCGATCGTTAATCGCCCAAGGCAATGAACAATCGCTGGATAAGATTGTCATCGGCAACGAGTGTTTGAGCAACAGAATTCCGGAGAATTGAGAATTGTCGTCTGCTACGCAATAGCAAGACCGTCACGCCTTCCGCAGCGCGATATGCAGCACCTGTCCCTCCACCTTCACCGTTGTCCGGTACGCCTCTCCTTCCAGCGGCTTTTCCGACCACTCGGCCACCAGCGTCTCGGCGGCGATGTAGTCGCGGTGCGCGGCGATGGCCTTTGCCAGCGCCGGCGACTCCGTGCCAAGGTGCAGCACGATGCGGTCTTCCATCTGGAGGTCGGCGTCTTTGCGGGCGCTCTGCACGTGGCGGATGACCTCGCGGGCCATGCCTTCTTGAGCGAGCGCCTCGGTGATGCGTGTGTCGAGCGCGAGCTGCGTGCCGCGGTCGGCGAGGCCGGCCCAGCCGTCCGTCCCCTTCACCTGCACGGCCAGGTCCGTCGGTTCCAGTGTCAACGGTTCGTCACCCAGCATGATCTCGACGGGCTTGGCGGCTTGCACTTTCTCCGCGAGGTCGGCGGCTGACTGCTTCGCAAGCCAGGCCTGCACGTCCTTGATGCGCGGGCCGAGCTTCGGGCCGGCGTTCTTCATGTTCAGCTTGACCTCGAACTGCAGGAGCGGCCCTTTCATCGGGTCGTGCAGCGTGACCTTCTTGAGGTTCAGCTCTTCGCAGATCTGGTCGGCGAAACGCTCGACCGCCCGGCGGTCGGCGTCGTTGCCCGGCTGGACCTTCAGCTCAGCGAGCGGTTGGCGAACCTTGATCTTCACCGTGTTCCGCGCTGCCGAACCCAGGGAGACTAGTCGGAGAAGGGCTTCCATGTCCTGCGATAGCTGCTTGTCGATGAGGGGCTCGTCGGCCTGCGGATAGTCGCAGAGATGTACACTCCCCCCTCTCCCTCCGGGAGAGAGGATTGGGGTGAGGGTGGATGGACGATTCTGGCTCGCTGGAGCGTTTTCTGTCTGCGGCTCGGCGGGAGCCTCGCCCTCCCGGCCATGCAGATTGCGGTACATCGTTTCGGTCAGGAACGGCATGACCGGGGCGAACAGCTTCGTCAGCGTCACCAGGACGGTGTAAAGCGTCTGATAGGCGGCCAGCTTGTCATCGCCTTTATCACTCTTCCAGAAACGGCGGCGGTTACGGCGGATGTACCAGTTGCTGAGCCGGTCATCGACGAACTGCTCCGCCTCCAGGCAGAAGGCCATGACGTTGAATCTTCCAATCTCGCGATGGGCCGTCTGGATGAGAAGCTGCAAGTCCGAGAGAATCCAGCGGTCGAGGTCCGGCCGTTGCTTGACGGGAACCTGCGGCGCGGCCGGGTCGAAGCCATCCAGCCGGGCGTAGTTGCAGAAGAACGCGTAGGTGTTCCACAGCTTGAGGACGAACTTGGCGCGCAGCTCCTCGGCCGGGCCGGAGCCGAAGTTGATGTTCGCGACCGGATTCTGCCGGCAATACATCCAGCGCATCAGGTCGGCGCCCATCGGCGGCTTGCGCTCGCTCTTGTCCTTGTACTGCACCGTCCAGCCTTCGTCGCAAGCCTCATGGAAGCCGATGGCGTTGCCCAGCGACTTGTGCATCTCCTCGCCGTGCTCGTCGCGGACCAGGGCATGGCCCAGCAGCACCTTGAAGGGGGGACGCTGCTCCATCATCGTGCTCATCGCCAGGATGGCGTAGAACCAGTTGCGGAACTGGCCGGGGAAGCACTCGGTGATGAAATCGGCCGGGAACCACTTTTTCCAGTAGTCCGGGTCGGCGTTGTACTTCATGGTCGAGTACGGCACGATGCCGGCGTCCAGCCAGGGATTGCCGACGTCGCCGATCCGGCTCGATTCGCCGTTGCAATGCGGACAGCGGATCTTGACCATGTCGATCCACGGCCGGTGCGGCGTGTGCCCCTCGAAATCCTTCCAGCCGGCGATGGCCCGCTGCTTCAGCTCGTCGCGACCGCCGATGACCTCGAACTTGCTGCACTTGCCGCACACCCAGATCGGCAACGCCAGCCCCCAGAAGCGCTTCTTCGAGATCATCCAGTCGCCCATGTTGCTGAGCCAGTCCAGCTCGCGGGCCTTGCCGTTGATGACCTCCGGCAAGAACGTGACGTCCTCGACGACCCGCTTGATCTCGTCGCGCCACTTCATGTCGATGAACCATTCATCGACCAGGCGAAAGAGCAGCTCGGTCTTGCAGCGCCAGCAATGCGGATAGCTGTGCGGATACTTCTCGACGGCGAGGAGGACGCCCTTCTCCTGCAGGTTGGCGAGAAGCCAGTCGGCCGTGGCGTGATCGAGCGCCGACTTGCCTTCCAGCGGCCCGAAGCCGGCGACGAATACGCCCTGATCGTCCAGCGGCGCGATGGGGACGAGCTTCTCCTGCTTGCCGAGGTGGAAGTCCTCCTTGCCGCAACCCGGCGCGATGTGGACGATGCCCGTGCCCTCGACCTCGCCAACGATGTCCCAGGCGACGACGCGATGGATGTTCTTCGCGGACTCGCTTGGCCCCCAGCCTTGCCGGGTGACGACCTCGGCGATCTGTTCCGGATAGCCGGCGGGATGCTGCTGGGCCGGCAACTCGTCGAACGGGCCATCGTAGCGCCAGCCGACCATGTCGGCCCCGGACAGCTCGCCGACGATCTCGTAGCCGCCCTTCTCCTTGAAGATCTGCTCGAGCGACTTGAGCTTGGGCACGCCCTCGACCCATTCCTTGCGCTTGAACTGCTCCTCAAGCCGCTGGGCCGTGAGCGCCCCCTTGGCGAGATAGAAGACCTGGTCGCGGTGCTTGACCTTGAGATAGGTAAGCTGCGGATTGACGGCGGCGGCGACGTTGCTGGTCAGCGTCCAGGGAGTCGTCGTCCACACCAGCAGGTTCTCGCCCGGCCGGTCGCGCAACGGCAAACGCACGAAGACGCTGCGATGGGCGACCATCAGGTAGCCCTCGTGCATCTCCATCTGGCTGAGGCCGACGGCGCAGCGCGGGCACCAGGGCATGGCGTCGTAACCACGGTAGACCAGCTTCCGGTCATGGCACTTCTTGAGGAAGCTCCAGATCGTGTAGTTGTTCTCCTCGGACATCGTGAAGTAACTGCGCCGCTGGTCCGCCGGCTTCCGCCAGTCCTCGTCGCGGTCCCAGTCCATCCAGAAGCCGAGGCGGATCGATTGCTCGGTCTGGATGCGCGCAAACTTGTCCACGCGATCCTTGCACAGCTCGACGAACTTGTGGATGCTGGCGAAACGGTCGCCGGGGACCAGGGTCTCGATATCGAGCTTCGACTTGATGCCGAGCTGTTTCTCGACCTCGACCTCGACCCAGAGTCCCTGGCAATCGAAGCCATTTTGGTAACGCAGCTCGTGCCCGGTCATGGCGAAGTAGCGCTGATAGAGATCCTTGTAAGTGCGGCCCCAGGCATGGTGCACGCCCATGGGGTTGTTGGCGGTGATGGGTCCATCGAGGAACGACCAGCGCGGCTTGCCGCGGTTCTTGGCGCGCAGCTTGTCGAAGATGCCCTGGGCATTCCACCAGGCAAGGATGGCCCGCTCCTGGGCGGGGAAATCGACCTGCGTCTCGACCTTGTCAAACGGCATGGCGCCCCCACGAAAAAGCTTATGATAGCAGCGGTCGGCCACGTCGCGAAGGTGCCGGCCCAACGCCCCACCCCCACCTGGCCGACCACTCGTCTCCACATCTTATTGTTGATGCGCAACTTACGTCGCCCCGTCGAGTAGTCGGCCAAGTTTCGCGAGAGTCACCCCCCATTCTTTGCGGACGAGATCGTGCCGCCATGCTGGACAAACGCCAAGAGCGTTGCATCCAATGATAAGCGCGGGCCCAGTGCCACGCCCCTCTCGCGCGTGTTGCCACGGTCCGACGACAAAGGAATGGCGATCGCACCTTTTTTTTGGGATGGCAGCCCTGGAGGGGCGTTATTACCACGGGGTTGCTGCGGTTATTCAGGGGGCCGATTTTTTCCGAGCCAGTTGCGTTGCTGGGCCGGCGGGGGGGGGGGGGGGGGGGGGGGGGGGGGGGGGGGGGGGGGGGGGGGGGGCGGGGGGGGGGGGGGGGGGGGGGGGGGGGGGGGGGGGGGGGGGGGGGGGGG
>VGYC01000288.1 GCA_016873095.1 Planctomycetota bacterium | reverse complement strand
CGGAATATGCCGACACCTTCTGCACGTGCGGATTTGAATTGCCGGCCGAGCCAACGCCATTGTCTCCCGCGGAGAAAGCAGCAGCCACGTCGCCGCCGGCAGCACCAGCGGCTCGACCCTGCATGGTCTTGTACGGACCGAATCGAGAACCATTACAGCGCTTTCCGCTGGCGCGAGAAATCACCATGGTCGGCCGGCAGGATCCGGTGGAAGGGGTCTTTCCGGATATCGACCTGGCGGCGTGCCTCGACCCGGCCACGGCGCGGCGCGTATCGCGCGAACACGTGGCCATCGTCCACTCGCGGCATGATGGATCTTTCTTGCTGCGGCCCATGCCGGGCAACACCGGCACGCAACTGGAAACCGACATGGTGGCCGCCGGTCAGGATTATGTGCTGACCCCGGGTAGTCGCATCATCCTGGGGGGCGCGGTGCGGTTGAAATTTGAGTGAGCTACTGCGCGTGGCCGACCAGCGTGATACCGATGCCGATGCGCCTGCCGGTCTTCTTGCCGTCCACCGTGATCTCTTCCCTGGTGTTGAGCACCCAGTGGTTCATTGCCTTGGCTTCGAGCCGGGGCGCCGGGCCGGGCTTTGGCACGGGGAAGAGCATGAACACGGCGGGATGGCCGGTGTTGATCGTCTTCATACTCAGCTCGACCATCTCCTTGTAATCGATCAGGTCTGGTTTGGTGTCCTTGGCAGGATCGACGAGTACCAGAAACTCCTTGTGCAGCGACGAGCCCTGGTGGTCGCCGTCGGCCGGCTGATAGCCCAGACGCAGCGTGTACGTGCCGGCCTTGACCTTCTGCTTGCGATAATCGGCCGTGTCCTGGTCGAAGCGAATGACGCCAATGATCTCGGACTGCTTGATCTCGCGGTAGGTGATGCCGTTCTTGATCTGCTCGGGAGTCGCGTCGGCGGGCACGCTGGAGCGGAGCCACACCTCTGCAAGCTGCTTGCCGTCGGGCGACAGCAATTGCACGGACTGCTTGTCGAGCAGCTTGCGAATCGACTCACTGATGGCCTTGGGCGGCGCCGTGTCGGCAGTCTTGATCGAGTACTTGCCGTTCTCGGCATGCGCAACGAGGGCGGCGAAGACAAAGATGAGGGCGCTCAGACCCGCACAACGCATGTGAGGTTCTCCGGTGGGGTGCCGTGCCCACGGCTTTGCGTGGGCATGATTGAACTGGCAAGAAGGACAGGCCGCATGGCCACGCAAAGCCGCGGCCATCCATGTCACCCTGAAGCGCTATCAGAGCCTGCGGCACTGCTTAGCGGATCTCAAAGGAGCCGACGTAGGCGCCGCGGCGATCGAACTCACGCCACGTCTCGCGCAGGCCGGTTCCCTGGAAGCCCGTCTCGACGGCGGCCGCCGGGCGAACGCTTACGTTGCGCGCCAGCGGCGGATAGAAGGCCGTCTCGTTGCCGCAAGCCTTGTCGTGATGTGCGTCGATGCAGCGCGTCTTGATGTGGGCGCCGCCGGCCTTCACTTCCGCACAGCTGCCACCCTTGCATTCGCAAACCGACATCGCCACCGGCGCGTAACGAACCGCCTGCACGTTCTTGAGATAATGCCCGCCCTGCTTCTGGGCCAGCCGGACAAGGGCTTGCCGTTGCGAGGGCGTCGCCTTGTCATCGACGATGATGACCGAGCGGGCCGGCCCGGTTTGCGTCAAACCGAGCGTATCGCTGGCGGAGATGACCGCGACCATGCCAAGGCCGTCGAGCGACACTCCTTCGAAGGACCCGGTGTCGATCTTCCAGGCCATGACGGCATTCTTACCGCTGAGATTGAAGTCGGCATTGGCGAAGCACGGGCCGGTCCAGACGTCACAGGTACGGGCCTCGATGTACTGTCCAGTGATCCTGGCCGTCTCGGTCGCAGCCGTCGCGCTGTGAAGCAGCACCAGGCTCGCGACCGCAAATGTCATCTTGTGCAACATGGATCGTCACCTCCGAGGATTGAGCAAAACCGGCGGGTTCCTACCTTATCATTGTCAAGCGAACGCCAGGCCGCGTCAAGGGGCTTTTGCCAGCGCCCCTCCCGCCCTCGCGGTCTGAGGAATGACATTCAAGGATGCGGCGAGCGCGAAACGCGAACAAGCCGGTTGCGCGGCTGCCGGTCTGCCGGTTCTTCATTCGAGGTGCTACATGAGCAAACACAAGATCGTCGTCGGCCACAGTCCGGACCCGGACGACGCCTTCATGTTCTACGGGTTGGCGCATGGCAAGATCGACACGGGCGACCTGGAGTTTCATCACGTCCTCCAGGACATCGAGACGCTGAACCGGCGAGCGTTACGCGGCGAACTGGAGGTGACCGCCATCAGCATCCATGCCTATGCGCATCTGCTCGACAAGTACGCGCTGCTGCCCAGCGGTTGCAGCATGGGCGACCGCTACGGGCCCATGGTCGTGGCTCGCAAGCCGGTGGCCGTCAGCGATCTCGCGTCGCTGCGCATCGCCGTGCCGGGAACGATGACGACGGCGTTTCTCGCCCTGCGCTTGTTGTTGCCGGACGGCTTCACGCACGAGGTCGTGCCTTTCGATCAGATTCTCGCGGAAGTCGCCAAGGGACACTTTGACGCCGGGCTCATCATTCACGAGGGGCAGCTGACCTTTCAGAACCAGGGCCTGCACCTGGTCGTCGATCTCGGCGTCTGGTGGCAGGAGAAGACCGGACTGCCGCTGCCACTGGGCGGCAACGTCGTCCGGCGCGACCTGGGCGGCGACATCATCAAGCGCATCAGCCGCTACTTGAAGGAGAGCATCCGCTATGGACTGGAGCACAGGGCGGAAGCACTCGAGTATGCTCTGCAATACGGCCGGGACATGGATCGCAAGCTGGCAGACAAGTTCGTCGGCATGTACGTGAATGACTGGACGCTGGACTACGGACCGCGCGGCCGCGCCGCCGTCGCCCGCCTGCTCGAGGAAGGCCATCGCGCCGACATCATTCCGTCGGCCGTGGCCGTGGAGTTTGTCGAGTAACACTTGATCCGGCCTGCGCATCGGGGAGGGCAAGGCTTCTGCCGAGCCAGAAGCCGTTGAATGATCGCGGCTCGGCAGGAGCCTCGCCCTCGCGGCTACGGCCAGTCTCCACGCCTGATGATGCCGTCGTGCAGCGCCGAGGCGACCAGCGCGGCCTGCACGCCGCAGTCTTGCAGGCGGTGCAGATCGGCAATGCCGCGAATGCCACCGCCTGCCACCAGTTCCACATGCGGGTGCGCTGCCGACAGGCGCCGGCACAGGTCTTCAGTACCGGTGCCGGTTGCCGTACCCACGCGCTGAAGATCCAGCACCAGGATGCTCGTCACGCCAAGAGCGATGGCCTGACCGGCGATCGTGAAGGGGTCGCTCGTTTCCCAGGCATTGGCGACCACGAGCGGCTGGCCTCCCTTCAGGTCCAGCGAGAAGATGATGCGCTGCCCATGAGCCTGGCAAAGGGCAGCCAGCGCAGCCGGACCTGCGACCGTTTCCAGCCCGACGACCAAGCGCTCGACTTCGGCCGCGGCCAGCAACTGGCCATCCTCAGCCCGCCGCATGCCGGCGTCCACCCACAGCCGAAAGCCGACGCCGCGCAGCGCGGTGTACAGGTCCACGCTGGGCGGTCGACCCATGATCGCATCAAGATCGGCCAGGTAAAGCTCGACGAGACCGAAAGAATCGCGAAATGCCCTGGCAACCGTGAGCGGATCGCAGGACTCGCAGAGCCGGCTGACGATGGGCCGATATTCCTGCCGCCGGCCGGCGATGCCGCGCACCACCTGGCCTCCCTGCACATCGAGCACCGGAACAATTTTCACTGGACGCACCCGCCGGAATCGTGAGCTATGCTTGATTGCGCCCCCGGAACACGCACAGAACGAGGCCAGCAATGAATCCCCAATCACATCCGCCGATCACCGATCGGCCGTGCCCCCTCGGCTTTATCATCGCGCCGGTCTTTCTCGTGACGCTCGTCTGGCTCTGCACGCTGCTGTCGCGGCTATCGCCTTGATGCCGTGACGCACCCGTTACAGATGGACGTTATCTTTGTCGCGCCTTGTCGTTATTCTCAATAAGTCTATGCAAACCTGAGTGGGGCGCCCCGGCACGCGCCCGGTCGCCTGTCGGCTCCCCGCTAAACGATGCGCACAACCGGGAGTACCGTCATGCTCTCCTCCTGCCTGGCGCTGGCACTCGCATCCATTCTGCCATCTCAGTCGGCGGCCGTTCGCGGTCCATTCGAGGTCAAGATCGCGGATGACCAGCCGGTCGTCGTCCAACCGCTCGAGCCGGTCGATCCGCAGCTGCATGCGCAGGTCAACCCGCAGGGCGGCATGTACGTGACGATCCGGCTCAACAACCAGCAGTTGCACACCGGCGTCATTCAGACGTTGCTGAACATCGACGGCATGATCCTCTTTCCCGGCAACGCTCCAGGCATGCTGATCGCCCAGAATCAGCCATTGCCGATGGGCAAGGCCAAGAAAGCACGCTCCGGCTATTTCACCACATACAAGATCGGCGGCCTGACCATCAAGCAAGAAGTGGAGATCGTGCCGACGCGCGGCGCCCCCGGGCAACGGCGGCGGCGGGATGCGGCCATGGTCCGCTACCTGATCGACAATGCCGACAAGAAGCCGCACAAGGTCGGCATTCGCGTGGTGTTGCGGCCGATCATCATGGACAAGCGCGCCCCGCTGTTCTCCTCCCCGACCCAGCCGAACAAGCTGCTCAACGGCGTGGAACTCAAGGGCAAGCAGGTGCCGCCGTACCTTCGCGTCTTGCAGCGGGCGGAGCTGAAGAATCCCGGCTTCGTGACGCACCTCACCTACGACCTGGGACGCGATTTCCTGCGCCCGGACCGCGTCGTGCTGTCCGGACGCATCGCGCCGGCCCGCCAGTGGGAGATGCCCGTCATCGAGCGCAAGGCCTACTCGGTCGTTGGCATCTACTGGGAACCGCAGGAAATCCCGGCCGGCAGCAAGCGCAACCTGGCCTATGCCTACGGCCAGGGGATCGCCAGCGGCGCCGACGGCGACGGCCTGGTGCAGCTCGTCCTGGGCGGCTCCTTCGAGCCCGGCAAGGTCTTCACCGTGGCCGCCTACGTCCAGGATCCCGCGACCGGCCAGCATCTCACGCTGGAATTGCCGCCCGGCATGGAACGCGTCGAGGGCAAGCTGCGCCAGCCCGTCCCCGCCGTGGACGACGCCGGCAACTGCCTGGTCCTCTGGAAAGCCCGCGTCACCGCCCCCGGCCGCTTCCCCCTGCGCGTCCGCTCCAGCACCGGCGTCACCTATGCCAAGAACATCAGCGTGCGAAAGCTGGACTGATGAGCCCGACCGTCTCATTGCGTGGTTGTTTGTAATTCCGGACCGGTGGGGTCGGCCGAATTGCGCGACCGTCGGCCAGATGACCACGCCCCATGCGGCCGACCACTCGTCGTTGCAACCACGTCCCGACTTTCAGAGGAAATGGTATTCATGTCAGCGCGCGCCACCCGAATGTGACACCTATTTTCGTTTATGCGTTCGTCGGCCTGATCGACGGCCATTGACGTAACTGCCATTGGCGCAGGACGATAGGCGTTACACTTCAGCCACATTCGGCGAGGCGCCCCAGGCAACCTGGAGCGACATCCTTGCACATCGCATGACACCCATCGCATGACGCCTGAACGCGGCACGGACTTGGTTGGTCGGCGTAGTGTGTGGATGCTCTCCCTGGCGGCGCGAGCTATATCGACTGCAACGGCGAAGTGCTAGCCAGTTTGGCCGACCGTGGGGCTCTACCGAGTGTCCTCGTCGCAACGTGCAATCTGACACTTTTTGCCGCGATTCATGAACCTTTGGACATTTCAGACGTTCGGGTCGCAATCGCCTCGGATCGCCTTGCGACGATCCGAGGCAACCCGGCCATGCATCACGCAGCGTCGCGCTGGAGCAGCCGCAGGACATGCGCGGCACGGGCGTCGATGTCATCCTTGATCGCCCTGGCCGCGCTCTCGATGAACTCGCCGCTCTTCTGCACGGTGCCGGCCTTGGTGATGATCTCCCCCAGCCGCAGCACCAGGCCGGCGATGCCGTCGATGTGCCGGGTGTGCCGCGAACGAGTTCGGTCACGGCGCCGAACAGCCGGCCACCCAATGAGACGTTGACTCATGCCGGCTTGAAGACCGTAAGGAACGGCTTGCACGGGATACGTTCCGGCTGCCCGTAAGAAAACAGTTCAAGCGTCGGTTCTTTGGAAATCAAGACATGGTAATGCCTAACCATCCCATCGCTCTTGGGAGAAACTGACGCGCGTTTGAGGTATTCGCCAATAACGTTGGCCGGGATTGCAGCGAATCCAAATTGGCCGAGAACGAAAATGAGATGGGTGACGCCGGACTTCTGGCAGTCCTCCCACAGCGACGCGTGGACACCGAACCAGTAATAGTCTCGTTGAGCACGTGCGTATTTGATGTTGATGATTCGCCCGTCGTGCAGGCGGTGCGTTTGATAACGCCGGCTTCCGACGCGGTCGAGTGCACCACCTAGCAACTCAAGGACGTTGGCTTTGAGCAATTTGATATCTTCTTGCTCGTCTTCATCCTCGGGAGCATCGAAATCGAGTTCCACTTCTGCGTTGTCAGCTGCCAGCTCAGGCCACACGCGAATGGCAATATCGGCCAAATCTTCCGCACGTTGGGCAATTGACTCCTCGTTCCACTTCTGGACGCGCGAGAAGTAGCGGTTGAGCTCAACGTGAGACTTTGCCAGAATTTCGCGCTTGCTCCCGAATGCAGAATTGGACAGCTCAGGGTTGTACCCGGTCAGTGTCAGATTGCCAAGCGTGTGCAACCACACGTCGTGAGTCGTTTCCCATTGACCACCCAAGTCCGCTTTCCATTCCTCAGACAAGGATTGCGGCATGACGTGTTCCACGTTCAGAAGATCGAACGAGATCGCTTCCTTGTGAGCAAAGGACTCCTCCAACCGCTCCAGGATGAACCGTGTTTTGGGTAGGCGGTCGCCAGTCCCATACAGTCTGATGCTCACCAGCCGTTCCCGGAAGTGGTGCTCGCCTGGAAACTCCTTCGCTTTTAGCACCGTACGGACACCCTCAACAATTGAAGGATTCTCAGCTGCTTGGGCGTAAAGGGCAATGAAGATCTTTGAAAGAGCATGTGTTGGAATGCCGCAGACAAACCGGCGGATGAGAAACGTCTCAAGCATGTCGAGGATCGCTTCAAAGTCGGCGTGAGATATCCTCCCCGACGATAGGTCGTTGTAGATGTTCAAGAGAAACGGATATGCCGTAGTCGCTTCGATTCGATTGAGGCGCCCAAGTCGTTCGCTCAACGAAGCTGCCGGCTCGGACGCTGGATCAAGCAAACGAAGATAGTATTTTGAGAACCTGGCAAGTTCGGCCAAATAGCCGATGTCATCCTGTCCTTCGGAACTCTCCACGCTTTCCTTGAGAGTGAAGTAGACGTCTCCCTGCTTGATGGTTCGCCCCTCTCGCATTAGGAAGTGGCGAATGAACTCGGTCAGATTCTCCCCGAGGTCGTCTTGCATTGGCTTCCAGTATTCCGCAAAAACTTGCTCCTGGCGATTCACGTGAATTCGCATGAAGAAGAAGTTGCGAATCAGGTCGGCCTGGGCTAGAGGGCGGCCCTTGGCGTTCAGGCTCTCGAAGATCAAGTATGGATTGTCGTCCTTATCAAGCACGATGCTGACGACAACAAGGTGCTTTCCAATGACAGTGTAGAGGCGTTCAAGGTCAATCTCTGGCTGAAGTCTCAGCCTTTTTTCGAAGAAATCGTATGCCATCTTGACCTGACCATCGACCGAGGAGGCCTGGTCGTCCAGGGCGAAATCGCCAAATTCTGCCTCAATTATCGCCGCGGGCTTGATTTTGACTACTGTACAGCCCCTACGATTCTCCGGAGCTTTGCCTGTCCCGTCCCATC
>VGYC01000287.1 GCA_016873095.1 Planctomycetota bacterium | reverse complement strand
GTCATCCCGTCACCCCGCGGCCCCGCGCCTGCCCCCCCCGCCGGCCCAGCAACGCAACTGGCTCGCGGTCGATGCCTTGGCGCCGACACTCGCCGGGCACAGCGCCGGCCTTGCCTGATCGACCGGATTGAGATCGTCACCGAAGTCCTTCCCCGTCCGTGACCCGGCGCCTGGCAACGGCGCAAACTCTTCCGTTTGTGGCGAATCTATCAAGTGTGCCTTTTTTCCCGCCGATAATGGGTCAAGACGCCGGCGTGTCCGAACTGGCGCCGGTTTTTTGTGGATGCGAGAGCAAGACCACGTCATGGCCAAGCGATGGATATTCCTGGCGTTGATCGCAGCGACGCTGAGCCTGCCGGGTTCCGTCCGCGCCCAGGAGAGCGACAACGAGGGACCCGATTCGCGCTGGCAGTTTGGCGCCGAATACATGGTCTTCTGGCTCAACCAGGCGACTTTTCCCATACTGGCCACGACCGGCCGGCTTGGCGATCCGATTCCTGGGGCCCTTGGTCAACCCGGCACGCGCGTGCTGGCCCGCGGACCGCTCGACCACAACGAGGGCTCCGCCGGCAGGGTCTCGCTGCTGTACTGGATCGACCCGGACCGCACCATCGACATCGAAGGCAACTTCTTCGGGGCCGAGCAGCAGTCGCAGTTCTTCTCGGCCGTGTCCAGCTCCGCCGGCTCGCCGCTGCTGGCCAGGCCTTTTTTCGACACTCAACCGGCCGTCAACTCGGAGAGCGCCGTGCCGCGCTCGTTCCCCGGTCTGCTGGCCGGCAGCATCAATTTCACCTACATGACACGCCTCATGGGGGCGGAGGCCAACGGCCGCTATGACATCCAGGGCTGGGGCTGGCAGAACGGCTTCAGTTTCAGCATGACCAGCGGCATGCGCTTCCTCAAGCTCGACGAGAAATATGTCAGCTACGACAACACCGTCCAGTTGCCGGCGGGCACGGCCAGTTCTTTCAACTTCTCCGACAATTTCACGACCTACAACACGTTCGTGGGTGGTCAGGTCGGCGGCCGGATTCGCTTCCGCTGGGACAGTGACCTGTTCGTCGATCTCGAAAGCAAGCTTGCCGTTGGCCCGAATTTTCAGCGCGTCCGCATCAGCGGCGTGACCAACCAGTACAACGCTGCCGGCGGCCTCGTCGCCACCGGCAACCAGGGCCTGTACGCCCAGCCCACCAACGTCGGCACCTATGACAACAGTGAGCTGGCCTTCCTGCCCGAGCTGGCCGTCAACTTCAACTGGGACATCGCCGAATGCCTCCGCTTCAAGGTCGGCTACACCTATTTCTCGATGAACCGCGTGGTCCGTCCCGGTGACCAGATCAACCAGGTCGTCAACATCCAGGCCATCGGCCAGACCAATCCCATTCCGCCGCTCGACCCCCAGTTCTACCGGCGCGAGAGCGTCATCTGGTTTCAGGCCATCAACGTCGGCCTGGAATTCACGTTTTGATCCTGTCGGATCGGCGCGATTCCTCGGGTAGTGCTCGTCTTGCGGATAGCGCTCGCCTTGCGGGCCTTGTGGATCGTACTCTCCTTGCTGCCGGCTCGCACGACTCGCTCTGAGGTGCGGACATCTCCAGGCATCGCCATTTCGCTTCAACCCCGGCAACCGTCAAATCCTCTGTTGGTTTTCGTCGCCCCGGTCGTCCGCCTCATGGACAGTTGAGGCAACTTGAGCAATAAAAGGATGGCGTCATCTACTCAAGCTGGGTAAAATGTCCGGATGTCGGAATCGCGGAACACTCACACACGAAACGGGAGGTCGGCCGTGGCCCTTCGCCTTTTGAGTTCTCTCTTCTTGGGTTGGCACGATTCATCCGAACAACCAGTCGCCCAGCGTCGCAAGTTCAGGCCACGCCTGGAGCAACTGGAAGATCGCGTTGTGCCGGTCACTGGCGTGACCCTGGCAGGCGCCAACGCCCTGGTCAAGAATCTGGTTGGCAACGGCATCGTCGTCAAGAGTGTCAGCTACACCGGCAACGTTAATTCGGCGGGTCTGTTCACCGGCGGCAAGGGTTCCGTCAAGATCGCCTCCGGCGTCGTGCTGAGCACCGGCAACGCCGTGGATGTGAAGGGGCCAAATACCGGCAATAGCTCGACCGACCTGGGCGGCCCGGGCGACACCGATCTCAACAACCTCATCAACAACACCGACACCTACGATGCCACGGTCCTGGAGTTCACGTTCATTCCCAAGGGTCCAAACTTTTCCTTCCAGTACGTCTTCGGCTCCGATGAGTACAACGAAGACGTCAACTCCAGCTTCAACGACGTCTTTGCCTTCTTCGTCAACGGCAAGAACGTGGCCAAGATTCCGGGCACCAATCTGCCCGTTTCGATCAACAACCTCAACAACGGCGAATACAGTCAGTTCTTCGTCGACAATGAGAGCAACACCCACAACGTGGCCATGGACGGTTACACCACGGTGCTGCCCATCTCGCTGAAGGTCACGCCCAACACGCTCAATACCATCAAGCTGGCCATTCAGGACGTGGGCGATGGGTCCCTTGATTCCTGGGTGCTCATCAAGGCCGGCAGCCTGAGCGCGCCGTCGCTGAAGATCTACCGGCCGATCGCCTATTCATACAACGCCGCCAAGCGGACCTATAGCGGCGAACTGACCGTCGTCTCCAGCACTCCCATGAAGGGACCGATCTACATCATCTTTCCGAGCCTGCCCCCCGGCGTGAGACTTGTCAACGCGGCCGGATACACGTCCACCGGCAAGCCCTACATTGTCATCAAGGGCAACTTGCCGCCCAGGACGCCCATCCGCTTGCCCATCGTCTTCAGGAACCCGCAACGCGTGAACCTGACCTCCTTCTTCAAGGGCTTCCCGGTCGAATTCGCCGGCAGCGTCACGTAGACGACGCGGCCTGATCGGCGGCTATCGGCGCCATCAGGAAATCCGTGGTTTGCTTGTCTTAGGCGCATTAAGCCACAATGCCGCGCACCACGTTGCCGGCCACGTCCGTCAGCCGGAAGTCACGCCCCTGGAACCGGAACGTCAGGCGCGTGTGGTCGATGCCCAGGCAATGCAGAATCGTCGCGTTCAGGTCGTGAATGTGGACCGGGTCGCGGACGACGTTGTAGCAGTAATCGTCCGTCTCGCCATGCGTGATGCCGCCACGGATGCCGCCGCCCGCCAGCCACATGCTGAAGCAGCGGCCGTGATGGTCCCGGCCATGATTCGTCGCCGTGAGCGTGCCCTGGCTGTACACCGTCCGGCCAAACTCGCCGCCCCAGATCACCAGCGTGTCCTCCAGCAGGCCGCGCTGCTTCAGGTCCGCAATCAGGGCCGCCGACGGCTGGTCCACGTCCCGGCACTGGCCGCGAATCTGCGTCGGCAGATCGCTGTGCTGGTCCCAGCCGCGGTGCATGAGTTGTACGAAGCGCACGCCGCGTTCGATCATCCGCCGGGCCAGCAGGCAGTTGCGGGCATAGCCGCCGTCGTTCCGTTCGCGATCCAGGCCATACAGACGCAACACATGCGCCGGCTCGCGTGCAATCTCCGTCAACTCCGGCACCGACGACTGCATGCGATAGGCCATCTCATATTGCGCGATGCGCGTGCGGATCTCCGGATCGCCGACGGCGTCGGCGGCCAAGCGGTTGAGATCGCCCAGGCCATCCAGCATGCTGCGGCGGGCGGCGGCATCGACGCCGGGCGGGTTCGAGAGATACAGCACCGGATCGCCGCTGGCGGAGCGAAAACGCACGCCCTGGTGCTCGCTGGGCAGAAAGCCGCTGCCCCACAGTCGCGAAAACAGCGGCTGATCGGTGCGGTTGCCGCTCCCCTGGGACACCATGACCACGAAGGCGGGCAGATTCTGGCTCTCGGCGCCCAGGCCGTAGCGCAGCCAGGCTCCCAGACTGGGCCGGCCAGGTTGCTGGCTGCCGGTCTGGATGTACGTCGTGGCAGGGTCGTGGTTGATCGCCTCGGTATGCAGCGACTTGATCACGCAGATGTCGTCCGCGATCGACCCGGTGTGCGGCAGCAACTCGCTGAGCCACAGCCCGCAGTTGCCGTGCCTTCGAAACTCGAACATCGGCGCTACGCACGGAAACGAGCGCTGTCCCGAGGTCATGCCGGTGATCCGCTGCCCCATGCGGACGGATGCCGGCAACTCCTCGCGATGATGCTGCCGCAGCGCCGGCTTGTCATCCAGGAGATCGATGTGCGATGGGCCGCCGGACATGAAAAGAAAGATGACCCTCTTGGCCCGCGGGCGAAAGTGAGGCTCGCCCAGCGCCCCGGCGCGGCTCGTCCCGGATGAGGCGAACAGCGTCGGATCGAGCAGCGAAGCCAGGGCAGCCGTACCGATACCAGTGGCAGCACGGCCAAGGAAGTAGCGGCGGTTGAGCAATTGTTGCTGTTCGGCTATCATGATCGTTCCCACCATTCTCATGCCGTTTACGTTTCGCGTTCGCATGACCTCATGACCTCAAGCGAACGCGCAACGTAAACCAGTGTCCGCTTACCCCCTTGTCAAGCTCTCGTCCAGATTCAGGATCATGCTGGCCACCATCGTCCAGGCAGCCAGTTCCGCGGCCGGCCAGCGCGGATCGCGCGGTGCTTCACCGACATTCAGCAGTTTCTCGGCTGCACGCGGGTCGCGCTCGAATATCTGCCGTTGCTTGACCAGCGCCGTGCCGACGATGGCCAGTTCCCTGTCATTAGGACGTCGAGCCGTTGCCAGGCGAAACGCCAGGATCACGCGCTCGTCCGTGGTCTTCGCCTCGCGCAGCAGCCGTTCGGCGAAGTGCCGCGACGCTTCCACAAAGGTTGGATCATTCAACAGCACCAGGGCTTGCAGGGGCGTGTTCGTGCGCGAGCGGCGCACCGTGCACGTCTCGCGGTCGGGGGCATCGAACGTGATCATCTGCGGCGGCGGCGAGGTTCGCTTCCAGAACGTGTACATGCCGCGGCGATACAGGTCCTTGCCTCGGCTCTGCGTGAAGAACTGCGCCGACCAGTTCTTGCTGTCGGTGCGCGACGCCAGTTCCTGCCACAGTCCGGCCGGTTGAGAGGGAAAGACGCTGGCGCCGCCGATCTCGCGGTTCAGCAAGCCGCTCACCGACAGTGCGTGATCGCGCAGAAACTCCGCTTGCAGGCGCAGCCGCGCGCTGCGTCCCAGCAGGCGGTTCTCCGGGTCGCGCGCCAGCGAGGCCTGGTCCATTCTCGATGATTGCCGGTAGGTGGCCGACGTCACCAGCAGACGAATCAGCCTCTTGACGTCCCACGACCTGTCGCCGAGAGACGGCGACGTGAATTCGGACGCCAGCCAGTCGAGCAACTCCGGATGACTGGGCCGTTCACCCTGCGAGCCGAAGTCCTCCGATGACCGTACCAGGCCGGTCCCGAAGATCATTTGCCAGTAGCGATTGACGGCGACGCGTGCCGTCAACGGGTGCTGGGGATCGATCAACCAGCGCGCCAGGCCCAGGCGATTGCCGGGAGCGCCGGCGGGAAAAGGCGGCAGTGCCGCCGGCGTGGCGGCCCGTACCTGTTCGCCGAGCTTGTCGTATTGCCCGCGCAGCATCACGAAGGTGTCGCGCGGCTCGGCCAGTTCCGCCATGACCATCGCCGTCCGTGCCGTCTTCTCGAGCTGCGCCTGCTCCTGGCGGAGCTTCGCCAGTTCCTTCGCGGAGTCCGGTTGCCGGGCAAGCTTGTCGATGCGACGTTGCAAGTCTTGCAAGGCACGACTTACCTTCTTCGACGGCGCCTTGATGAGCGGGGCCGCGTTGCCCTTCGAGCCGTCCAGTCCGTTCTCCGGCACGTTGTGGAAGAACGCGTACAGCTGGTAGAACTCCTTCTGCGAGATCGGGTCATACTTGTGATCGTGGCACTGGGCACAGGCGACGGTGAGGCCCAGCCAGACGGTGGCAGTGGTGTTGACGCGATCGACGATGTAGGCGGCGTGATACTCCTTAGGGATCGCGCCCCCCTCGAAGTTGATCATGTGATTGCGATTGAAGCCGCTGGCGATCTTCTGCTCCTGCGTCGCGTCCGGCAGCAGGTCGCCGGCGAGTTGCTCCAGCGTGAACTGGTCGAAGGGCAAGTTCTGGTTGAAGGCGTCGATGACCCAGTCGCGCCAGGCAGTCATGTCACGCCCGGCATCGATGTGGTAGCCATGCGTGTCGGCATAACGGGCCGCGTCCAGCCAGTCCAGCGCCATTCTCTCGCCGAAATGCGGCGAATCGAGCAGGCGGTCCACAACCTTCTCGTAAGCCGCCGCGCTCTTGTCCGCAAGGAAATCATCCACCTCGGCGGGTGTCGGCGGCAAGCCCGTGAGGTCCAGGCTCAGCCGGCGGATCAACGTCGCACGCTCGGCCTCCGGCGACGGGGACATGCCTTCACGCTCCAGCCGTGCGAGGATGAAGGCATCAACCGCGTTCCGCGACCAGCCGGCGCGTTTCACCATCGGTAGTAGCGGCCTCCTCGGCGGGACGAACGACCAGTGCTCCGACCAGTCTGCGCCTTGCTCGATCCAGCGCCGCAAGATATCGATCTGCTCACGTGAGAGGTCTTTCTTGAACCGTGGCGGCGGCATGCGCCGGGACGCGTCCGACTCGGTGATGCGTGCCAGCAACGCGCTCTTTGCGATATCGCCGGGGACGACGGCATGCTCGCCGCCGCGCAGCTTGCCGAACATGCCGGCGCGCGTGTCCAGCCTTAGCTTGGCCTTGCGTTCCTCGTCGTCCGGCCCGTGGCAGCGAAAGCAATGCTCCGACAGGATCGGCCGTACCTGGCGATTGAAGTCGATGCGGGTCGAGGGCAGGGCAGGGGACTGCGCAGCGCCGCGCGGCAAGATGCCAGGCCAGGTCGCGATCAACAGCAAAGAAACGGTCGCGGTCAACGAAGGTAGTCTTATGGTGGACATGATTTCCAGCGTACTCCCATTTCCAAGGCTTCGTCAAGCGAATTGAGCCGCTGCGGCACAACGATGATCGAATATGGAAAGCGCATGCATTCGCAAATACGATGATGGACACGCCCAGCGAAGCTCTATGGAAGCGACGTCATGAAACGATTGCTTTTGAACGCCCTGCGGTTGACGCCAGGCCACAGCGCAGCCGGTTCTCGGCAGTCGACGACGAGCTTGGTCCGCCGCTCGGTCTGGCTCTGGCCGATTGTCGCCGCAATGGCCATCGCCGCCGTTGCCTGGTGGATACGGGCGACCGTTGAGCAGGCCATTCGGCGGCAGATGACGGATGGCATCGTGGCGACCCACAATGCCGACATCGCGGCCCTGCATGCCTGGATGAAGGGCAAGCGCAATGACGCCCGGCTCATCGCGGCCTCGGAGCCATTGTTGCCACTGGTTCGAGAGTTGCTTGCCCTGGAGGCCGGGTCGCCGCGACTGCAACAGGCTCTGTTGAACGCCAAGGCGGAACAGAATGTGCGCGCATACCTGGCGCCGCGGCTGACGACACTTGGCTACGACGATTTTTTCCTTGTGTCTCCCGCCCTTCACGTGCTGGCGTCGAGTCTGGACTCGACACTGGGCCGGCCGATCGACGGTTATCGCAAGGAATTCTATCAGAAGGTCCTGCGCAGCGGCGCGTCGGTTTCCAAGCCATACCGCAGCCCTTTGTTGCTGGCCGATCGGAATGGCGAGATCAAGGCCGGCCAGCCCACCATGTCCGTGGCGGCGCCGATCCTCGACGAGAACCGCAAGCCTCTGGCAGTGCTCGCGCTGCGCATCCGTCCCGCAGAAAGCTTCACGGACATCCTGCATGTCGCGCGGCTTGGTGTATCCGGCGAGACGTAACCGTTCACGCCTTGGCCAGCAATGGTGCTGGTTTTCCAGCCATTTGGGCTTCGACGGCGGTTGTCAGCCATGCAAAAGCATTGTGTGACTGGCGACGACAGGTTTCGATCACCGTCAGCAGACGCTCGACGAAACGGCTGCCACCGTTCGATTGCGTGCCGAAGGAGAGCTTACGCCAGA
>VGYC01000286.1 GCA_016873095.1 Planctomycetota bacterium | reverse complement strand
CACCCGAGAAATAAACGAGGTCGCAGGAAGGCCCCCCCGCGGGGGGCCTTCCTGCAATCAGCCGTGATGCATTTTTACTCCGGCCAGACGATGCATTTTTACTCCGGCGTTGACACATGTTCGAGGCAATAAGGAAGGCCACCTTGGAAGAAGCCGGCCTGAAAATGAACCCGCATCTCTTCCGACATGCCATGGCGAAGATCTACCTCGACCGCAATCCCGGTGACTACGAGACGATCCGGCGTCTGTTGGGCCACAAGTCTATCGAGACAACCATCCGCTTCTACTGCGGCGCGGAACAGGAATCCGCAATCCGGCACTTTCAGGACAAAGTCCTCAGCCTAGGCACCAGCGTGGTACGCCTGAACCGCAAGGGAGCCGGCCGCGTTCCGGCGCGGCGATAGTCATGGCCCGGCGACCGGCCGATCCGATGCGGCGATGCATCCCCTACGCAGCCTGGCCGATGCGTGATTGCGCTGCATGGAAAGCGACGATCCTGGAGGGGAGCATCCTCGACAGTCCGAGTCGTGCCGTCCATTGGGCCGAAGCGACTAGGCGCAAGGCAATCGGGAGCTACGGCCGGTGGCTGAGCTTTCTGGAGCGCCAAGGCTGGCTCGATCCGCAGGCCCACCCGGCCGACCGAGTCACACCGGAGCGTGTCAAAGCATACATCGACAGCCTCCGCGACATGGTCCGCGATTACACCCTTGCCGGATACGTCACCGAGCTCAGGAAGGTGATGGCGGTCTTGGCGCCCGATCGAGATTGGCGCTGGATCGACCGGCCTGGCGGCCATTGCCTGCGCGCGCGGCTGACAATGGCCAAGCGTCAATTGAACCTCCCCTCGATTGAGGAACTCGGCGCAGTTGGCATCAAGTTGATGATGACGGCGGAGACCTTGGCCGGCGCGGCGCGTCGCCGCGGACAATTCCGCGACGGGCTGATGTTCGCGCTGTTAGCGGCGATCCAGGTCCGCTTACGAAACCTCACCGATTTCCGGATTGGGCGAAACCTCGTGCCTTGCGGCGAAGGTTATCGATTTATCTTCGAAGCTGCAGAAACCAAAACCTCAATCGTGCACGAGGGTCCGATCCCACCGGAGCTGACAGGGTTCATACGAACCTATTTGACGATTTACCGGCGCGAATTGTTGAGGGGCAAGAACCATGACGCCCTGTGGGTGAACTGGAATGGTCAGCCATTGGGCAAGCGTGGCGTCGAGAAGCGCTTCCGCTGGATCACCCACGCTCGCTTCGGCCGGGCGCTCGGTCCCCACGCCTTCCGACATGCCGCAGCCACCACCGCAGCAATCAAGGATCCAGCCCATATCGGGATCATGCCGGCGGTACTCGGGCATCGTTCAGCAGGAACGGCCGAGGCGCACTACAATCGGGCGCGGATGATCGAAGCGGCACGACGGGTGCAGAGCAATACACGACGCGTCAAGCAAGACCTGTCGACACGCGCCGACCAAATCGTTCATGTATCTAAGCCGATCCGGATCAGGAGCGGATGATGACAGGACAAGAAGCAATGCGCGCTGTGATCTATGCCCGCTATTCGTCCGACCTCCAGAGCGGTGCTTCGATCGAGGACCAGATAAGGCTTTGCCGGGAGCGGATTGATCGCGAGGCCTGGGGCTATGTGCAGGCCTACACGGACCGCGGCATCAGCGGTTCCTCTGCCATGTTACGGCCGGCCTACCAGGCAGTGATCGAGGATGCCCGGCGTGGACTCTTCGATATTGTCGTCGCCGAGGCTCTGGATCGTCTGTCCCGCGATCAGGAGGATGTCGCCGCCCTGTTCAAGCGGCTCAAGTTCTCCGGTGTTTCCATCGTCACTTTGGCCGAGGGCGAGGTCAGCGAGCTTCATGTCGGTCTCAAAGGGACCATGAATGCGCTCTTCCTCAAGGACCTCGCGGACAAGACCCGGCGCGGCCTGCGCGGCCGGGTCGAGCAAGGACGCTCTGGCGGCGGGCTCTGCTATGGGTACGACGTCGTACGTGCGACCGGGCCGACGGGAGAACCGGTCAATGGCGAGCGTGCCATCAATACCGTTGAGGCCGCGATCGTACGTCGAATCTTCGAGGCCTTTGCCGCCGGCCAAAGCCCACGCGCGATCGCCAAACAGCTCAATGCCGAGCGCGTCCCAGGCCCGAGCGGCCGCGCCTGGGGCGACACCACGATCCGCGGCCATATCACCCGCGGAACTGGGCTCCTCAACAACGCACTCTATGCCGGTCAGCTGATCTGGAACCGGCAGCGCTACGTCAAGGATCCGGCCACGGGCAAGCGAGTCTCGCGTCTCAATCCGTCACAGGCATGGATCGTGAAGGAGGTGCCGGAGCTGCGGATTGTGCCTGACCCGCTATGGAAGCGCGTTCAGAGCAGACTGCAGGGTATTCGGAGTTCGGCGCAGTCGCAGAATATTCGGCGGCATGAGTTCTGGAAGCGCCGCCGGCCGCAACACCTCCTGACGGGTTGCGTATTCTGCGGCGTGTGTGGGGGTAGCATGGCCTCGGTCGGCAAAGACTATTTGGCCTGCGCTCGAGCGCGACGCAACGGCACCTGTACGAACCGCGGATCGATTCGTCGAGGTCTCATCGAAGAATTGATCCTCAACGCGCTCAAAGAAAACCTGATGGCGCCGGATCTGGTGAAGGAGTCCATTGCAGCCTTCCTCGACGAAATTGCGCAGAACCAGCGGAGCAGCGCGGCAGCAGGGGAAGCTAAGCGCCGCGAGCTCGCTGACGTCAGGCGCAAGCTTGCGAGCCTGATCGACGCCATTGCCGATGGACTGGGCACGGAATGCGTCAAAGCAAGACTGGAAGAGCTAGAACAAAGAAAGTCTGAGCTGGAGGCAACCATCACGGCACCTCCGTCGCCTGCGGTTCAGTTGCACCCCAACATCGCTGAGCTCTACCGCAGGAAGGTGGCAGAGTTGAGCGTGGCTCTGCGCAACCCTCAATCTGGACCGGAGGCGATGCAGATTCTGCGCAGCCTGGTCGAGGCGGTGCGCCTGACGCCGACGGCCGATGGGTTCGAGATCGAGCTGGTGGGTGACATTGCCCGCATGGTCGAGCTGGCGCAGGAAGCGGGCGGCAGAAACGCAACAGCCGCCCAAGAGGGGGCGGCTGTTTCTGAAGCGTTCGTGCGTTCGATCAAAGTGGTTGCGGGGAGAGGATTTGAACCTCTGACCTTCAGGTTATGAGGCAGAAAATAGGCAAGTAATAGGGCCTTGATAGTTGACACGTATTTGGCATCATCTTGCCATGACTTTGTTATTACGCAGATATTCACTGACATCCTCTGTCTCCAGATGCCAGGAGATGACAGAAGCAGCCGCCTGGCGCGTTGACATGGTGTTGACACGGGAGGCCCCGCGATGGCCGAGCGATTGACCGAATCCCTGGCCCGCAAGGCGCTGCCGCCGGCCCACGGGCAGGTTCTGATGTGGGATGCCGAGATTAGGGGCTTCGCGCTCCGCCTGACGTCGGGCGGCTCGAAATCCTTCGTGCTCGACTACCGCGCCGAAGGCCGCCAGCGCCGCATCACCATCGGCGCCCATCCCGACTGGACCGTGGCGGCGGCGCGCGAAGCCGCCAAAACCATGAAGCGCGAGGTCGATCTCGGGCGCGATCCGATGGGCGAGCGCCGCGCCGACCGCGAGGCTCCGACGATCATGCAGCTCTGGGAGCGCTACGCGGCCGAATACCTGCCGCAGAAGGCCGCCCGCTCGCAGGTCGACGAGCGCATCATGTGGGACAAGATCATCCTGCCGCGCTTCGGCAAGCTGAAGGTCGGGGCGATCACCCATGACGACATCGACGCGCTGCACCGGGACATCACCACGATCCGCGGCACGCCGGTGCGCGCCAACCGCACGGTCGAAGTCCTGCGCCGGGCATTCAATCTGGCCATGCGCTGGCAGTGGCGCGACGACAACCCGGCCACGGGCGTGCGGCGGAACCCGGAGGAGAAGCGCGCCCGCTACCTCACCAAGGTCGAGATCACGGCACTGGCGCGCGCGCTCAACGAGCATTCCGAGCCGACATCGGCCAATGCCATCAAGCTGCTGATGCTGACCGGCGCGCGGCGCGGCGAGGTCCTGGGTACCACCTGGGAGATGTTCGACCTGGACAACGGCGTCTGGACCAAGCCGAGCTCGCATACCAAGCAGCGCCGGCTGCATCGCGTGCCGCTGAGCGGTCCGGCGCTGCACCTCCTGAAAGAGATGAAGACGACTGCTGAGGGTGCCTTCGTGTTTCCAGGTGTGGATGGCAAGGCACTGACCGACATCAAGCGCACCTGGCTCACGGTCTGTCGCAAGGCGGGCTTGGCCGACCGGGTCGAGAAGCTCGGGCGCAATGGCAAGCCCATGCGCGGCAAGGACGGCAAGCCGGTCATGGCCTGGCAGACCAGCGTGCGCATCCACGATCTGCGCCATTCCTTCGCCAGCATCCTGGTCTCGGCCGGTGCGTCGCTGCCCCTGATCGGCCAGATGCTCGGCCACACCCAGGTCCAGACCACGCAGCGCTACGCTCACCTGTTCGATGACCCGCTACGCAAGGCGGCGGAAACGGTCGGCGCCTTCGTCCTGCCAATGCGCACGGAGACGGACGCCGCTCCCGCAGCGTCGGAGACCGGCGGTGTCGGCGCATCCTGACGATCTGCCGCCCGAGGCGGCGGAGGCGCTGCCACTGGCGCAGGCATTCCGCGAGCATGCAGATCCGGAGCTGGACGCGGCGTATCGTTTGGCCCGCGACCGGCTGGAAAGCGAAGGCCACTGGCAGTATTTCGGCCCGCCCGGAAATCCGACTGGGTTCGTGCTGAGCGAGTTCGATGCGAATGGCCAAGCGCTGCTGAAGGAAAAGCGGCGGATCATTTTGGCAATCGAGGCCGACTTCGTCGCCAAGCTGCAGCGGGGGGAGCTGACCGCATGGGCACGCGTCGGCTCGCCCCTCGCTCCATGGCGCGAGATCCCGGCATCTGCGTGGTCGACCGTGCAGATCGATGACTTGGCCAAGGGCACAGCCAGCGGGCCAGGCATCATACTCTTTGACGTTCGCGTCGGTCTGCGGGTCGCGGTGCCGGCTCCCCAGCCGGATGCAAAGCCTGCTACCACCCCTCCCCTCGCCCCGACCGGCGATGCCGGCAAGCCCGAGAAGGGCGCAACCTTGTATACGGCCGAATTCGAGCGCCGGCGCGCTGCCGGCCAGCTCGAACCGTCCCTTCCCAGGGAAGCCGCGGCGCTGCTGGCATGGTTCAAGACAAACTATCCCGAGCGACAAGCGCCCACTGCCAAGACCATCGCCAACCGTCTGCGCGCGCCGTACCGGGCAGCCTGCCCGCAGTAGCGCGCAAATCGCCTGAAATTATCGTTTCGGCCACAATATCGGGCGGCTATATCGGGCATCAAAACATCGGCAAGTCTGTGCATGGCGGCGCGTTGCGCCGGGTTGCAGAGGAGACAAGCCGATGGATGAAGCGATGGCGGCATCGGGCGCCGCGGCGTTGAAGGAGCCGGCCGCTGGGCCGGATTTCCTCGAGGGCTATTTGTCCGAACCCGCTTATGCCGCCCGACGCGGCGTATCGTTGCGCACCTGCCAGCGGGACCGTCAGCTCCGCCAGTCACCACCCTATGTCCAGATCGGGCGGCGCATCTTCTATCGCGTCGATGCGGTGCGCGACTGGCTGCTCGGCCGCGAACGCAGCGCCGAGCGCAAGCCATCCGCCCCGCGGAGCGCCAGGAGCGATGCGCGAAGCAGCCGCGGCCTGGCACCCGGATGAATGGTGGAGGCCCCCGATCGATCCTACGATCGATCGGGAGATTCGAGATGGCGCACGCCGTGCGCCATCTCCGACCGACGGCGACCGGCGCGGCGCTGTCACCTCTTTTGTCACCTGTTTGTCACCTTTTCTGTCACCTCGAAAAGACCAGCATTTCTGCGGGTCTCAGCGAAAAGGTGACAAGGTGACGGCGTTTTGGCGCGATGCATACGTATGCGTGCGCGCGCACGCGCACACGCGTATATGTCCATGTCTGTGCAGTCACCTTGTCACCTATCTGATTCTATCTCTGAAAGAGATAAAGATATGAGAGAGATACTGAGGTGACAGAAAAGGTGACAAACCAGGTGACAGGTGACGGCCTGGCTGAGGTGGAACGCCTGATCGCCGCGGGCCAAGCCGTCGACATCATCGAGATCGAGCGTCGCCTGCGCGAGGCCTTCGACGTGCTGCGCCGCCTGCATGTCCGCAACCTGTTCCCCGCCGGCTTCCGCTGCAGCCTACCGTCCGAAATGGTGCGCGATGAGTTCATCGAAATCGCCAGCGAGGAACCCAGTCGCGGCGGCGCGCCGTCGCCCGACGAAATCCGCCGCATGTCGGAAGTCGTCGAGGTCTGGCTGGCTCAACTCGACCGAGATACGCGTCTCATCGTCTGGATGCGCGCCGGCCGCTACAAATGGAAGCACATCACCCGCGCCTGCAATCGCAGCGAACGTCACTGTCGCGGCCGATGGACCGACGCGCTCAATCGCTTCGTCGCGCTCGCGCAAAAAAAGAAACAAGATTCCAAAAAAACTTTGCCGGGTTTGCCGGCAATTTAGGGTATCTTCGTGTTACTGAGAGACGACAAGCGCCCGGCGGCCACAAGGCCTCGCCGGGCGCTTTCGTTTCGAGCTCTGCCTGATCCCATAGACAGCCATGTGACCCACCCTATGGGCTGTAGTGGCGTCGTGGGCGCCCCTGCCGCCTCAATCGGCCTCCCCCTGTGGGTCCTTCCACGGGCTCTTGCAATACGGGCGGCGGGCGCGTGCGGGTTCGCCAGTCCGGTACTTCGAGTTTGTCGCAACGGGCCGATGCAACGGTGCAACGAACCATCATGCAAGCAAAGTCAATGGCCATCAGTCGAGCATGCCTTGAAGCCCGCATTCTGATGCGGGCCCGCAACAGGAATTTCTAGCAGGGCGGGAACCGATAGGCCGATTCGAGCACCGGAGCGACCGGTCGCGAAGGCTGCCGCCGCTCATTCATCGAGGCCGGCGCCGCTCACGGGCGTGAAAAAATTTTCGCCCACCGCCGCTGGCGCGGCGATGGCCAAGGGCAAAAGGGCAAGACCGCAGAGGGCTAGTCGGTCCTGGCAACGCGGAATCCGCTGACGTAGAGGCGGACCCCGGGGCCGTTCCAGAGGCGGAGCGCGGCGCGGAGGAACCACGGAACGTCGACCCAGGACCCGCCGCGCAAAACGCGGTAACTACAGTCCCCGCCGCTCGTCCACGCGCTGCCATCAACAGGCGCGCCGGCGTAGTTCTCATGCACGCAGTCCTCGACCCACTCCCGTACATTCCCCAGCATGTCGTGCAGCCCGAATGCATTGGCTCCCTTGCCCCCGACAGGCTGCGTCCGAAAGCCGGAATTGCCCGAATACCACGCCGCGCCATTGAGGCACTGCTCGCCATCCCCGCACCAATACCGCGTCGTCGTACCCCCACGCGCCGCGTATTCCCACTCCGCCTCCGTCAGCAGCCGGTACCGCTTCCCGCTCCGGCGCGACAGCCACGCGACATACGCCTGCGCGTCCGTCCAGCTCACATTGATCACAGGGCGATTGCCGCGGCCCCAGCCCTCATCGCTCGGCCGGTGGCCGTTGCAGCCGCCGCTGTTCACGCACGCGTCCCATTGGTCGAACGTCACCTCGTATTTGCCCGCCGCGAACGGCCGCGCGATCGTCACGCGATGCTGGGGGCCCTCGTCATTGGAGCGTCCCTGCTCGTTCTCCGGCGAGCCCATCGTGAAGCTGCCGGCCGGTACCACCACCATCTCCGGGCACTCCGCACAGTCCTTGAATGTGCTGCCCGGCGCCGGCAGCGCAGACAGGACCAGCCTCGCGGCGCGCAGCGCCCCGGTTTCCGCCACGGGCGCCGGCGCCGGGGAAGCGGCGGGAACCGCCCCAGCCGGGGCCGCCGATGCACGCGGCACAGGGCGCG
>VGYC01000285.1 GCA_016873095.1 Planctomycetota bacterium | reverse complement strand
CCAACAATGCCGCCGAGCAAGCGCTGCGGCACGCGGTCATCTGGCGGAAGCTCTCGTTCGGCACGCAATCAGCGTCCGGCAGTCAGTTCGTCGAGCGACTGCTGACTGTCATCGAAACCTGCCGCCGCCAATCCTGCAACGTCTTCGACTGGCTTGTCGAGGCAGTCCAAGCCCACCACAATCAACAAAGGGCAATATCTCTATTGCCCGCGCCGTGAACCAATACAAACTGTTCCAAAGGCTCGACAAGGAGACCGCATAACATGTTCGCGCATGCGAAGAATGGGGCCATTTGTTTCACCGTTGTAGCGCTTGCGCTCATCGGCTCCCAGGTCAGAGTTGCCTGGTGCAGAGCAGATGACTCCAACGGGTCTGGTCCTGGAGATCTCTTTTCCATCTCCTCCGGGCCAGTGGATGACCCCGACATCGTGGCTTCCCGGTGCATTCCGGTGGTCGGCAGAGAACTGACACTTTCGGCGCGTGTGCGCGGCCCCGGAGCGCATCCGGTGGAAGTGCGTTTTCTTCTGAAAGCCAAGGGGGAAGAGAACGTCGTTCTGTCGGCAAAAGCTGGATCGCAGGCGAAGTCGGACAAGAAGGGAACCTACGTGGTGTATCAAGCCACGTGGAAGCCGACGAGAACGGGAATTTATGCCCTCACCGTCCAGGTAGATCCGGCCAGCAAGTCCGGCGATAAGATCACCAAGAACAACACGGCAACCACGACGCTGCCAGTTACCTGGCGAGAGCTTCACATCCTCGCATGGGGCCCTCAGCGGCAAATGAAGTGGATCACTGCCGCTCCAAGCCCAGACGTGCCGACGGGCGGGGAAGTACAGTATTGGCACCGTCGGGGCATTCTGATGCTGGGCTACATGACTGTTCGAGAGGAGCATTTTCTCAACGCAAAAGAAGCCGATGTGGTTGACTTCACTGCCAAACTGGCCGGCCGCCACGCCTCCATTGGCTGCGATGGTCTTATCATCGACGAGACCGGAGCCTATCCGAATGCCGAAGGGCTGGAGTTTATCCGGCGCTTCGGAGTTGCTTACGACAAAGTCCGCGAGAAACACCCCGGCTTGCGCGTCTACAACTGGATTGCCGGCCCCCTCAACCGAGAGGAGTTGGAAGGCGCTCGTCGAAACAAACATATTCTCATGGGGGAAAGCTACGAAGCGATCCACGGCAGAAATGCCCCCACATTTCCCCGGTTCCTTACCGAGCGAGTTGCAAAGCTCGCGACGGTTAACCCCTGGGAGGAATCCGGACCTGGTGGCATCATCGCCCTGGGAATCGGCGGCGATTGTGGCGTGACATTCCGCCCGCAGATCGAGAACTCCGTGCGTCTCTGCCGCCGTCTAGGACCCGACTTGCCCGGCATTTGTTACTACGGCGTGCCGTCACTTGAACCAGGGAAACCGAATGAACGCAGCCTTCAACAATTCCTGGACGACTTGACGTTCAGGTATTTTATCAAGCCAGTCTTGTCTGTCGGCGAGAACGACATTTGGCTGGAGAATCTGACTCCTGCGCCCAGCGAAAAGGTCCGGGTCCATGTGCGCGTCCACAACGTAGGCGGCGTGGCGGCCGGAAACGTAGAAGCAAGAATCTACGCGCGAGCAATGTCCACGAATGACCGCGACCTGATCGGCAAGTCCGTGATTCCGCAAATCGGTAACGGAACGCGGGTCCTCAAGGAAGAGCAGCCGACGGTAAACCCGTACCGCTTCATGGGGGATACCAAACATCCTGCCGCGGTCTACGGAAAGGAGGTCCGACTGTTCCTTAATCAGGCACTGATCGAGGCGGCGTGGACGCCGAAGCAGGCGAGTTACTATCGCCTGGAAGTGGAACTGACACCTTCGCCAGATCACACGATCCTCGAAGGATTCGCGAGCAAGGTTATTCCGGTGTCAACGGTAGACGAGCCATAGGTTGTAAGGCAATGTTCACCTTTTTGCCCCATTCGGGCTGAGCGTCTTGGCTGGGCCTATTCCGCACAACAAGGAGCGGTAAATCTATTGATCGTAACACCCTCGCATCATCAGCGACAACGGACCGCAATTTATCGCGAAGGACTTCAAGGAGTTCATCCGCATCATGGGCATGACCCATGTCCGTACTTCTCCCTATTACCCCCAGAGCAACGGCAAGATCGAACGCTTCCACAAATCGTACAAGTCCGAGTGCGTCCGCCCCTTCGTGCCGCTGTCGCTCGACGAGGCCCGCCGCCTCACCACGGGCTACATCACGCGTTACAACGATTCACGTTTGCACAGCGCCATCGGCTACATCACGCCCAGGGACATGCTCGAAGGCCGAGATAAGGAAATCTTCGCAGCACGCGACCGCAAGCTCGCCGAGGCGCGCGAACGCCGCAAACAGATGCGGCAAACCCGGCAGGAGCAGGTGGCGTCGTCGGCCGATTCGTGGCGCCCGGCGATCGACTTCGCAGCGATCAAGGCCGCCATCACGATCGCCCAGGTGCTGGCCCTCTTGGGCTTCACGCCGGGCTGCGATCGTGCCGGCCAGCAACGCAGCGCCTGTCCGCTCTCGAACCCGCGGCTTCCATTTCAGGCTGAACCAGTACAATCTGAAAGAGGTACAAGATGAAACCGCACATGCCAAAGAGGCTCGCGGCGATAGCCTGCAGCTTCCTGTTGACGCTAGACACAACGGTGTCGGCTGGCCTGGGTGTGATGACCTGGACCGTGTGGACAGGGGTTGGGGCCGCCGCTCGGGCCGCTGAGCCGGCTCCGAAAGGCGCGCCCGCATCGGAAGTGGAATATCGGCGACTGCTGGAAGCCGGACCGCAGTCGATCCACGTGGTCCGTTTCGATCTCGGCCGCGGGGATCTGGCGGTGGCAGCGACCGTCGGGAGAAGTGTGAGGGGCAACGAGACCGTGCCGGCCATGGTAGCGCGCCTGCCGAAACACCTCGGCCGGCCGCTGGCGGCCATCAACGGCGACTATTTCGAGTTCAAGGGGGAGCCGCGGTATTTTGGGACGCTGCAGGGAATGTGCATCGTGGAAGGCGAACTGGTTGCCTCGCCGCCGGCAATCGCCTTCTGGATCGACGCCCAGGCCCGCCCCCGTCTGGGCCGGGTTGCCTCGCGTTTGGAAGTGATTTGGCCGGTCGGCAAGGAAACACCGATCAGCGTCAACTGCTCCACGCGGGACTTCAAGAGCGAGGTGCGGGCCGTGGACACGGTCCTTTACACGCCCTTTTTTGGGCCGTCTACGCGGACGGCCGAAGGCACCCGCGAATGGGTACTGCAACGCCCGACGCCCGATGCGCCCTGGCTGCCCCTTGTCGCCGGCAAGACGTACGCCGCACGGGTGAGCAAGACTTGGCGGACCGGCGATGCAACGATCCCCCGGGATGGCCTGATCCTGAGCGTGGCGAATGCCGCCGCCGGACCGCCGCCCACAGCTAACGTTGACGACACCGTGAAGCTTCGCATCGCCTGCGACCCAGACATGACAGGCGTCCGGACCGCCATCGCCGGGGAGCCGATGTTACTGGCCGACGGCAAGGTGCTGACGAATCCGGCGGGCAAGGACCGAGCGCCTCGCACCGCGGTCGGGCTGGCTGGCAACAGGGTCTGGTTCGTCGTGGTCGATGGACGCCAGCCGGCGAAGGCGGTCGGCATGAGTCACCACGAACTGGCCGGGTTGATGAAGCGGCTGGGCTGCACCGATGCCCTGAACCTGGACGGAGGCGGATCGTCAACGCTCTGGTATGAGGGCGAGGTGAGGAATCAACCCTCCGACGGCACCCCTCGATCCGTAGGTAACGCTCTGATACTTTTGCAATCGACGCAGCAGGGTGAGAAGGCGGCGGGGAGAAGTACAACGCGAAGTAAAGGAGCGAACGGTGAAGCTCAAACGACGCCGCGGGGCCTATGAAATCGCCGTAATACCGGCGCAGCTCCAACACACAGGCCGCCCGCGTCGTAGCGCACCCGATCCTGTTCGTGCCAACTGTCGAGTCAGACAATCTGACAAGGCCGCGGTGATGCTCATCGAGCCGCTTCGAATTCACGAGCACATTTCCAACAGGAGCGACGACATGCGACGAATCCCTTACACCAACGTGTTGCTGATGCTGACTGCGATCTTTTTGGCATTGACAGCCAGCGAATCTGCCGCCGCGACGGCGGGCAAGGCCGGCGGCAACGAACTGGTGATCGTGAACGACGGCCAAGCCGCGGCTACCGTGGTCGTCTCGCCCGCGGCCGGGCCGCGCGAGAAACAGGCCGCGGACGACCTGGTCAAGTACATCGGCCTGATGACCGGCGCCATGCCCAGGCTTGCGGGCACCGCGAAGGACGTGCAGGCCGCGCTGGCGAGCAACCTCCCCCTGCTGATTGTCGGCCGGGAGGCGATCAATGCAAAGCCGGCGCTGAAGCAGAAGATCGCCGGGGTGCTCAAGAAGAACCCCAAACTCAACGCAGACGGCATCGCGATTGTGCGCGAGGGCAACCGGGTCTTCCTGGCCGGCAGCAATGACGAAAGTCACTACTACGCAGTCGCCGAGTTGCTGAAGCTGTGGGGCTGCCGCTGGTATCTGCCCACCGACTTCGGCGAGTGCGTTCCCGAGGACAACACCCTCAAAGTCGGCGCGATCGACTACGCCTACTCTTCGCCCTTTGAGATCCGGTCCTACTGGATCTCCTGGAACGGCGACGGAACGGGCCAGAGGGAATTCCAGCTCCGCAACATGATGCAAACCGGGCGCTCCGGTATGCCCAGCACCGGGCACGCCCTGGGCCAGTACACCGGCGACGCTCCCGGCTCCAAGGGCATGTTCAACTTCCGGATCACCGCACCCGAGACCGCCCAGCACGTCGCCAAGAAGCTCGATGCCGCCTTCGCCAAAGGCGACGGCATCTCCATCGGCATGGAGGACGGGCTTTACGAGTCGGACTATGCCAACGACCAAAAACTGATGAAGTTGCAATACGACAAGTATTTCATGCGGTGGTCGGTGACTGATCCGATGCTGGAACTTTACAACAACATCGCCCGCATCCTGCAGGCCCGGCATCCCACCAGTGGCGGGAAGCTGGGCTTCCTGGCGTACGCCAACATGACCATCCCACCCGTGCGAGACACGAAGGCCGCGCGGTCGTTATGGTGCGAACTGGCGCCGATCGACATCGACCCGATCCACGGCATGGACGACCCGAACTCGCCACCGCGGCAGGAGTACCGGGACATGATGCACAAGTGGGCCAAGGTCATGGACGGACGGGTGTCCATCTATGACTACGACCAGGGCATGCTGGTCTGGCGCGACATCCCGAATCCGTCGCACATGGCGTTCCGTCAGGACGTGAAGCACTACGCCAAGGCGGGCATACTGGGCGTCAACACCGAGAGCCGCAACGCGATCGGCACGACGTTCCTGAATCTGTTCTTCCGCGGGCAGTTGATGTGGAACCCCGAGGCGGATGTGGACGCCATGCTGGCGGAGTTCTACCCCAAGTTCTACGGTCCAGCGGCCGAGCCGATGCGCGACTACTGGACGGCCCTCTACGACGCGTGGGAGAAGACCATCGTCACCGAGCACGAGTACTTCGTCGCGCCGGCGATCTACACCCCCGAGGTGATGGCCGTGTTGGCAAGGAAGATCGTCGAGGCGGAGAAGGCCGTCGCCCCGCTCAAGGCCAAGGCCAGCCGGACCCGCAACGAGGAACGCTACGTTCAACGGATGACCTTCACCCGCATGAGTTACGACATCATGAACGGCTACCTGGCCATGGTCGCCGCCGCTGCCCGCGATATCGACTACGCCAGGGCGGGCGCCATCGGCGACAAGGCCCTGGCCGTTCGTGAGGCCATGACCGCGATGAATGGCACCTTCACCACCTACAAGCAAATCGGTGAAAGCGGATCGCCCTGGTGGCCCGGCGAGGTCAAGCAGTACCAGAAGTTAGCCACGCTCACCGACGGCCCAGTGGGCAAACTCATCGTCAAACTCCCCCTGGAATGGGCGTTCCACCGCGATAACAACGACACCGGCCTGACCAAGGGCTACCACACCAAGGCCGTGGATCTGACCTATTGGAAAGCCGACGCCGCCAAGCAAACCCTGCAGAACCGCAAGGACTACCCCATCGACCAGTGGGAAATGATCCGCACGGATCTCTACGCCCAGGCTCAGGGCATACGCCACCAAGATCGCCAGAGCTACACGGGCCACCTGTGGTACCGCACGACGGTCAACCTGACCGCCGAGCAAGTCGCGGGAAAGCCGCACATCATGTTCCCCGGCCTGTTCAACGAGTGCCGGCTCTACGTGAACGGTCAGGAACTCGCACAGCGCAAGCAGGCACCCATGTGGTGGCATAACGACTATGCGTTTCAGTGGGACGTGGACGTGACCGGCAAGATCAAGGCCGGCGAAAACACGATCGTCGTCCGCTGCAACAATCCCCACCACTTCGGCGGGATGTTCCGCCGGCCGTTTCTGTATCACGCCGTTGCCAAATGATGGTCACGAAGCCCAGGCAGCGACGAAGGATCGCGATGTTCGACTGGCCATGAAGTCCGGTTTCCGCCCCTGTGAAACCTGCGGCAAGCGTTGCTGGCTCCGCTATCAATCTACTTCAAGGATCGCAGCCCCGAAAAAGCCGCCGAACGCACGCTGGCGACCAACCTTTTGGCCGACTATGCTGCGGACAATCCAGAGGCGGACGAGAAGCAGGTTGCCCGTTTTGGGCAGGAAGATAGGGAAGATACTCGAGGAACGAGCCGCCACGCAGCACACGGCGTTCTGTCGGGCACTGATCGAGGCGGCGTGGACGCCGAAGCAGGCGGGTTACTATCGCCTGGAAGTGGAACTGAAACCTTCGCCAGATCACACGATCCTCGAAGGATTCGCGAGCAAGGTTATTCCGGTGTCAACGGTAGACGAGCCATAGGTTGTAAGACCGCATAACATGTTCAAACACGCGATGAATGGGGTCGTTTGGGCGGCCCTGGCGCTGTCAGTCGGCCCTCCGCAGGTATCCGCGCAGAAGCCCGAGCGTCTGGATGTGCGCGACATGAAAGGCTGGTCGATCGTCGTCGCGAAGGAGGTGTCCCGTTCGTCATCCGCGCGATCACCAAGTCAGGCCCAACCGCCGAGCAAATCGCGGCGCGACCGGAATTGCACGACTGCGCGCTGATGCCGTACTTCCTTGTGTTCGCGGTCGGCAAGGCGGCCGTTTGCGAAACCGGCATCCCTTTGCCGACCGCCTCTACTGCACGAACGCGCACATCCAACGTAGAATATTCGCGAGTACCCCGACAACCGTGACCTACGAGTACGCCGGCGGTAAGGTGCTGATCTACGAGGACCGGCAGTGGGCGCCCTACGGCCTGCACGGCGTGGACAGCGGCAATGCGTTCTACGGCACGCAAGGCTATATGATCTTCTCGCGCCGCGGCTACTTCCAGACGTTCCTCGGCGAGAAGGAGGAGAAAGGCCCCGCGATGGGAGAGAAGGGCCGCGTCGGTTCGCCGCTGCCGCAGCACATGGGCGACTTCCTCGACTGCGTGCGGAGCCGCAAGACGACGAAGGCCGGGGCCGAGGTCGCGCACCTGTCGTGCGGACTGATCCACCTCGGCGAGATCGCGTACCGAACCGGCCGCGTGCTGACGTTCGACCCAAAAGCCGAGGAATTCCCCGGCGACAAGGAAGCAAACACGTTGCTCTCGAAGGAGTATCGCAAACCGTGGGCGGTGTAACGATCTAGGGACAAGCACCGACTCATTCACCAGGGGGGTATTGGTTCACGGCGCGGGCAATAGAGATATTGCCCTTTGTTGATTGTGGTGGGCTTGGACTGCCTCGACAAGCCAGTCGAAGACGTTGCAGGATTGGCGGCGGCAGGTTTCGATGACAGTCAGCAGTCGCTCGACGAACTGACTGCCGGACGCTGATTGCGTGCCGAACGAGAGCTTCCGCCAGATGACCGCGTGCCGCAGCGCTTGCTCGGCGGCATTGTTGG
>VGYC01000284.1 GCA_016873095.1 Planctomycetota bacterium | reverse complement strand
CAGCTCGCACCCGTACATCAAGGGTCGAGTACCTTCCTTGGTTACTGCTTTCCATAACCGCAAACTAGACAATAGACAGGCTCTATGTGTCAATAGAGATGTTGCAGATTTATTGCGACGGGCCATATCTGCCCGCCATCCTCGGCTACGATCTCGCTCCCGACCCGTACGCGGCACGATATGACGGAACGGTCGATGCCTCGATCACCAACTCGTTCGCCCATTCGGCGTTCCGCTTCGGCCACAGCCAGATCAACGAGACGACGCTGCTGGTCAACAATCACGGCAAGACCGTCGGTGAGCTCTCGATTCGCGACGCGTTCTTCAATCCACAATTCCTCAAGGACAACCCGGACCGTGTGGGCCAGATGCTGAAAGGGCTGTCGTCGCAGGTGGGCCAGGAGGTGGACCTGCATCTGGTGGACGGCATCCGCAACAGCCTGTTCGGCCCGCCGGGGGCCTGGATCTTGGCGCTCTGGATATCCAGCGTGGCCGCGACCACGGCTTGCCGGACTTCAATAACCTGTTCGGCGCCTACCGCGCCGGCGGCCTCAACGCCAACGGCACGCCCGTGCGGCTGACCTCGTTCGCGCAGCTCAGCGGCGACCCCAATGTCCTGGACGGCGCTGAAGCGGCCCTGCAGGCGCTTTATGGCAGCATCGATCTCCTCGACTCGTTCGTGGGCATGCTGGCCCAGGACCACCTGCCTGGCTCCAGCGTCGGCAGCTTGCTCAACGCCATCATCGGCAACCAGTTCTTGCGCCTGCGCGACGGCGATCGCTTCTTCTACACGATCGATCCGTTCCTGCAAGATCCGGCGGTGAAGGCGATCCTGGACATCAAGGATGTGACGCTGGCCAACGTCATCCGCTGGAACACCAACGTCACTGGCTTGCAGGACAACGTCTTCTTCGACAAGTCGGTGCTCATCTACAAGGCGCCGCAAGGCGGCAGCAACATCTCCGTCGTCGCCAACGCGGGAGTCGTTACCATCGTCGATACCAACACCGGTCGCGTGCAGGCTCGGCGCACGCTTTCGAGTGTCCAGCAGGTGATCCTGGTCGGCTCGAACACGGCGGCCGATGTGTTCAACATCTTCATCGCCTCGGCCCGGGGCGGCATCGAGTACGGCGTGGTCGCCTACGGCGGCGCTTCGACCGGCGATCGCCTGAACGTCTTCGGGCGTCTGGCCCCCCGCGACACGTTCACGGTGGCGGACGAGTCGTTCACGACCGGCACCGTCGGCGCCCACCGTCGGCCTCCGGAGAACGCCGTCACCCAGTCCGTCAGCCGCCGCACGGTCAGCGTCAACGGCAACGACATCTACGCATCCGGGTTCGAGACCACGCGCCTGGTCACGCTGGGCGGCCACGACACCATCTTCGATCCTGGTATGTTCGCTCAGGTGCTCACCGCCTGGAATCCGTGGAGCGACGATTGATGGATTGATGCTGTGGCATGCTCGCGCTCTTGCCGATGTTCAAGGGCAAAGGCGCCGGTGCCGGCGGGTTCGCCATGCTCACGCAACGCCGTGAGCATGGCACTCGCTGTCCCGGTCCGTTACAACGAGTTGCTGGCCGCATCGGCCGAGGCTATCATGGAGAGGTGATCGCGTTACGTGACTTCTCCTGGGAAAGGATGATCGCCGCCGTGGAAGATGTTCGCGAGCGCGCCTGCCGGGCCACGGCTGCATTGAAGCAGGCAGGCATTGCCCACGTCGTCATTGACGGCAATGCCGTGGCCGCTTGGGTGGCCCGCGTGGACAAGGAGGCGGTTCGCAACACCAAAGACGTCGATCTGCTGATCCGACGGCCGGATTTGCCGCGTGTCATCGAGACATTGCAGTCAGTCGGCTTCGTCCATCACCACGTCAACGGCATCGATGTCTTTATCGATGGACCCGATGGCTCCGTTCGCTCGGCGATTCACGTCGTCTTCGGCAACGAGCAGCTTCGCCCGGATGACCCGGCGCCCACGCCGGACGTGACGGAAGCCGAGCCAGGACCGGACTTCCCGGTGCCGACACTCGACGCGCTGGTGCGCATGAAGCTGACCGCCTTTCGGCTCAAGGACAAGGTTTATCTCCTCGACCTGCTCGAGGTTGGACTGCTCGACGAAACCTGGTATACTCAGCTCTCTCCAGCCCTGGCTGCCCGCTTGCAAGAGATCATCGCCTCCCGGGAACGCGAAGCTTGATCCTTCCGATGAAAAGGACCTCGCCAATGATCATTCCTTTCGGCAAAAGTCCGCGACAATCGTGCGACGGCGTAACGCGGCGGCAGGCGTTGCGCATCGGCTCGTCGGGGCTGCTTTCCGGACTGAGCTTGCCGTGGCTCATGGAAATGCAGGCGAAGGCGGGGACCGGGCGGCCGGCGCCGGCCCAGGCGTGCATCTTCATCTTTCTGGAAGGCGGGCCCAGCCACATCGATATGTGGGACCTGAAGCCGGAAGCCCCCGCCGAAGTCCGCGGGCCGTATCGCCCCATCCGCACCAACGTGATCGGGACGATGATCGGCGAGCATCTGCCCCTGTGCGCCCGCATTGCCGACAAGTACACCATCGTTCGCAGCCATAGCCACAACGACAACGGCCACAACACCGGTTACCACTATGTGATGACAGGCTACCGCGCCGATTTCCCCGACGGCAACACGCGGATGCCGAACAACCACCTGTATCCGTCGATCGGCTCGATCATCTCCCGCGAGCTGGGAGCGCGGACGACGCTGCCGCCGTACATCAACATGCCGCACATCATGGCGGGGGGCGGTCCCGGCTTCTACGGCTCGGAGCACGCGCCGTTCGTCATCGAGACCAACCCGGTCGAGGCCGACTTCGAGGTGCAAGACCTGCGGCCGCTGGAAGGCATCAGCGCCTCCCGGCAAGCCCGGCGCCGCCGGCTGCTGGCCGAGGTCGAAAACCTCGAACGCGACCGCGCCGGCCAGGGTCGGGCTCGCTCGATGTCCACCTATTATCAGCGCGCCCGCGACCTGATGACCTCGCGCGAAGCGCGGCGGGCCTTCGATATCCGCTCCGAGTCGGAGGCGACGCGCCGGACCTACGGCTACACCGGGCTGGGGCAATGCGCCCTGCTGGCGCGCCGGCTGGTCGAGGCTGGTTGCCGGTTTGTCGGCATCGACCACAGCGGCTGGGACCATCACTCGACGATCTTCCCGAGTCTCGAAAAGGACATGCTGCCGCACGTCGATCGCGCGTACAGCGCATTGCTGAATGACTTGCAACAGCGCGGCATGTTGCAGAACACGCTGGTGGTGATGATGGGCGAAATGGGCCGGACGCCGACGGTCAACAGCGCCGCCGGCCGGGACCACTGGTCACAGGCGCAGAGCGTGCTGTTTGCCGGCGGCGGCGTCCGTCCCGGCCAGGTCATCGGCGCCACCGACCGCCGCGCTTCCGCCCCCACTTCCGACCCCGTCAGCGTCGAGGACATTCTCCGCACCATCTTCCAGCAGATGGGCATCGACTCGACACGCATCTACTACACGCCGCTGGGCCGCCCGGTGCCGATCGTCGATGGCGGCAGGGTGATTCCGGGGCTGGTGTGATCTCCAATCATGGACCCTTGGAAGCTTCTTGAGCTTGGGCAATACCAGCAAGCCATCGCAGTCTACACAAGAAAACTGCGGCGGGAGCCGACCGAGTGGGGCTATTCCGGCCGAGCAGAAGCATTTGTTCGGCTCAAAGACTACGATCGGGCGTTGGCCGATTCTCATGCGGCGGAAGCCGAATCGCAGTATCCATGCACTCACTACCGAGAACGAATCGGCGTCGTCAACTGGTTGGCAGGACGAGAAAATACGGCGGCCGGCACGTGGCTCGATCTGTCTCTGTGTGCCAGGTCGAATTCTACGTCGGCGTTCGCGCGATGGAGTCCGGCGATCTTGTCCAAGCCCGAAAGCTGTTTCGAATGGCCAGCAAGCGTAAGGACGCCCAGATCGAAAATGAGTACAATCTGGCAAATCGAGAAAGCAAACGACGACGTCCTGGTGCGTAACATCGGTAGGGATCGAGACTTCACGAGTTGACGGCCACTTCTCGGGCGGGCCAGCGTCATGTCCGACCAGACGATTATCTCCGAGGTAATCGCCTAATCGTCACCTTCCCGCGGGAGCGGACTTGCATCTTCAATTCGTGACCTCGCAACAACCTCATCCCGACAAGCGGCATAGCGTCCGCTTCATCCACCAAGATCGTCCTCACTTTGCAATCCCAATCGAGCTTGCCAACGTACACTTGGAAAACGCATGTACTGCCGTCTGCCAGCGTGGCCCGGTCGACGCTTTGCCAGCGTAACTCGAGCATCGCGATCAAGCCAGGCGGCAATGTGAGTGCGCCCGTGTAACCCGAGTCGATGACGGCTTCGACTACTCGCTCTCGGCCCCGTTTGCCTTTCACGTTCAAGCGAACTCGGGCTTCGTCGGAGGTGATTGTGCCGATGATCATGGCGGTTCCTGGCGTACTTGCCGGCCGCCGAAGCTGCGCGTCGCAGCATAACCTATCCGCACCATCCAGATTTGCGCTTTGGGAAGACGAGCACGCAGCTTGTCGCCCGCCGTCATTTCATCCGCGGACATCTCGTATTCGCCAGTTTCGATGTCGATGGCCAGGAACTTGCCCACGTCCTTGGCTGCAAGACTGGGCCGAATGTCTTCATAGATGGCGTCGCCTCGCTTGGCAAACTCTTCTTTGCTATGTCGGCGCTTCACGGATTCCATCGCCCTCTCCCAATCACAATTCTCGACGCGAGAAAACGCTCCGAAGTCTTCTAGCCCATCTCACGCGATAATCTCTCGAATCGGCCGGCCATGATCGATCTCCAGTCGTCGTCGGCCGGGCACTTCGAGCCGGCGTGAGTCCAGTCCCAGCAGTTGCAGGATGGTGGCGTGCACGTCGGTGACGTAGTGGCGATGCTCGACGGCGTGGAAGCCGAGTTCGTCGGTGGCGCCGTGGACGATGCCGCCCCGGATGCCGCCGCCCGCCATCCAGACGGAAAAGCCGTAGATGTGATGATCCCGGCCATCGGAACCCTGCGTGCCCGGCGTGCGGCCGAACTCCGTCGCGAAGACAACGATGGTCTCGTCAAGCAAGCCGCGGCGCTTCAGGTCCTTCAAGAGACCGGCGATGGGCTGATCGACGGCCAGGCAGTTACGCGAGTGGTTGGCGCGCAGGCCGCCGTGGGCGTCCCAGACGCCGGCGCCGCCGGCGCCGTGCTGGATCTGGATGAAGCGCACGCCGCGCTCGACCAGCCGTCGCGAGGCTAAGAGTTGCATGCCGAAGTCGCGCGTCTCGGGTCGGTCGATGCCGTAGAGCCGGCGCGTCGCCTCGCTCTCCTCGTTGAAGTTGAGAACTTCGGGGAGCGAGCGCTGCATGCGGAAGGCCAGCTCGTAGGCCTGGATGCGGGCGGCCAGGGCCGGATCGTCGGGATACTGCACGGCGCGAAGACGGTTGAGCCGGCCGACGAGGTTGAAGCCGATGCGCTGCTCTTCGGCGGTCTGGTCGCCTTCGGGCCGGCCGTAGTCGAGCGGATTGGCTGGATCGACGCGCAGCGGCACGGCATCGTGGGCCGGTCCCAGGTACCAGCCGTCGCGGATGTTCCAGTATTCGCGGCGGCCCATGGAGATGAACTGCGGCAGGTTCTCGTTGAGCGTTCCCAGACCGTAGTGCACCCAGGCGCCCAGCGTGGGATACTCGCCGTCGAGCATGTGCCGGCCGGAGTGGAACTGCGTCTGGGCGCCGTGGTTGTCGTCCGTCGTGTACATGGAGCGGATGAAGGCGATGTCGTCGGCGCAGGTCGCCAGGTGCGGAAACCAGTCGCTGATCTCGACGCCGTTCCGTCCGTAGCGGCGGAAGGGGACTTGCAGCGGCAGGATGCGGTTGCGCTGCTGGCCGTTGGCGTCGTTGATGACGACGACACGGGCGAGGCGCAGCCGCTCCGGATCCTGCACATCGCTGTAAGGCGTCTCGGCGATGGTCTTGCCGGCGTAGCGCGTCAGCATCGGCTTGGGATCAAACGTCTCCATGTGGCTCACGCCGCCGTTCATGAAGAGCCAGATGACGCTCTTGGCCCTGGGCGTGAAGTGCGGCCGGCCGTCGGGCGGCGACCAACCGCTCGGCGTCGAGGCGAAGCCGTCGCGCTGCAGCATGGCCGATAGCGCGAGCCCAGTGAAGCCCATGCCCAGATCGGCAAGGAAAGCACGGCGGTGCAGGCCGTGTGCGTTGCAGGAACAGAGGTCATGCATCGGCGTAGCCTCGTAATTCGTCACTGCGAAACACTTGCGTTCCGCAAACTTTCAATGGCAGCGGGGCATCAGTCATTGTAATCCAGCTGCGCCGCTCGGGCGAGACAAGAGCGGGCCCGTGGGCCCGGCGCGTTCACTTTTCGCCAGCGACCATCTTGTTCGGCTTCGCCCAGCGGACACGAGCGAGGAAGGTTGCGCCCCTGGCGCCGCGCTTGCGGGCGGCAGAGTCCCAGATGCCCTCGGAGGCGGTCACCCAAGACTCGTGCGGCGTGATAGCGGCCGCTCCGAAGTTGCCGAGCGTGGCGCCGCGTTCCGGCATCAGCACCTTCTCGGTTGCGCGCAGCACATGCAGCTTTTCCGGGTCCACCTGCGCCAGGAAGAGCGGGGCCCGATGGCGGATCACATGGTCGTTGTTGGCCCCGCGTCTGGTGTAGGACAGGAACAGTCCGTCGCTGTGCGCCAGCCAGTGTTGCTGGGTGTTGTAGCTGCCCAGTTCCTTGCCATCGTCGAAGGTCCAGGGCCTGATCGGCCTGAAATCCAGGCCGTCGTCGCTGACGGTGACGTAGCCCTGGCGATCGTTGCGGATGGTCAGGTAATACTTGCCCTGGAAACCGATGAGCGAAGGTTCGTTGAGGCCGCGCTCCACGTTCAGGGTCAACTCGGTGCCGTTGCGCTGATACTTGACCTCGCGGCCGTCGAAGGAGCAGCGCACGACCGTGACGTGCGATTCCTTGGTGGCTGCGTCGCGGCCGAAATAGAAGGGCAACAGCAGCGTGCCGTCGGCCTGCACCAGCCCCTGGGCGCAGGCCGAGCGGGCGAAATTCCACTTGTCGTCCGCGGGCATCTCCAGCCGACGCCAGCCAGTCCACTTTCCCGACTTCGGGTCGTAGACCGCGTATGCCGTCTGATGCGAGCGGGGCCGGTCGTTGAGCTGTTCACCCTTCTTGCTGTAGCGGACCTCCGCGCCGACTGCCAGCATCTTGCCGGTCGGCGCGTGCCAGATGGGCGTGACGTCGGCGACGGCGATGGCGACCTTGTCCGACTCCATCCGCCAGTCGAGTTCGGGCGGCATCTTGGGCTTCGTCCAGGTCGTGCCGAGGTCGTCGCTGCGCATGAAGTACAGGCCGGAGTAATGATCCGACGTGTGCAGGTGCTTCTGCAACGTCATGACGGCGGCGGGCCTGCCGTCCCGACCCGCCTTCGGGATCGCGGCCACGCGCGGATGGAACCACAGGAACTTGCCGTCGTCGTGCTCCAGCACGGTGTCGAGCTTCACGGCGAAGCCGAGCGGCTCCGCGGCCAGGGAAGCCCCGGCCAGAATGCTTGCCAGGACCATGCATCCGACCAGGCCCGCTGACAATCGCATCGATCTCATGGCTGCCTCCGCTTTCAGGAACATGTCATGGCATTGTAATCGAGCATGGCCGCACGGACGAGGCGACCCCCTGACAGGCGACCTCCTCGCCGGCGCACCCATCTGTGTGCCCCTGGAGGCCTTGGGGTGAATCCCGGCTTTTCATTTGCATTCGGTATTTCATGATCTACCTAAAGTTTTGCAATCTTAAGCCAACCCCAGCTGAGCGACCACATGGTCCGGACTCTGCGAAAACTCGGTGACCTGCTTGATGGCCCAGCCCAGGGTTGTCCGCAGGGTTTCACGCAGCATCGCGCGACAGGCTTCGCCGATGGTCGTCAGCCGTTGGAGTGCCCATTCCTGCGCACGGTTCTGCCGCAGTTGCCGCACGAGAAGGCTGTACGCCAGCAT
>VGYC01000283.1 GCA_016873095.1 Planctomycetota bacterium | reverse complement strand
CATGCTTTTCATGACCGGGTTGGCCGCCGTGTTGTCGGCCCGATTTTGCCTTGCTCGACGGCGGCTTGTCGTGCGGATGAGTGGTCGAAGGAGGTTTCGAGGAATTCGCGGGCGTTGCCTTCCCGCCAGTCGCTCGATGTCCCGATCAAGGTGGCATCCGCCAGCGAATGCCATTGCCAGCCAGTTCAAGCGGCGTTGCCATTTTTGCACCTTCGGCTCTGGGCTGAGGCCATGCTCCAAGAACAGAAATCGTCCGCCTGGCTTGAGCACTCTGTAGAGTTCGGCCACTGCTTGCTCGACATCTTGTATGCTGCAAAGCGTAAACGTGCTGACCACACAGTCGAAGGCACCATCCTCGAAAGGGAGGCGTTCGCTGCCGAGAACTCGCTGGTCTACGTCGATCCCTGACTTTCTCACTCGCTTCTGCGCTAGCCGGTGCATGCCGGTGTTTGGATCGACCGTCGTAATCTTGCGGACAGGAAATGAGTAATGTGGCAGGTTCAAACCGGTCCCAAAACCGATCTCCAGAACCTCGCCGCAGGCATCGGCAAGCAATTCACGGCGGTGTTTGGCCACAAATGGCCTGTTCAGAACAAGATCGCAAAGACAAGGAAAAACGATCTGCGAGTAGAAGCCCAACATTGCCATCGAACCCATTTCCGCCGAATCACGACCCTCGGCAACGACCCTCCGAAAAGCCAATGACTTTGAATTGAGGGCACCGATCGCAATTCCCTAAAATGAATCAAGGAGGCCAACATGAGCGACGTACCCGACAAGAGTACCTTCGAGTCACTTTATGCTGGTCAGGCACCATGGGATATCGGTAGACCGCAGAAGCCGTTCATTGACGAGTCCGACCAGATCGATGGCTCGGTCCTCGATGCGGGTTGCGGCACCGGCGATACAGCGTTGTTCCTCGCTAGCCGGGGCTACAAAGTTACTGGCATCGACTTCCTCGAAGAACCGATCAGGCGGGCCAAGCGAAAAGCGTTGGAGCAGAATCTGCCTGCCACATTCTTGGTCAAGGACGCCACGGCGCTAATAGCCTGGAGTGAGCGATTCGACAACGTGATCGACAGCGGTCTCTTCCACGTTTTCTCCGATTCGGATCGCAAGAAGTATGTTGAGGGCCTTGCGACCGTGCTGAAATCAGGTGGGCGGTTGTTCCTGATGTGCTTCAGCGACGAAGAGCCTGGAACGCAGGGGCCACGTCGAGTTTCCCAGAAGGAGTTGCACGATGCCTTCTCAGACGGCTGGGTTGTCGAATCCATCAAGACATCACGCTTCAAGGTCGCCCCGAACCTCAAGGACTTCACTTTTTCCGAGGGTGGGCCGAAATCATGGTTTGCCGTGATTCGGAGAACGTGATGGAGAGGCACGGACCGCTCGTGGAGCTTTTCCGAGGTCGTGGAGAATCGGAGCCGAAAATCATGAATGCTTCAGGAAGTGCCATTGTCTTGAGTCTCTTTCTGGGCTGGTGCATGCTGCCAGCCTCTTCTCACGAGCAGACCGAATTTGGCACTATCGAGGGGCAAGTCCGCTTTACGGGGATCGTACCGCCGCCAAAGAAGATCATGACCAATGATGGCACCACTCTCCTGCATAATGATTTGGTTGTTGACCCGAAGACCAAGGGCCTGCGCCATGTGGTGGTGGTCCTCGAAAACGCCCCGGCCCAGTCCAAGGCGAAGAAAGAGGACGCCGTGCTGGTCGATCAACGGGACATGGTATTCCTGCCTCGTGTCGTCGCCATTCGTAACGGCCAAAAAGTGCGGTTCGAGAACAACGACCTTTGCAACCACAGCGTCATCGCTTCTTCAACCAAATCAGCCAATCAGTTCAACATCGTCGCCGCTTCCAACCAGCCCTACGTACATGTCTTCGAACCGCAGAAGCATCCCGTTCAGATCGGATGTTCGTTTCACCCCTGGATGCTGGCGTGGATCTATGTAGTGCCGCATCCTTGGTTCGCAGTGACGGATGCCCAGGGCAAGTTCAGGATCGAGCGGATACCGTCCGGCAAGTACTCGGTCTGGCTAAGGCACGCCGACAGTGGGCTGCAAGAGCGTCAACAAGTGCATGTCGAAGCGGGCAAAACTGCCAAGTCAAAGATCGAGTGGCCGAAGGCGAACGACGGTCAGCCTGTACGGTCAAAATGAATTCTCCGATGGTTTTTGATACCAGTCGCAGTGGCTAGCGTGCTGGCTGGGTCATAGCCTCAGTCAGGCATCCATCGACTCTGGCCCGAAGAGATCGGGCACGGTGCGGACCAAATGTCCGAACCGAATGAGACGATCCAGCCGACAAACGGCTGTGTTAAATAGGCGCTCAACGCCCGCTGTCACCGAGCGCGCCAAGAGCAGTCCATGGAAGCCTGCCAGGCAATTCTGTGCCAGTGTTTCAGCGCCCAATGGCCGCGCCTTCGCCGCGCGGGTCGGCCGCGCCCGTGAAACGCGACGGTCGACCCTTCGCGTCGTACTCGACGGTCAGGCCATGGGCATTGCCCAGGCGCGTCACGCGGATTCTGTGTCCCAGCCTGGCCAATTCCGCGACGGTGGCTTCCGGAACGCCCGCGTCGATCACGGTGCTATCCGGTTCGACGAAGCTCAGGCGTGGCGCGGCGATCGCTTGCTGGACGTCCATGCCGAAATCGATCATGTTCATGACGATCTGCGGAACTGTCTGCACAATCGTATGCCCGCCGGGCGAGCCGACGGCCAGCCAGGGCTTGCCGTCCTTCATGACGAGCATGGGGCAGAACCCGGCCAGTTTGCGCCGTCCAGCGTGAGCATCCAGCGGATTGCCCTTCGGCTCGAACGTGCAGTATTGCATCGAGTTGTTGAGCCAGATACCGGTCCCCGGCGCCATGATCTTGCTGCCGAACAGCATGCCGAGCGTCTGTGTGGACGTGACGACATTGCCATGCACGTCGGCAATGACGAAATGCGTCGTGTACTCCTCCTGCTCCCCTCGCCCCTTGGGAACAGGGCTGGGGGTGAGAGGTAACGGTAGAGTCTTGTCCGGCTTGATCTTGGCGGCTTCCAGCGTCCAGTGCTTGGCCGACAACAGCCGGTCCAGCGGAGGCGGGTTGTGGTCACGATCGCCGGCGAATTGCAAGCGAGCGGCATAGGCGAGCTTGGATGCTTCGGCGAACGTGTGCAGGTAAGCCGGACTGTTGTGGCCCAGCTTCTTGAGGTCGAAACGGCTCATGATGCCGAGCCGGTACAGACCGTTCCAGGCATTGTTCGGCAAGGGAGATGCGGCCACCTTGTAGCCGCGATAGTCGATGCTGACGGGGTCCCACCATTCGGCTTCATTTCGCTTCAGATCGTCGAGCCTGAGGAATCCGCCGGTCTCGCGCATGATCCCGTCGATTTTCTCGCCCAGCTCGCCGCCGTGAAGCGCCGCGGCGCCCTGCGCGGCCAGCAACCGCAACGAGCGGGCCAGGTCTTTCTGCACCAGCCGGTCACCCGCCGCAAGAGGCTTGCCGTTCTTGCCGTAGTAGGTCCTGGCATGCTCGGGAAAGACCGGGAACTCGCTGTGGATGTGCTTGGCGGTGTGGGCGCTGATGATGAATCCATCGTCCGCCAGCATGATCGCTTTGGCGAAGAGACGCGGCCAGGGAAGCTTGCCGTGCTTCTTGGCCAGCGTTTCCCAGGCATTGGCGTTCCCCGGTGTGGCGACTGCCCTCGCGCCCTTGCGGTTCTGCAAGTAGTTCGCTGTGGGGGCGCGGAAAACATCCGCATTCGTTGCGGCAGGGAATCGCCCGCTCGCATCCAGGCAGCGCAGCGTTTTCTTCCCGGAGTCGTAGCAAAGGAAGACGCCGAACCCGCCCATTCCCGACATCATCGGCTCGACGACATTCAATGTGGCCGATACCGCCACGGCGGCATCAAAGGCATTGCCGCCCGCTTCCAGAATCTCCAGCCCGGCCTGGGTGGCCAGCGGATGTGCCGAGCTGATCATCCCCCGGGTGCCAAGTGCCGGACGCAGCGGCGTATCGCGGCCAGCCGACAGCGGCGCGAGTTTTCTCTCTGCCAGCCAGGCAAGGGACTTCTGCTGCCAGGCGTCCCACATCGGTCCCTTATAGCCGTTCAGACCGTGCCCGCCGGATGGAAGTTCCAGGTACTCGGCAGGTACTTTTTTCGCTCGAAGCGCCTCGTAGAACATTCGGCTGTTCTCCGGCGGAACCGGTCGGTCGTCCTTGGCGTGCGCCAGAAAGGTTGGCGGCGTATTCCCCGTGACTTGCTTCTCATTGGAGAACTGCTCGACCAGGCTGGCATCCGGCTGCTTGCCCAGCAGATTGTTTCGTGAACCCGCGTGTCCCTTCTCGCCCATGGTGATGACCGGATAAACGAGAATCATGAAATCCGGGCGGCAGCTGAAACGCTGAACGGGATCGGCCGAGTCCGCTTCTCCCGCATCAAAACGGGTGCCGGCGGTAGCGGCGAGATGTCCGCCCGCGGAGAAGCCCATGATGCCTATGCGTGCGGCATCGACATTCCAGGCCTTCGCATTGGCCCGGACCGTTCGAATCGCCCGCTGGGCGTCGAGCAGAGGCACGTGCAAACGGCCCGCAGGCAGACGATATTCCAGCACGATGCCGGTGATGCCATGACGATTTAGCCATGCAGCGATGCCGTGCCCTTCGGCGCCGGTTACCAGTCCGCCGTAACCTCCGCCGGGACAGATGACAACGGCCGTGCCATTCGGCTTCTGTGGACGATGCACGGTGATCCAGGCGTCGGCCTTCTCAAACTTGCCGTTTCCGAGAGGGGCCCGATTCCGCCAGAGCACGATTCGTTCTGGCTTGACCACATCCTGCGCTTGCAGCAGCGAGGTTGCGATCAGACACAACGAAACAGTCCATATCCTGCAGTGCGCGAGACGCATGATTCCTCCTCGTTGCTTGCAGCGCAGGTTGCTCGGGCCCCCGACGCAGGGAAGCCCGCCCCTGGTTCACACCGAGTAGCGCGGCTTGGCTGAGTGCGCATCGGATGCCCGTCAAGCAATATAACGCCTGGGGAGGCGGAAAGACATGAGGAACTGCTTTTTGCTGGTGATGGTAGTCTGGACCATGGGTGGAGCGCGTCCGTGCACGGCCGCCGAGCCCGCCAACCTGACGCTGATCAGTCCCGCAGGTGCTGCTCCGGAGATTTTCATTGACCTGCGAGCCACGGCGCCTGAGAAGTTCGCGGCCCAGGAATTGCGTCTTTACCTCGAGAAGATGACCGGACGGACACTGACGATCCGCACGGACTATTGGATCAAGGGAGCACCGGCGGGCAAGTACATCGCCGTCGGCAGGAACCGCTTCACCGCCAGCATCAACACCCATGGCCTCGCCACCGAACAATACGTTATCGACGTATCGGCGGACCGCCTGGCCATCGTCGGCGGCCATGATCGACAGCGGGGCGTCCTGTACGGCGTGTACGACTTGCTTGAACAACTCGGAGTGCGCTGGTACCGGCCGGAGCCGTGGGGCGAGCATGTGCCGAAGCAGAAGACCATAGCGCTGCCGCAGGGGCGACACGTGGCCCGGCTGCCGGATTACGCTTACCGCAGTGTCTTGGGTGGCGGGTTCACGCGGAACGCCGAAAGCACACTGGATCAGCAGGAGTGGGGAAGCCTCTGGGCCCTGCGCAACCGCATGAACGCCGCGGACCCGGGCAGCGATCCGCGTTACGGCGGGCAGGTAACTCCCAGCTTCGAACATACCTACTATCAAACGATTCCCGTGCAGGATTACTTCGATCGGCATCCGGACTATTTCTGCCTTTACAAGGGTAAACGCCGCAGAGTGAACCCGGATGCGGCCCCGCGGCCCGACAACCCAACCGGCCTGCAACTCTGCCTCAGCAATCCCGGGCTGCAGGAACTGTTCGCACAGAAGATCATCGGGCGCGCGCGCGGTCGAAATGATCTGGCCGGCGTGAGCTTTTCAGTCACTCCCAACGATGCCTGCCCATTCTGCGAGTGCGCCGCCTGCAAGGCCATGGACGATCCGAACAATCCCGGCTCCATGTCCGATCGCGTGTGCACGTTCAGCAACATTGTCGCACGCAAGCTGTCGCAGGCTGTACCGGGGGCACGCGTTTCACTCAACGCCTACAGCACGTGGACCGCGCCGCCAACCACAGTCAAGCGGATCGAGCCAAATGTCCTGATTCACATTGCGCTCATCAATGAGTGGTCCGATTACACCAGGAAATTCACCGACCCGGAGTCGAACTGGAACCGTCAGGCCCTGGCCAGCATTCGCCGCTGGCAAGCACTGGGTGCCGCCAACATTTACACTTACGAATACTGGTCAGGCTACGCTTGGCCCGGTCCACTCCCGCTGGTTCGTACAATGGCGGACCGGATCGGCCAGTATCGCCGATTCAACATAAGAGGCATCTACAACGAGACCAGCCCCCACTGGGGACCCCAGGGCCTGGAGCTTTTCATGTTCGCCAGGCTCATCTGGAATCCAGATCTTGATGTATCCAGGGAACTGAATCTCTATTACCAGAACTATTACGGTCCGGCCGAAAGGCCGATGAAATCCTATCACGAGGCCTTGATGAATGCTTTCGAGAAGAGCCGCACACCAGTCTTCAGTGGCGGCCGTGGCATGCACCTTGTGTTGACTCCCAGGCTGATGCGAGAATCCGGTGCATACCTCGAACAAGCGCAAAAACTCGTCAAAGGCGTGCCGCTTTATGAGCGCCGGCTCAAGGGCGTGGTCGCCGGCCACGAGTTTGCAGCACGAATCTGCGAGATCATTCAGCTGAGAAAGCAGCAGGGCGTCAAGACACCGGTTGCGGGGAGCTCAGGCAGCTATCTGAAGTGCCCGAAAGCCGAGCGTGCCTATCAGGACGTGGTGTCTTTCATGGGCCGATACAGGAATGGTGACGCCGTGTTCGATATCCAGGCCTTGTCGCCAAACCTGGGCTATGTTGACGATGATATTCTGCGGAATGGCGCCTTCGGATACCGACACGAGCAGGATTTGCTCACAGAGTTCTGATCGACGACGACAGCATTCTCGCATGGCGCAAAAAAAGAACGAGGGCCATCCAGCCCTCGTTCTTTTTTTGCATTCCGTGCGTCAAGGCAAAGCGTCCAGTGGCGTTTAGTAGCGTCGGCCGCGGTCGCTGCCGCCGTAGCCGCCGCCGCCGTAGCCTCCCCCGCCGCCCCCGCCGCCGTAGCCGCCGCGACCGCGGCCACCACCACCGCCGTAGCCGCCGCCTCCGCCGCCTGGTCCGCGACTCTCGCGCGGCTTGGCCTCGTTGACAGTCAGCGGGCGGCCATTGTGCTCCATGCCGTTCAAGGCGTCGATCGCCTTATCTGCCTCGGCATCGTTATCCATCTCCACGAAGCCGAAGCCGCGTGAACGGCCGGTCTCCCGATCCGTGATCACCTGAGCCCGCGTCACCTTGCCGTGAGACTTGAACAGCTCCAGCAAGTCGTCGGCGGTTGCATCCCACACGAGGTTGCCGACGTAAATGTTCTTCGCCATTACAGAAAACCTTTCCTAGCCTGAGAGAACCAAAATGAACCCTGGCCAATCTTGCCGGCCTGGGCCGGCAACAATCCTCGAAGCATTGACTGTTGGATTGCCTGTCCCGCCCCCCTCACGAGGGAATGGACCGCGTCAGCGCGATTGAGTTGTTCGCCTGTCTTTCTCCAGCCCTGAAGCGCAATCAGAGAAAAGGGCGGTGCGTGCGGAGATGGATCACGGTCCGGCCAGGAACCAGGGCCGGCTTCGCCCACCTTCCTCGATATCTTTCAGACAGGATCGTTCACCAAGAAGTGTCACGCCAGCGAAAAGACGCGGAAAAGGCTAGGCAAACCTGGCCGGGCTATGGTTCTCCTCTTTCCAGGCCGGCGATGCCGCCAGCCCTGACAACACTCATCGGGCAACGCCCGAAACTCCGTTGGATTGTAACCCGGCTGCCGAAAATGTCAATCATTTTGTCCAGCAAGCGAGCCCGTTGCGATGTACGACGAGCCAGTCTTTTTTCGGTTCTCACCAAGGGGCAAAAATCTCTTCCCCCGCAGAACTCTCGACTTCGTAAGAATAAGCCCGCGGTTGCAGTTTTTTTCAG